>CAZYYT010000009.1:1414-29409 GCA_964651775.1 uncultured Oscillospiraceae bacterium | reverse complement strand
AAGCTTGTAAGTGCATCTAACCTTCATCATTTTTACAGAAAGCCACTTATCCCACGTGATGTCTTGGAAAAGCACCGTGAGGGGTTAATCCTCGGCTCTGCTTGTGAGGCGGGGGAGGTGTTTCGTGCAGTTCTATCAGGTAAAGGTGAAAAAGAGGTTGAGCGAATTGCGTCTTATTATGATTATCTTGAAATTCAGCCGATAGGAAATAACAGGTACCTTGTTCGCAATAACACTGTAGAAGATGATGAAGCGCTTCGTGAATTAAACAGGAAAATTGTTCGTCTTGGAGATAAGCTTGGGAAAAAGGTTGTCGGCACGGGTGACGTGCACTTTTTACTTGAGCGTGACGAAATTTTCCGTAGAATTCTTCAGGCAGGGCAAGGCTATCAGGATGCTGATATTCAGCCCCCACTGTATTTTCGAACAACTGCAGAGATGCTTGAGGAATTTGAGTATCTCGGTAAAGAAAAAGCGTATGAGGTTGTTGTAACAAACACTAATTATGTTTCTGATTTAATTGAAAATATAAGGCCCGTTCCTGAAGGAAACTTTCCCCCGAAAATTGAGGGTAGCGCCGAGGATATTGAGCGCATTGCAAGGGAAACTGCCACATCACTTTACGGAAGCCCTCTCCCCGATTTGGTGGAGGTAAGGCTAAAGCGTGAACTGGAAAGTGTTATCGGTAACGGATATGCCGACCTTTATAACATCGCAAGGCTACTTGTAAAGCACTCTCGAGAGCAGGGCTATGTAGTTGGCTCACGTGGTAGTGTAGGCTCGTCGTTTTTGGCGTTTTGTGCACAGATTACGGAGGTTAACAGTCTTCCACCGCACTATCGCTGTCCCAAATGTAAAAAAAGTGAATTTGTAAATGATGAAGCGTTTGACTCAGGCTGTGATATGCCAGATAAAAACTGCCCAGAATGTAAAACGCCTTATGAAAAGGACGGTCACAATATTCCATTTGAAACCTTCCTTGGTTTTAAGGGCGATAAGCAGCCCGATATTGACCTTAACTTCTCAGGTGAAAATCAGGGAAGTGCCCATAAATACACGGAAGAGATTTTCGGTAAGGGCTATGTTTTCCGTGCAGGTACCGTAAGTACAGTTGCAGAAAAAACAGCCTATGGATATGTAAAAAAATATTTTGAAACGCACGGAATCAATGTTCATAATGCCGAGGTGGAGCGTCTTAAACAGGGAGTAATGAAGGTTAAAACCACAACAGGACAGCATCCCGGTGGCGTTATCGTACTTCCTAAAGGACACGATATTCATGAATTCACACCGATTCAGCGCCCCGCCGAAGACACAACAAGTGATATAATTACAACACACTTTGACTATCATAGTATTGATGAAAACCTGCTTAAGCTTGATATTCTTGGTCACGATGACCCTACTATGATTAAAATGCTTAAGGACTTAACAGGGATTGACCCATCTACCGTACCGATTGATGATAAAGCTGTTATGAGCCTGTTTTTAAGCACGGAGGCGCTTGGTGTAACTCCAGAGGATATAGGGAGTGAAACTGGTACATATGCAGTACCCGAGTTTGGTACAAAATTCGTCCGTCAGATGCTTGTGGACACAAAGCCCACATCACTTGGTGAGCTTATAAGAATATCAGGCCTTTCACACGGAACAGACGTGTGGACAAATAACGCGCAGACACTTGTTGAAAAGGATATTTGCACTCTTAAAAATGCAATCTGCTGTCGTGACGATATCATGATTTATCTTATAAATCGTGGCCTGCCTCCTGCACGTGCATTTACTATAATGGAACAGGTGCGTAAGGGGAAAAGGCTTAAACCAAATGATGAGGTTGAGATGCGTGAGCATAACGTTCCCGAATGGTATATTGAGTCTTGTAACAAAATTCAATATATGTTCCCGCGTGCCCACGCGGCGGCGTATGTAACGATGTCACTTAAGGTGGCATACTTTAAGGTGCACCATCCCATTGCCTTCTATCAGTCATACTACACTGTTCGTGCAGATACGTTTGACTACGAAACAATGGCAACGGGCAGACAAAATGCACTTAATAAGCTTCGTGAACTCCAACAACTTGAAAATCCTTCTGCCAGAGATAAGGCAACCATCACAATTCTTGAGGTTGTGAATGAAATGTATGCTCGTAAAATCGAATTTTTGCCACTTGATATTTATATGTCACACCCCACAAAGTACTTAAATATTGGTGGGAAGATTCTTCCTGCACTTAACAGTGTAGCGGGCCTTGGTGATAAGGTTGCGCAATCTATTTGTGATGCGAGAGAAGATGGAAGGTTCTTTTCTATTGATGACTTCAAAAGCCGTACAAGCGTAAGTGATACGCATATTGAAATGCTTAAAGGCTTTGGCTGCTTTAAGGGTATGCCGCAAAGTGCACAGGTTACACTTTTCGATTAACAAAATTCCCCCTTCGTTAATATAATAATAGGGAAAGGGGGTGCCTATATGCGGCGTGTTCCGAGAAGACCATGTGGAGTGGGACTGCTTGCTTTTGTTGCAGGGATATTTACTGCCCTGATACTTCCTATGTGGCTGCTTGCTGTGATTGAGGGTGCCCTGATTATAATCTTGGGCTGTACATTAATCAGAATGTAGAAAGGGAAGTGCCATATGAGAATTGTTGTACTGAAAATGCCAAAATGCTTATGCAGAATTACAAAGAAATTATTTAGAATCTAGAGAAATAGGATGCCTAGGCATCCTATTTCTCTATGCACACAGAAAGTGCACCACGCTTTTTAAGAATTCTGGAGATATATCCTTCATTTTCATCAGGTGCGAAAAGTGAAAGCCTTGAAAAATATTCCACCCCGTCAAAAGTAAGAAAGTCAAGAAGGCAGCCTGTTATAGCACCCACAACACATCCTATTATAAGTCCCGTAACGGGAGAAATAGTTCCAAAAAAACCAATCCCGCGTATTTGTGATGCAGCAAGCCCCAAAATAATCCCTGCAGCTGCGCAAAGTAATGTTGTTTTATATGCATAGCCCGAGACAAACGTTTGGTCGGCCTTTTGGGCATTTAAAGATATTTCACTGTTTTCACATACCTTTTCACTTAAGACCTCTGCTACGGACTTCGCCAGTTCATCACTATCAAAAAAAGCAATCAATTTTTTCATAATTCCACCTCTTCTTTTAATTTCTCCAATATAACAATAATTATCACTAAAATAAAAGAAAGTGTTGAAAAAAGAAAAATCTGATGATATAATAAAGTTAGAAAATTACTTAACATTGGGGGGTATACAAATGAAAAAAGGTGTAATATTGACTATGCTTTTGGTTTTGGCCACAGTTTTTTCTTCTTGTGGCGCTGACAAGCATAAAATTATTATCAAGGAAGATACAATCCGTATTAAAATTGATGAAAAGTATACTGTAAAAGCAGAAACAAAGAAAAAAGATAATATTACTTGGTCAAGCCACGATGAGAAAATTGCAATCGTCGGACCGGATGGCACTGTTACAGCCGTTGGTGGAGGTATTACAACAATCACTGCACGCACAGAGAAAAGCTATGCACACGTTGGGGTTATTGTTGAAGGGGCATCTTCTTATATAGACAAAAACGGTAACGAAAACCTTGTGTTTAATGGCGAATCCGATATTGAAGAAATTATAGTTGGTGTAAAAGGTGGCGGAAAAGGTGAGGTTAGTATTCGAACAGGTGATAAATTCACACTTAAAGCTTACACAACACCATCAGACTCAAAGGATAAGATTGTGTGGCAGTCACAGGATAAAAACGTTGTAAGGGTTAACTCAAAGGGCGAAATGGAAGCTGTCGGCCCCGGAAAAACCTCAATTTTTGCATATGCACCAAATGGTGTTAAGGGTGAGCTTATTGTAAGAGTTAAATAATTTCATCCGAGAAGGCAACCCCTTCTCGGATGTTTTTGTTATAATGAACAAAAAATAGCATGTTTATTCGTATATAATGCTGAACAAAAAAGGCTTGCATTATATGCATAGCAGATGTATAATATTGGTAGTGTGTTATATGTGTATCTTTTTAGATTATAAAAATATCTTGGGAGGTGAAAAAATGAAAAGTATTTTAAAGATAATACTTTGCATCTCGGTTTGTTGTGCACTCATTTCAATGTCAGCATTTGCGGCATTGATCGGTACATATAGTGCAGCCAACAACACATTTACTGTTAGTGGTGGTGCCGGTGAAAATATTGAAACATCACTTGTTATTGTTGAAGGCGATGTGGATGCACTAAATACTGAAACTGATGGTACTATTACAGGTGCAGTTTATACTCTGCAGATAACATCTACAGCAAGTGGTGCTGTATTTACAAATGTTAATCTTTCAGGCACAAAAGACGTTTTCTCAGCTTTCTTTGCTGATGAAAATACAGACGCAACAAAACAGAAAATAACAACCTATTCAATTGCTATTTCGGCAGATAAATCTTCTGTGACAGAGGGTAGCCCGGTTTTAATTTCTGCTGTAAAGACGGATTCCGTGACAGATGCTAACACAAAGGCATATGTTAATGGTGTAGAGACAGCTTTCACAGGAAATCTTTCAAGTGGACTTACATACACACCTGATTCAGAAGGTAACAAGATCATTAAGCTTGTTTCGACAATTGGCGGTGTTGAGGTTAGCTCAAATGAAGTAACAGTCGCAGTAGCAAAGCTTGTTATTGAACCGGAGAGTATTGACGCTACAAGAGTCCTTGGAGAAAACAAGGCTGATATAACTGCTGAAAACTCTGTTGCAGCTACGCCTGTAGCAGTTAAGGTTAACTTTAGTACAGCAGGTATGCTTGGTAAGATGAAATGGGTATTTGTATCAAGTGGCGACAGATACTACTCAGACACAATTACCATGAATGATGTTAACGTAAGTGGTGAAACTGCTTTTGCAGCTATTATCCCTAATGGTAAAGTGCAGAGTGGTGCAGTTGCTGGTAACATTTTAGTTGACCGTGTTGAAGCAATCTTCCAGCTTAATGGTGTGGATTACTTCACAGATGTAGCAGACGCAGACAACAAGAATTAATTTGGAGGTAATGATTGATATGAAAAATTATAATAAACCGGAAATAGAAACATTAGCTCTTGAAACAGTTGATGTTATTGCAGTAAGCGCTAGTAAGCAGGCCCTTGACTATCTTAAAGATCAGACAACAATTAACCTTGATGGTGTTGATATTGACAAGCTTGATAAGCCAATTGGCGATATGGATAAGAATACTTGGAATTGGTAATAAAACAGAGAATGAAGGGCATGAATTTTATTCATGCCTTTTTTGTATAAATAAAGAATTTTTTTGCATAAAAAGTGCAATCTCAATTGACATTTGTCGAGAAAACATATAAAATAGATAATGGACTATTAATGAAACAAGGGCTAAAGGAGAAAAACGATGGAGCATCTACATAATAAAAAAGGCTTTATATGTGATATGGACGGTGTTATATATCACGGAAATAGAATATTAGATGGTGTAAAGGAATTTGTTAACTGGATGATAGACACAAAAAAGATGTTTATCTTTCTTACGAATAGTCCAGAGAAAACACCTGTAGAGCTTCAGTACAAGCTTGCAAGAATGGGACTTGAGGTGTCGCCGGAGCATTTTTATACAAGTGCACAGGCAACGGCTTCCTTCCTTTCTCATCAGCAACCCAGTTGTTCTGCATATGTTATTGGTGATGCAGGCATAATAAATGCACTTTATGACAACGGCATATACACAAACGACGTAAATCCCGATTACGTTATAGTAAGTGAAACGCGTACATATAACTTCGAGAAAATAGAAAAGGCAATTGCACTTGTAAACAAGGGTGCAAAGCTTATTGGCACGAATCCTGATACAACAGGCCCTACAGAACATGGAATTATGCCTGCAACGGGCTCTCTTATTGCGCCTATTGAAATTGCAACAGGTAAAAAGGCTTACTTTATCGGAAAGCCTAATCCACTTATGTTTAGACATGCCCTCAAAAGGATAGACTGTCACAGTTCTGAAATCGCAATGATTGGTGACAGGATGGATACGGATATCCTCGCAGGGATTGAGTCTAATATGGACACTGTTCTTGTGCTTAGTGGTGTTACTTCTAAAGAGCAGATTCAGGATTTCCCCTACAGACCAAACTATGTTATTGATGGTGTCGGGGATATAGTTAAAGCCGGTAAGGCTTAAACATTTATTTACTATTTGTGTATATTTTGATTCTTTTGGATTGTAGACTTATAAGGCGATTGCGTTACTTTCCTACATCAAGAATAAAAAATAGTTTTTTTGGGGTAAAAGCAGTTTTAATGTAGTTGATTTTCTAAAATCAAAGAATAATTCTAAGTTAATACTGTCATATTTATAAGAGATTTCTAATAGTAAGGGAAAATTTAAATTAAAACCAGGAAGGATTAAACCTTCTCGGGCAAAGGCCTATAAATTAAAATTTATATATTTACGAAGGAGAGAGTATTATGAACTTTTTTGAGGATCTAAACCAATACGATAGTGAGGTTTATGCTGCTTGCGGAAGGGAACTTTCACGTCAGCGTAACAATATTGAGCTTATTGCTTCTGAAAACGTTGTTTCAAAGGCAGTTCTTTTGGCAGCAGGTGGAGTTTTAACAAACAAATATGCAGAAGGTTACAGCGGAAAGCGTTACTATGGGGGCTGTCAATTTGTTGATGAGGTTGAAACCATCGCAATTGAAAGGGCAAAAAAAATTTTTGGTGCTGACCACGCAAACGTTCAGCCACACAGTGGTGCAAATGCAAACCTTGCAGTGTTCTTTGCTTTTTTAAACCCCGGAGATACAGTTATGGGTATGAATCTTGCTCATGGCGGACATCTTTCACATGGATCACCTGTAAATATCAGTGGTAAGTATTTTAACATCGTTCCTTATGGTGTAGACGACGAAACAGGACTGATTAACTATGATAAAATGCGTGAAATTGCTCTCGAATGCAAGCCCAAGCTTATCGTGGCTGGTGCAAGCGCATATTCAAGAACAATTGATTTTGCAAAATTCCGTGCAGTTGCTGATGAGGTTGGCGCAATCCTTATGGTTGATATGGCGCACATTGCAGGCTTGGTAGCAGCAGGTCTTCACCCAAGCCCTGTACCATATGCTGATGTTGTAACAACAACAACGCATAAAACTCTTCGTGGTCCTCGTGGTGGACTTATCCTTTGTAAGGAGCAGTATGCAAAGCAGATAGATAAGGCTATTTTCCCGGGAACACAGGGTGGTCCCCTTATGCACATCATTGCAGCTAAAGCAGTTGCATTTGGTGAAGCACTTACAGACGAATTTAAGGAGTATCAGCAGCAGATTGTTAAAAATGCAAAGGTGCTTTGCAACAGTCTTAAGGAAGAAGGGTTTGATATCGTGTCAGGCGATACAGATAACCACCTTATGCTTATTGACCTTCGCAAATTTGATATAACAGGTAAAGAAATGGAGCATCGTCTTGATGAGGTGCACATTACAGCTAATAAAAATACAATTCCAAACGACCCCCAGAGTCCTTTTGTTACAAGTGGTGTTCGTGTTGGTACACCTGCAATCACAAGCCGTGGCTTTAAGGAAGATGACATGAAGACAATTGCTCATCTTATCAAGCTTGTAGCAAGTGATTTTGAAGCAAGCAAGGAAGAGATTATTAAAAGCGTTAAAACACTTTGTGACAAATATCCAATTTACTAAAATTAAGTGAAACAGAGATGAAAAAATGCGTTACTCAACATCATTAAAAATTAAGAATATTCAAAGAATTGTGCTTTTTGTAATCTGTGATTTGATTGTTATTCTTATAGCTATGCAAATTGCTAATATGCTTCGTGAAAATAGCTTTGACGCTCTTAGTTTTTCTTTTTACAAAGAAAAACTGAAAGAAATTTTGATTGTTTGTCTTAGCTTATGCTCAGTAATGGGGTTTTTAAACTGCTACGCAATCTCATGGCGGTATGCATCCTACAGGGATTATGTGCTTTTATATTCGGCAATTGCAATAGGTATATTTGTTTCAAATATATTGGGGCATATGCTTGTGCTTCATGAGGAACTGTTTAATGAGTCTGATTACTTTATAGTTATGGTTTTGTGCATCATCGGATACACTGCAGTGAGGTTTTTATCTTCTATGTCACGTAACTTCGTGGCAAGAAAAGTAAGCATTGGTAAAAACTCTAAGAAAACGAGAGTATTGATTGTCGGTGGCGGAGATGCCGGATTTTCACTTATAAAGAGTCTGCAGCATAATGGAGAAATGCTTCCCGTTGCAGTTGTTGACGATGATACAAACAAGCACGGTATGAGAATATGCGGTGTTCCTATAGTTGGTGGCACTGATGACCTTGTTCTGATTTGCAAAGAAAATAACATAAAGGAAATTATCATAGCGATACCTGCAACAAGCGATGACGCTAAGGCAAATCTTGTTAAAAAATGCCGCGATACGGGTCTTAAGGTGCTTTCAGTTCCGTCCTATGAAGAGCTGGTTTCCGGTAAAGTAAGCTTAAGCCGAATCCGTGAAATCACCCCACAGGAGCTTTTGGGTCGCGATGAGCAACTTATAGACGGAAAAGATGTGTTTGACTACATATCGGGAAAAACCATTCTTGTAACAGGTGGCGGTGGCAGTATTGGTAGTGAGCTTTGCAGACAGATTGCAAAATATGACCCCAATCGTCTTGTGGTTTTTGATATTTATGAGAATAACGCATATGAGCTTCAGATGGAACTAAGGAGAAAATGCCCACAACTTTCATTTGAGGTGCTTATAGGCTCTGTAAGAGACAGAGAAAGACTTGATAATCTCTTTAAGAAATATAAACCAAAGGTTGTTTTTCACGCAGCAGCACATAAACATGTGCCACTTATGGAGGATAGCCCAGAGGAAGCTATAAAGAATAATGTTTACGGAACATATAATGTTGCAAGCATGTGCGAAAAGTATGAGGCAGAGCGTTTTGTTTTTATATCAACAGACAAGGCTGTAAACCCACTTAATATAATGGGTGCAAGTAAGCGTATTGCCGAAATGGTCGTACAGCAGTTTGCTGCAAAACAACGAAAAAACGCCGGAAAAACTGTGTATGCTGCAGTGCGCTTCGGCAACGTTTTGGGCAGTAACGGAAGCGTTATCCCGCTGTTTAAGGAGCAGATTAGACAAGGTGGGCCTGTAACTATTACACATCCCGAAATAAACAGATTTTTCATGACAATTCCCGAGGCTGTTCAGCTTGTAATGCAGGCAGGTGCCTTTGCAAGCGGTGGTGAAATCTTCATCCTTGATATGGGTGAACCGGTTAAGATTGTTGACCTTGCACGTAACCTTATTGAATTAAGCGGATATATACCCGATGTTGATATGAAGATTGAGTATGTAGGCCTTCGCCCGGGTGAAAAGCTTTATGAAGAGCTTCTTTTAGACAAGCAACGTCAGCTTGCAACAAAGCACGACAGAATCTTTGTTGAACCGCCAGTGGAGGATATGGAGCTTCTTATAAAAGAAATCCATACTCTAAAGGAAAAGCTTTCTTGCAATGTTGAAAATTATGAGGATATGATTGCTTGGTTTAAAAAAACATTTGACAATAAAAAATAAATATATTACATAAATGTTAAAAAAGTTTTAAAAAAGACTTGATTTTGTTACAATAACGTGATATAATTCTCCCTGTTAATGCATAAATAGGCAATAATAGGGAGAATTTTAATGTTTAACTTGAAAAAGATTATAAGTTTATTTTTAATAATTGTAACAATTTTTGCTATGCTTCCAAATGTTGTAATGGCAGAAGAGCCCCCGATATCGCAGGAGCTTTTAGATTACGGTGCACAAATCTACCGTGGTGCAAGATCGCATTTTTCAAGAGGTAGTTTTAGTGGATATTGTGGGACTTACGTTCGTTGTCAGCTTCTTGAAATGGGAATCTTTAATACGGATTTTGAATTTCATGGTAATGGAAACATGTGGTATAATGGACTTAAGGACTGGAAAAGCACCCCAACGGGATACTACGTATATAACGAAGATGGTGGTGATTGCCTTACAAAGCTTGCCGATAAGTATGGAAACGACTTAAAAAATATAGTTTTAAGCCTTCCAGTTCAGGCAAATTATTCTTCAAGATATCCTGGTGCCGGTCATACTTTTATAATATATGAATTAAAAGATGGCATTGCATACTATTCGGAATCTTTCAGCTTTGGCAGTCATCGTGAGGGGACTGTTATTGCGGAGCCCGCGGATGAGCTTATTGCACGCTATAGCAAAAGACATGGTTCACCAAGTGGCTGTGTAATGTTTTCTTCCGAGGATTTGGATGCAAAACTTGCCAGAGAACAGGGCGTTTTAACAGAGGAACAGAAGGGTGAAATCCTTGCTATAATAGAAAATCTTTCAGATTATAATTATCTTGCAAATCAAGTTTTAAATAATACTCAAGCAATACTTGCTTGAGTCAGACTGTCGAAGAGATGTGAATTTTCACATCTCTTTTTGTATGAAAATTTGACTTTTTGGTAAAATTGGATTATACTTGCTATATGTACAAAAGATTGGGGGCTTAGTATGAAACTTAAAAAACTGATTATTTTAATTGTTGCTGTCATAGCTGTTGTTTTATTTTATAATGCAGTGACAGTTTTTGAAGAATACACGAATCTTTCGGATGGAGGAAAAACGGTTTATGTTGATATCCCAAAAGGGGCATCAGGGCAAACAATTGCCGAGGTTTTAAAGGACAACGGCGTTATTAAAAGTGAGCTTGCGTTTAGATTTAAGCTTAGTAAATCTCCAAAGAAAAATAACCTTAACTATGGAACATTTGAAATGAAAAAAAACCTTGGCTATGAAAAGGTTATTGACATACTTATTACGCCCTCCGAAAAGGGTAAAAGTGTAACCCTTACTATTCCCGAGGGTTTTAGTGCAGAAATGATTGGTGCACGTCTTGAAAAGCTGGGAATTTGCACCAAGGATGAATTTTTAAGTGAGCTTAATGAGGGGGATTTTAAATATAATTTTATAAAGGATATCCCAAATAAGGCAGGTGCAACCTACAAGCTTCAAGGATACTTATTCCCAAACACACATTCGATCAAAAAAACTGCCACTGCAAGGGATGTAATAAACATCCTTTTAGCAGACTTTGAAAAGCAGTATAATGAAATTAAAAATAATATAAAGACAAAAGATGATATGCACACAATTATTACGCTTGCATCACTTATTGAGCGTGAGTCCAAACTTGATAGTGAACGAACTAAAATATCCGGTGTGCTTCAAAACAGAATCAAGGTGAATATGCCCCTTCAGATAGATGCAACAGTTGTATATGTAATATCAGGCGGAATGTATGATGTTGACAGGGTGCTATATAAGGACCTTGAGATTAATTCACCATATAATACCTACAGAAACAAGGGCCTGCCGATTGGTCCAATCTGTAGCCCGGGTAGAGAATCTATAGAAGCCGCAATGAACCCCCAAAGCCATGAATATCTCTACTATCATACGGACACAATAAAAAATGATGGTAGCCATATTTTCAGCGAAACACTTGCGGCACATAATCAAAGTAAATGAGGAATTTTATGAAATTTGTGATTGATAGGTTTGAGGGTGACTACGCAGTCTTGGAAAAAGAAGACGGTGGCACAATTGATGTTTTAAAATCCTTAATAGAAAATGGTGCCGAGGGTGACGTTTTGGTATTTGATGGAGAAAGCTACACCAAAGATAAAGAGGAGACACAAACCCGGAAAAAAAGAATAGAAGAAAAAATGAAGAGATTATTTCAACAAAACAATTAATTGTTGACAAAACTATTGTTTTGGATATAGAATATATTAGTACATGTTTTTAAAATGTTAAATGTGAGGTGAAAGAAATGGATGCAGGAGGATGTAACGGTGCAAGTATCGGCCGACGATGCGGGCGGTGGGACTTTTGCGTTCATTTTTAAAAAGTCCTTGCAAGTATTTTTAAGCCGAAGCACCTTTGTGGGGGCATCGGCTTTTTTGATTGACCGCCCGTGGTCAGATACATGCCTTTAGTATTGAAGATAGGAGGCTGTATTTATGGAAGAAAACTCAGTAAACACAATAGTGAATACCTTAAAGGTTTTAATATCAGAAAGAAAATATAGCACTGCGAGAGATGTGCTTGAAACAATGCACCCGGCAGATATTGCCGCAATGCTTGATGAGGCCCCAGTTGAAACAGTGCCGCTTATGTTTCGTCTTTTACCTAAAGAGCTTGCTGCACAAACATTTATTGAAATGTATGATGACCAACAAAAGCTCTTGATTCATGGCTTTAGCGACAGTGAGCTTAAAGAGGTTGTTGACGAGCTTTATATGGATGACGCGGCAGACCTTGTAGGGGAAATGCCGGCTAACGTTGTAAAGCGTATTCTTCGTCAGGCTGACCCTGAAATGCGCAAAATGATTAACGAGATTCTTAAGTATCCCGAGGATAGTGCAGGAAGCATTATGACAACGGAGTTTGTAAGTCTGCGCTCAGATATGAATGTTGAGGATGCTATAAAGCGTATTCGCAGAATAGGTATAAATAAAGAAACAATAAACACATGCTATGTTACAGATGCTCACGGAAAGCTTCATGGAACTGTTTCAATTCGTGAACTTCTTTTGGCAGACGAAAGCTCTACAATGAAAGATATTATGAAAGAGGGTGTCATAAGCGCCCTCACTACAGAGGATAGAGAGGAAGTAGCCCGTGACTTTACAAAGTATGACCTTTCTGCAATGCCCGTTGTTGATGAAGAAAACAGACTTGTAGGTATAGTAACTGTCGATGACGTTATGGATGTCTTAGAAGAAGAAGCAACAGAGGATATTGAGAAGATGGCGGCTATTATGCCACTTGATAAGCCATATCTTAAAACACCTGTTTTTGATACCTTTAAAAGCCGAATCCCGTGGCTACTTATTCTAATGATTTCGGCAACCTTTACAAGTATGATAATCAAAACTTTTGAAAGTGCACTTCAGGCACAGATTGCGCTTACTGCTTGCATTCCCATGCTTATGGGTACAGGTGGTAATTGTGGTAGCCAGTCATCAGTAACTATAATTCGCGGATTGTCACTATACGAAATTGAATTTAAGGACATAATAAAGGTAATATGGAAAGAGGTAAGGGTGGCAGTGCTTTGCGGCCTTGTGCTTGCAGTTGCAAACTTCTTTAAGCTTCAATACCTTGAAAACATAGATGCAAGCGTTGCGCTTGTTGTAAGTACTACACTTATTTGTGTTGTATTGGTGGCAAAGGTTGTGGGGTGTATACTTCCTATGGTTGCGGATAAAATGCATCTTGACCCTGCAGTTATGGCAAGTCCGTTTATTACAACTATAGTGGATGCAATTTCACTTATTATTTATTTTAATATAGCAAAATTGATGTTAAATTTATAAAGAATTGGCAGATCTTAATATCTGCCATTTTTTGACGGTGATATTATGAACGATATAATAAAAGAAAAACTTGACAAGCTACCAAATAAGCCGGGCGTTTATATGATGAAGGATGCTACGGGAAATATTATCTATGTCGGTAAGGCAAAGGTGCTTCGTAACCGTGTGCGCCAATACTTTCAGTCGTCAAGAAACCACAGCGCGAAAACGCTTGCGCTTGTGTCAAAAATATGTGACCTTGACTACATTATATGTGATAGTGAGATGGAAGCACTTGTGCTTGAATCAAACCTTATAAAGGAATATAAGCCAAGGTATAACATTCTTTTAAAGGATGACAAGCACTATCCCTATATTAAAATTACACTTAATGAAGAATATCCAAGGATGCTCTATGTCCGTAAAATTCAAAACGATGGTGCAAAATATTTTGGCCCGTATCCAAGCGGATACTCCATTAAAGAAACACTTGATTTACTTAAAAATATATTTATGATTCCGCACTGCTCAAAGCAGTTTCCTCGTGATATAGGTAAAGCGCGTCCGTGTCTGTATCATTCAATGGGTCGATGCTTGGCTGTTTGCACCGGGGAAATTGACGCTTTCGAATACAAAAAGCTGTATAAAGAGATTGCACACTTTTTAGAAGGTAAGGATGAGGAGCTTATAGCACTTCTTGAAGAAGAAATGCGTGAGGCCGCAGAAAATTATGAGTTTGAGCGTGCCGCAATACTTCGTGATAGGGCGGCATCTGTAAAACGCCTTGGTGAAAAACAAAAGGTGCTTACAGATAGTGGCAGTGATTTGGATGTTATAGCAGTTGCAGCCGAGGATTCGCTTTCTTCTGCCGAAGTTTTCTATATCCGTGGTGGCAGACTTATCGGGCAGGACCATTTTAATCTTTCCGACAATATAAGTGGTGATGAAAACCAGCTTCTTGGTGAGTTTGTGCCAAGATTTTACGCGCGTGATAATTATATCCCGCCAACAATACTTGTTTCAGGTGATATTGAGGGGGTAGAGGCAATTGAAAATCTTCTCACAGAAAAAAGCGGTAAAAGGGTGCATATTAGAAAGCCCGTCCGTGGAAATAACAAGCGTGTAATTGAGATGGCTTACAACAATGCTCTTAAAAATATAGTAAACTATAAAACTAAAAAGGTTGAAGAAACTGTCCGCAAGGCCTCTGTTATGGAGCTTTCCGAGGCGCTTTGTCTTGAGGTCATCCCAGACAGGATTGAAAGCTATGATATATCCCACATATCGGGCGCAGATACGGTGGCTTCAATGGTTGTTTTTGAAAACGGAAAGCCTGCTAAAAAAGAGTATCGCAGGTTTGAAATAAAAGATAGCGACAAGGCAAGTGACACCGCCGCCATGTATGAGGTCATTAAACGAAGGCTCACACATGAAAAAAGAGTTGGTGACGGACACTTTAAAGCACTTCCTGATCTAATACTTCTTGATGGTGGTATTGCGCAGCTTAACACAATAAAAAAGCTTTTTGATGAACTTGAGGTGGATTTTCCCGTGTTTGGTATGGTTAAGGATGATAAACACCATACAAGGGGGCTTATTGCAGAGCAAGGGGAGGTTTATCTTCGTCCGACAGGGGCGGCATTTCGCCTTGTAACAAATATTCAAGATGAGGTACACCGCTTTGCCATTGAATACCACAGAAAGCTTCACGATAAGAGAACGCTTGAAAGTGAGCTTGAGAAAATTGAAGGCATCGGAAAGGCAAAGCGCATTGCACTTTTAAAGCACTTTAAAAGCATTGCCAAAATTAAAAATGCAGAAATAAGCGAACTTTCAAAGGTTAAAGGCATAAGCGAAAAAAATGCAAGTGAAATATACAAATACTACCACAAATAAATTTGTGGTAGTATTTTTTATTTTACATATTTACTTGAGTGCACGGTAAAGTAATTTTTAGCTTTTGTATTATATAAGTTTGCCCCTTAATATAACGTGCTTAATTTCAAGATTCTTATCTAAAATTACAAGGTCTGCCGATTTTCCAGCCGTGATGCTTCCGTAGTGGCCATATTCACCGACTGACTCTGCAGGGTTTTTAGAAGCCATCATACAAGCCTCTTCAAGTGTAATTCCAATAGAAACAAGGTTTCTTACTGCATCTATAAGGCATATTGTACTTCCCGAAATTGTACCATCTTCAGTAAAAACGTGATTGTCTTTGATTATGTATTTTCTATTACCTCTTATTACCTCACCATCTTCCATTCCGTTAGCAAAGACAGAGTCTGTAACAAGGTTAATTTTTTCAGCACCCTTAAGGTCATAAACCATTTTAATCATTTTGGGGTGAACGTGGAAGAAATCACAAATCAGCTCAGCCTTGGCATCACTAAAGAGTATTCCGCCAACCGTACCCGGCTCACGATGGTTAAGCCCCTTCATAGCGTTAAATGTGTGTGTGCCCTGTGTTGCACCAACTTCTACTGCGTGGAAAACCTCATCCATTGTGGCAACTGTATGGCCGATGGAAACGGTAACGTTATTTTTAACAGCCGCTCTTATAACATCATCAGCACCGTCTTCTTCGGGCGCCATCGTAATAATCTTGATTTTGCCCTTGCCACGCTCAACATACTCCATAAATTCGGAAACGTCGGGCTTTCTGATATTTTCGGGAAGGTGTGCACCCTTGTTATTTAATGAAAAGAACGGACCTTCCAAATGTACGCCTAAAATGGTTGCATTGTTATCTTTTTCCTTGCCCATAAAACCTAATAGATAGTCAATTCCACCAAGCATTTTTTCCTTTGGATTAGCTGAAAGTGCAGGCACTATAGATGTTGTGCCATTCTTTGCCATAAGTGTTGAAACCATGTCAAATGCATTTGGGAGAGGGTTAAGAAATTCCGTATTCATTGCACCATGAAAATGTGTGTCTATAAAGCCCGGAACAACATAGCAATCGGTAGCATCAATGCCTTCACCATCGATTGTACGAATACTTTTAATTTCGTCACCACAAAGCTCAACATCGGCATTTATAAACTTAAATTCATCGTTTAAAATCATACCATTTTTAATAATCATAGAAATCACCTCATTGGGATAATTATACATTAAATATTTGTTGTTTTCAATAGAAACAACGCTTTTTTTATTACAGAGCATAAAAAATGTGTTATTTACTTGACTATACCCCCTAAAGTAGTATATTATTATATGGTTAGGAGTATTGTACTCTCAAACGACAGAGACAAAGGAGAACTCGTATGAACGGTGTGGCATATATAATGGTTGTACTTGGGATTATCCTGGCAAAGGGGCTTGGATTTTTCCGTGACATAATATTTGCATCACGCTTTGGTGCAACAATAGAAACCGATATGTATTTCCAGATTTTCGGTTTAGTTAACCTTATATTCACAGGTATTGGTGTTGCACTTTCAACACTTGTAATTAAACAGCTTAACAAAGAAGAATATAAAAGTGAAGAATCAAAAAGGCAGTATGCCTCCGCCTTTATCACAAAATGTAGCGGTGTGATTATTTTAGTAACGGCAATCCTGTATGTTTTTGCGGGGCCTGTGGTTAAGCTTCTTTTGCCTGGACTTGGCGAGGAAGGGCTTTCTCAGGCTACCACACTTATGTATATAATGCTTCCGTCATTTTTATTTACTATTGTGGCATATATCATTTCGGGGGTGCTTCAAAACTGCGGGGTGTTTTTCATAACCTCGGTTATGAGTCTTCCGTTCAATGCTATTATAATAGCATCACTTTTTTTCCCGAATGCAAGCATATTCGCTATTGGTGTGGTTACAACAATCGGTTGGCTTTTGCATATTGTAATTCAGCTTCCGTCCTTTTATAAAAAGGGCTACAGGCTTCTTAATTTCAAAAATGCAGGCAAGGGTTCGCTTGTAAATAATAAGGAAATACTTTTCATATTTATATCTAATATGATGTTTCAGCTTTGCTTTATGATAGATAAAGCCTTCGTTAGTGGAGAGCACGGCGCCGCAACAACAATAAACTACGCATCAAATTTGTTTATTACAATTTCAAGCGTTTTTGTTGTTGCTATGAGTAATGTTGTATTCCCATCTATCAGTAAAAATTATGAGGAGGGGAATAAAGCCTATGTTAAAAGCCTTCTTCAGTACATTATAACAATAATGCTTACAATATTTGTTCCGTTCATTCTCACGGTATGTTGCTTTGGAGAAAACATAATAAGTATTTTATATGAGCGTGGTGAATTTACCCCTGATTTAACCCATACCACGTCGGTGCTTTTTGCAATATACACAATAGGTGCATTTGGATATCTTTGTCAGGAGCTTTTTAATAAGATTCTTTATCTTGACTCGAAATATTCATACACTGTTATTGGCACAATTTTAGTAGTGGCACTAAAGCCTTTGTTAAACACTTTTTTGCTTCCTTATGGAACATGGGCAGTGGCGATGGCTACAACAGTGTTATTTACGCTTTATGCAGTAAATATTTCTTTGGCAATGATAAAGGTAACGGGTAATTACTTTAATAAATCACTTGGAAAAAATGTTTTTAAAATACTTTCGGCAGGCATCTGTGCTTTTTTGGTGTTTGTGGTGTTTAAACTTTTTGCACCAAGTATATTAACAAGGAAGATAGGGTTTATCCTTCCGCTTTGCCTTTGCGGAACTACATATATAGCTGTGCTTTGGTTTAACGGAATGGTTAAAATGCTTATCAGTGGCAGGAAAACAGAGGAGGAGAACTAATGAATAAAAAGGGTGTAATAGCAAAAATAATCATTGCAGTTTTATTAATTGCGGTGATGCTTCCTGCATTTTCTGTGCGCTTAAAAACAGAAAATAATAATAAAGATGTTGTTATGGCAATAAACTACAACAGCTTTAGTAAAACGCTCAGTGAAAAGGAGCTTGTAAAGTCCTTTAAAGATAATAAAAAAATTGGTGTAAACACAATTTTAATAAGTGAGGAAAGTGCAAACTCACTTTCAGAAAGTGGATTCGTTACTGCCGCAAAATACAAGGATATATGCCATAAGTATGATAATGAAAGCACTGAAATAGCAAATCTTTTAAGAAACGATAAAATCCATGATAATAGCTATGTATTTGTAACAAGTGATGAAAAAACAAAAAAGTTTTTTGAGACTTGGATTCCTGCAAAATACACGAGCGGCGAGTATCAGCACGTAAAAACCTCTTTTGGTGCAGATGTGTATGCCATTTTAAACGATAACGGAACAGAATGGCAGATTATGCTTGGTGTAAACAGGCAAAAGCTTGACATGGCAAGGGATAATGGATTTGATATTGCCCTTTCAATGATTGTGGGTGACTATAATAATACTGAATATATAAAGCTTGTCGATTCTATTATAAAAGAGTACGACATTAAGTATCTTAATCTTAAGAAAAACCTCAGACGTATGGATGCTACCACTAAAGAGGCAAAGAAAAACTACGAAGGCTTCGTAAAGGTGATTAAGGATAATAACCTTACACTTGTTTTGACGGAAGATGAAACACAGCTTTCTAACCAAAAGCCAATCGGCTACAATAAGCTTGTGAAAAGTGCAAATGGCAAAGTTATAAGATGCTACGACACTTCAGATTATCTCGTTAACAAAGGTCTTCCCACTGATTATGAGCAGAGGTATCAAAAAATTATTAACTCTGTTGTAGACAGAAATATAAGGTTTGTAAACATTCTTCAGCTTACAAACGGAAATGCAGAGTTTTCCGAAAAGGATGAAAAAACGACTCTTGCAACAAAAATGGCAATTGAAAAGCTTGAGGAGTTTGGATTTAACACAAAGGAAATGAATACAACGCTTGATGGCTACAGTATAAATAGACGTCTTGTGTCAGCGGCAGCAATGCTTTTAATGATACTTATGTGGCTTGTTGTTATTGAAATCCTTTCTGGTAAGGATATTAAGTGGCTTGAAATCCTTGCTGGGTTAGGTGGTGCGCTAAGCATTTTGTTTACATTTATTGCACCGGAGGGAATAGTGCTTCTTTATCCTTCACTTTATGCAGTCACAGCACCTTGCTTCTCTATAACAGTTGTGTACAGCTTTATATCAACAAAGTGCAGAAAAATGCAGCTTTTAACTGCTACACTCGGGACAATTATTCTTACATTAGCTCTTTTACTAATAACAGGCATCGCACAGTCAGCAATGCTTGCAGGTGCAGACTATTACCTAAACTCACTTATTTTTAGGGGTATAAAGCTTTCACTTATTGCACCTATTGTATACTCATTTGTGGCTTACTTTATTATTGAAGCACGTAAAAATAATCAAAATGTGTTTAATAAAATGGTTGACCTTTTAAAGGCGGACATCAAGGTTTATTGGGTAATCCTTGCCGGGATAGTTGGTGTTATCGGACTTATCTACATTATCCGCAGCGGTAATGTTAAGGAAATATCCGGCGCAGAATCTTCAATGCGAAACACCATCACCAATATGATGGCGGCACGCCCGAGAACAAAGGAGTTTTTGGTTGGATGGCCCTGCCTTATTCTCTTTGTATATTATATAAATATAAATAAAACAAAGTGTGAGATAGCGCAGTTTTTGCTTGCGCTTGGCAGTTCAATTTTGTTTGCATCTGTGATAAATTCATTTTGCCACGTGTTTACCGATGCCACTACAATATATATGCGTGTTTATAACGGACTTGGCCTTGGTGTTTTGATTTCGGCAGCGCTTTATGTAGTGAATGCAATTTTAATAGCAATTATAAAATACATTGCAAAAAAGGGTAGAGTAGAGTGAAAAGTTTTCTGACATCTCAAAAAGCGACTCAACGCCTTCTTAAAAGTGCTTATGATAAAAGCTATTCTCAAGCCTATATTTTTGAAGGATTAAATGGTGTGGGCAAGTTTACTGCAGCACGGCTTTTTGCTTCAGCAGTACACTGCACGGGCGATAAAAAGCCCTGTGGAATGTGCCCAGACTGTAAAAAGCATGGTGCAAACACCCATCCCGACCTTTTTGTGATAGACCCCGAGGGTACAATAAAGGTTGATGATATACGCGCCCTTACAGATGAACTTTATATTAGGCCCGCAATAGCAAAAAAGAAAATTTTCATCATAAAAAATGCTGATAATATGAATCAGGATGCACAAAACGCGCTATTAAAGTCCTTTGAAGAGCCACCAAGCTATGCCATAATAATTCTAATATCAGAAAATGCACAAAATCTTTTGCCCACAATTCGTTCAAGGGGTATAAAAGTAAGCTTTGAGCCTTTTTCACAAAGTGATATACAAAAGTTTGTCGCGATGGTGTACTCAAAACCTGATATAGAGGCAAGCTTTGTTGCAAAGTACAGCGGTGGAGTAATCGGTCGTGCGATAAATATATGTGAGAATGAAGAGTTTTTTGGAACTAGAAAAGCTATGTTTGAAGCGGTAGCCGGCTTAACGGGTGGCAGAAGTTCAATATTTAAGGTTGCAGATTTATTTGGAATTAAATCACCCAAAACGGGCTTTGCAAACTGTGATTTGTGGTTTGAGCTTTTCTTAAGCTTTATGCGTGATGTGCTTGCACTTAAAACAAAATCAGAAATAGTAAATGAAGATATGAAAAATTTGCTGGAGGCATTTTCCTCAAAGGTAACGCTGACAGCAGTGATAGATATAATAGAAAAAACATCAAAAACCAAGATGCAGCTTAACACATCTATGAAATATGATTTATGGATTGTGGATATGCTGATAGATTGTTGGGAGGATATACATGGTAAAGGTAGTAGGAGTTAAATTTAAAGATACAGGTAAAGCATATTACTTTGCACCGGGTGAATTAACACCCCATATTGGTGAAGCGGTAATTGTTGAAACTGCGCGTGGTCTTGAATACGGAAATGTTTCAAATGCGATTACAGAGGTTAAGGAGGAGGAGATTGTTTCTCCGCTTAAGGAAATTGTAAGAATTGCAAATAAACAAGACGAAATTCAGCTTACCAAAAATAGAGAAAAAGAAAAAGAAGCCTTCAGTATATGTGAAGAGAAAATCGCAAAGCATAACCTTGATATGAAGCTTGTTGATGTTGAATATACCTTTGATGGAAATAAAGTTCTTTTTTATTTTACATCCGAAGGCAGAGTTGACTTCCGTGAGCTTGTTAAAGACCTTGCCTCTGTTTTCAGAACAAGGATAGAGCTTCGCCAGATAGGTATAAGAGATGAAGCAAAGATGCTTGGTGGACTTGGCATATGCGGAAGAGGGCTTTGCTGCGCATCCTTTCTTGATGGATTCCATCCTGTTTCAATCAAGATGGCTAAAGAGCAGGGCTTAAGCCTTAATCCCACAAAGATTTCCGGCACATGCGGAAGGCTTATGTGCTGCCTTAAGTACGAGCAAAACTGCTATGACGAATTTACAAAATGCATGCCATCTGTAGGTTCACTTGTTTCAACGCCTAAGGGAGATGGGACTGTGTTGAACACATTGGCATTTAGTGGCGTTGTAAAGGTAAAGCTTGAAAACGATATCGAAACAGATATTGAGGAATTTTCTGTAAAGGATATTAAAACTCTTAAAACTGCAAAGGCAAGAAATAATGCCGGTGTTGATATAAAAGAACTTAAAAAGCTTGAGGAAAATTAAATGAAGATTGTAATTTTAGATGGCAAAACAATGGGTGAGGATATTGATTTCTCACCCATTGAAAAACATGGGGATTGTGTTATTTATCACACAACTACTAAGGATGAATGTAAAGCGCGTATAGAAGATGCCGATGTTGTAATCACAAACAAAGTAGAACTAAATGCCGAGGTTTTGAAAAGTGCCAGAAATTTAAAGCTTATATGTGTGTTTGCCATAGGCTTTAATAACATTGATGTTAAGTATTGCAAGGAAAAAAACATCCATGTAAGAAATGTACCGGGGTACTGCGTAAAAAGTGTTTGTCAACACACGTTTGCGCTTTTGTTTTCACTTATGGAAAATATAAGGTACTACGATGATTATGTGAAAAGTGGAAAATATTCAAAATCAGGCATTGCAAATCACATGGGCAGGCCCTTTAATGAAATATCTGGCAAAAAGTGGGGCATTATAGGTATGGGGGCAATAGGGCGCAGAACTGCAGATGTTGCAAGTGCCTTCGGGGCAGAGGTGTGCTATAGCTCCGTAAGTGGTGCAATGAGAAAGGAAAAGTACAATATAGTTACGATCGAAACGCTTTTAAGAGAGTGTGATATTATCACCATTTCAACACCCCTTAATGAAAAAACAATGCACCTTATCGGTGAAAAAGAGCTTAAAATGATGAAGAAAAGTGCAGTAATCGTAAATATAAGTCGTGGTGCAGTAATTGATGAAAACTCCCTTGCAAAAGCACTTGATGAAGGTGAAATCCGAGGTGCGGCAATAGATGTGTATTCACAGGAGCCACCAGAGGAGAATATGCCCCTTTTAAATGTTAAAGATAAATCAAAGGTTGTGTTAACCCCACATATCGCGTGGTCATCAATTGAGGCACGTGAAAACTGTATATCTATGACAGCGGAGAATATTACTACATTTATAAATGGAGAAAAGAATAATGATGTTTGGTAAAAAAAGCATAGCCTTTATACTTACTTTTGCAATTGCTGTATTTGCATTTTCGTACGCATCATATGCAAATCTTAATCCTGAAATTTATGTTGACGGAAATATCTTAACTTCTGCCGAAGGGCCATTTATCGAAAATGGAAGAACGTATGTGCCACTTCGTGCAGTGGGTGAATCACTTGGTGCACAAATTACGTGGGATGAAGAAAAACACGTTGCAACTGCCCTAAAAAACGATATTTTAACAGAATTTTCAGTAAGTGAAAAAGCAATTTTTCAAAATGGCGAAAGGGTAGATGTTGAATCTCACCCCGTAATTGTAAAAGATAGGATGTATGTGCCCCTTCGTGCAGTGGCAGAGGGCTTTGGATACACAGTTTCGTACGATGGCAGAAGGGGAATAATAAATATAAGCAGTGGTGCTCTTTTAAAGGTGCACTTTATGGACGCAGGTCAGGCAGACAGCTCCTTTGTTGAGCTTCCTGATGGTAAATGTATGCTTATAGATGCCGGACTTAAAGAATTTGGCACACCACTTACAAAGTTTATAAAGGGACTTGGCTATAACAAAATAGACTATGTTGTAGCAACACACCCGCATTCTGACCATATAGGAGGCATGGCAGAAATCATCGCAAGTTTTGAGGTTGGCGCATTTTATATGGTGGATAGGACGCACACTTCAAAGGCTTATGAAAATATGCTTATTGCGCTTGAAAAAAACGGCTGTAAAACACAAATTATAAGACAAGGCGATACGCTTTTTGATAGCATAATAAAATGCGTTGTACTTGCCCCACAGGAGGGTGAGTTTGTGAAAATCAACAACTATTCTGCAGTTTTAAAGCTTACTTATAAGGATTTGGATATTTTGTTTGCCGCAGATGCGGAGATTGATAGTGAGGAAAGCATGCTATCCAAAGGCCTTGATTTAAACGCAGATGTCTTAAAGGTAGGCCACCATGGTAGTGATACATCAAGCACAGATGGTTTTATTAATCGCGTTATGCCCAGTGCAGCAGTTATATCTGTGGGTAAAAAAAACGAGTATGGCTTTCCATCACCTTTGGTACTTGACCTTTTCGAAAAGAATAATATAAAAGTCTACCGTACTGATACAGATGGTACAATAACCCTTCAGTCTGATGGGTTTGTTTATACAATGGAATAAAGTGCTTAACAAAGCTTCCTTATACACCTGATCGAGAATAGATATATTCAGTGGTGTATAAAGGGAGCTTTTATCGAAAATTGACAAATTTTGTCATCTGACTTGATATCTATATATTACGAGCTTATAATGAACCTAGACATAATTAAAGGGTGGGTTTAAATGACAAAATTGATTAAGTTATTTGTAGCAAGCACTGTTGTATGTATTGTCTTGCTTGGCATATCTGTAGCTGCAAATGCCGAAACAGAAGGATACTATACATATACTGTTTCAAATGGTGCGGCAACAATAACAAAATGCGACACGTTAATAAGTGGAAGTATTACAATACCGTCAACTTTAGGTGGGTACCCTGTAACAAGTATAGGTGATAGTGCTTTTTGGATATGTAGAAGTTTAACGGAGATAGTTATTCCTAACGGTGTAACAAATATAGGTGGTAGTGCTTTTAACTCCTGTAGCAGTTTAACGGATATAACGATTCCCAACAGTGTAACAAGTATAGATGGCGCTGCTTTTATGGGATGTAGCAGTTTAAAGAAGGTAGTTATTCCTAATGGTGTAACGAGTATAAGGGGTAATTCTTTTAAAGAATGTGGCAGTTTAAAGGAGATAGTTATTCCCAACAGCGTAACAAATATAGGAAGTTATGCTTTTGGCTGCTGCTATAGCTTAACGGAGATAATGATACCTGACAGTGTAACGAGTATAGCAAATTATGTTTTTTACAAATGCAGTAGTTTGACCGAAATATGCATTCCCGAAGGTGTAACAGTTATTGATCAAGGTGCTTTTCACTCCTGTAGCGGTTTAACGGAGATAGATCTTCCCAACAGCGTAACAAACATATATGATAATGCCTTCAATGGGTGTGTAAATTTAGAAACTGTAAATTTCAAGGGAAGACCTGAGGTGTATAATAAAATATCGATAAGCATAGGGAACACGTACTTCAAAAACGCAAAAAAGATTTATTTTTATAATTTGACAGTATATGATTTGCTTGGTAATTTAGTTGAGAAGAAGTTTAGCGAGGAAAATATTCCTCTTGATATATCAGACCTTTTAAAGGATAAAACATATAACCTATATTACGACAAAAATAAAATGAATAGATACGATAAAGCTGCACCAGTAACAAGTGATTTGGTGTTATATGCAGATGTGTTTGAATCTGCCTTAGAAACTATAACAATAACAGGCAGAAGCTCATTTATGATGGGTGAAAAAATTACAGAAACTGTCCACTTTGCATCTGCGAAAGATGTTTCATATATGGTTGTTGATGTCAAATACCCGGAATGCTTAAAGCTAAACAAAATAATACCCACTGATTTTAGGTATGTTGAAAAAGATAGTGAAAAAACTGAAAACGGCTACACAACGCTATCTTTAATCTGCCAATATAGTGATGCTGGAACTACTCCGAAGAATAAAACAATAATCCCGTTTGAGCTTGAATTTAAGGTGGATGAATATTCTAACATTGGTGTCAACGAAATTGAAATACTATATACAACGGAGTATGGTGATGCTGTCAGTAACAATTTTACAGAAATAAATAATGCAAATATAACAATTACACCAAAGCTTGCAGAAAAAATTGAAATAACAGGTGTGGGTGAAATTTCAAAAGAAACACCTTACACAGCGGCTGTTACGCCGGAGTACACAGTAAATAAAGATGTTTTATGGTCAGTAAGTGATAGCAAGGTTGCAACAATCACCGAGGATGGTGTTTTAACACCAATCATAAATGGGACGGTTACCATTTACGCAAGGACGGTTGATGGAAGCAAACTAACTGCGGAAAAAGTGATCTCGGTTAGCTCAATGGCAAAGGTAGAAAACCTTACAAGTAATATTGGTGAATGGAATAGTGTGTTTAGAGGTGATGTAAGGGAATATACTATCCTCGTTCCACAGGTGTGTAATGAAATTAAGCTTACACCAACATTTACTGGCGGCACACTTAGAATAAACGACAGTCTTGCCCCAAATGGCAGAGAAAAAGCTGTTGATATTTCAAGCGTTGACACAATAACACTTACAAGAAGTGGCGTGGAAAATTACATTGATGGTACTTACACAATTAATATCGAAAGAGTTGGGTTATACACCTATTCCACCATTTCTGATGACAGGAAAACAATAAATGTATCACTTGGTGGAATAGAAAAAGGAAGTATTGTTATTATTGCGTTTTATAAAAACAACAAATATGTTAGTATGCAAAAGGCAGTATATAATGGAAGCGACTTGACATTTAATACAAAAGTTGATTACGACTTTGTAAAGGTTATGGCGTGGGAAAGCTTTACTAACATGTGCCCGATAACAAATGCTGAATTGGTTAGATAATAAAATGTTGAATCAATAAAAAAGTCCAGAAAACTCTGGGCTTTTTCTTCGTTTTGTGGTATAATAAATATGGTAATAAAAGATGATGAAAAAAGACAATACATCTAAAAAGAAACGTAAAAATCGTAAAAAAGCAGAACAAACAAAGAAGATTACACAAAGCACTACAGACCCGGAAAGTGGGCTTTGTGAAAAGAAAAATATAAAAGTCTATTGTACTGATACTGATGATACAATAACCCTTCAGTCTGATGGGTTCGTATATACGATAGAATAAAAGAGGTGAGAAGGGTGTTTATATATAAAAAAGCAGATGTGATAAGTGATGCCGAAAATATAATGGTTAGTGAAAACCACGACACGGCTGAAACAGAGGCACATACACACGAGTTTATTGAGCTTGTGTACACAAGTGATGGCAAGGCAAAGCACTATATTGATGGAAATGAATACGAAGCAACGCGTGGTTACCTGCTTTTTATAAGCTACGGTCAATCGCACAGATTTGTTCCCGATCCTGAAACAACCTTTTACAACATTCTTTTAACGCCGGAATTTTTAAGTGGCGAGCTCATTAATGCAGAAAGCATAAACGTGCTTTTTGCGCACAGTATGTTTTCCGAATTTTCAGAAATGGGAGAATACAACTCGCAGAGCATTTTTTTTGAAGGAAAAGAAATGTTTGAGATAGAAGAGATAATCCACAAAATGGCTAACGAATATGATAAAAAGAACATAGGATATAAGTCAATTCTTCATGGGTATATGCAGATTGTATTTGCAAAGCTACTGAGAAAGCTTTATGGCATAAACTCAAGTGAAGCAAAAGAATTTTTACCTGAAATAATAAGCTACATTGATGAAAACATTGCAAACAAAATTTCACTTTCAAACATTGCGGCAAAAAGCTTTTATAATCCTGCGTATTTCAGCAGATTACTAAAGGAGCATTTTGGCAAAAGCTTTTCAGCATATGTTAAAGAAAGGCGAATTGAACACGCCGCAAAAATGCTTGGCGATACGAATAAAACTGTAGAGGAAATAATGGCACAATCGGGCTATTCCGACAAAAAGCTTTTTTACAAGCATTTTAAGGAAGTATACAAAACATCACCTGGGCAATATCGAAAAAAAGCCTAAAACAATGTTAAAATACCCTACTGACATTTTACAGATTAAAAGGTACAATTAATTTATAAAATGTAAGGAGGGTATTTTTATGATTAAACTAAATCGTGAAGAAGTAAAGGACAAAGTATATGCTTGTTGGCTTGGTAAAAACATTGGCGGAACACTGGGCGTGCCATATGAGGGAACAAGGGAAACAAATAACTGCGAGGGATTTTCAACGCCACCGGGAACCCCACTTGCAAATGACGACCTTGACCTTCAGCTTGTATGGCTTAAGGCAGCGTA
>CAZYYT010000009.1:342-1404 GCA_964651775.1 uncultured Oscillospiraceae bacterium | reverse complement strand
TTGGTCCTGAAAGGATTAATTCATCACTCTTGGGTGAATATTGGACAGAGTATATAACACCCTATTGGAACGAATATGGCATTGGCAAGTCAAATATGCGCAGAGGCATTGCACCACCACTTTCGGGAGAGGTTAAAAACCACTGGAAGCATTCAAACGGCGCGTGGATAAGGACCGAGGTTTGGGCAACATTATATCCCGGCGATGTTGAAAAGGCAGTGTACTACGCTTGCGAGGATGCAAGTGTTGACCATGGCTTTGCCGAAGGTACATATGCAGCAGCCTTTGTTGCGGCAATGGAATCTGCAGCTTTTATAATAACTGATATAAGAGAGCTTATTGAAATTGGGCTTGCACAAATTCCGAATGACTCTAAAATGGCAAGGTTTGTTAACGCAGTGCTTGAATGTTATGACAGCAAAAAAACATGGCAAGATGCGAGAAGCATAATCCTTCAAATGTCACTTGATGATCCCGAGCTTGGATGGTTTCAGGCACCGGGCAATGTGGCATTCACAATCATAGGGCTTCTTTATGGAGAGTGCGATTTTAAAAAGTCGGTGATAATCGCTTGTAATTGCGGTGATGATACAGACTGCACATGTGCAACTGCAGGGGCACTTCTTGGCATTATGTATGGTACGAAAAAAATCCCAACTGATTGGAAAGAATACATTGGTGACGAAATTGTTACTATGTGTATTTCCACCGGTGCAACACTTTGGTACTACAATACTATTGACAATGGGCGTGATTCAAGTCCCTTGCGTACTGCCTACGATATTCCAAAGTCTTGTACCGAACTTACACAAAGAATTATTGATATGCATCCGTCCACATTAAGAAATGCTAAAATCGAAATTACAGATGATAAAACAGAGTATACTGACGAAGCTTTGAAGGCATACTTAAATGGAAAACTTTGGTTTGTTGGTAAAGCAAAAAGCATTCTTAGACAACATTCCGTTTTAGCAGATTTCGTTCTTGAAATCCTTGATGGGCCAATAACAACACCACTTGGTGAAATTAAAATGAAGCTTAGTGCAACTAACAATATGGTGT
>CAZYYT010000009.1:0-332 GCA_964651775.1 uncultured Oscillospiraceae bacterium | reverse complement strand
AAAAGCAATTCGGACTTCGCTGGATTATGCCCGAAGGCTGGAAGATAGCGGGTGATTCAACTCTTTTCGTTCACGAGTCAATTTGCCTTGGTGAGTTCTCGGCAGAATTTACAATCACCGCAGGGGAAAATTCTATCGGAAAAAACAATCTCATCCTTGAAATCACTTGTGAAGGACATCACGAGGTAACATTCTTCGCCGTTCCCATCTTCATGTGATAGGAAAGGTTAAGAGCGTACGTAAGAACAATAAAAAAAGTTAGTACCACTTGGTACTAACTTCAGACCACGGACAAACCCGCCTTTTTGAGGCGGGTTTTCGTCATATTTATC
>CAZYYT010000008.1:15217-30190 GCA_964651775.1 uncultured Oscillospiraceae bacterium | reverse complement strand
TTTTGGGCTGTATCAGGTCAAGTTGCAATAGTGTATCAAAAAAGCCACAACATATTTGTAGTTCTTGGTGACCCAATTGGTAATAAAAAATGTTTCAGTGATGCGTTGTCTGAGTTTTATGATTTCATTGATGAATACGGATATAAGGCTGCTTTTTATGAAGTTGGGGAATCATTATTGCCAATCTACCATGATTACGGATACAACTTTTTTAAACTAGGAGAAACAGCTGTAGTAAATTTGCAGGATTTTGAATTGACAGGCCCTAAGTTCAGGGATTTTAGGAATGTAATGAGCCGTTTTCAAAGGGATGGATATTCATTTAAATTGTATGAATCATTGCCGGATGAATTATATGAAGATTTAAAGATAATTTCAGATGAATGGCTGTCAGGAAGAAAGGAAATGGGATTTTCTTTAGGCAGTTTTGATAAGAAATATTTAAGTCATTCGCCTGTTGCGATTTTAAAACAAGAAGAATCAAATGAAATAATTGCATTTGCAACAATAATGCCTTCGTATGATAACAATGAATCCATTTCGCTTGATTTAATGCGTTTTAAAAAACAATCACCAAATAATACAATGACATTTCTCATATTGAACTTGATATTAAGATATAAGGAAAAAGGATATAAATATTTTAATATTGGAATGGCTCCTCTGTCAAATGTGGGTAGAACACAAAAAGCACATTTTTCGGAAAAACTTGCAAATTCATTTACCCACTATGGCAACCGTTTTTACAGTTTTAAAGGTCTTCGCAGCTACAAAGAAAAATTTTTCCCTGACTGGGAACCGCGTTATCTTGCATATGAAGATATTACATTACTTCCTTCTTCGTTGATAGAAGCAGCAATTTTAATTCATAGAAACAAGGATGAATAATCCAACCTTATGGTTGGATGTAAAAACAAACCTTTAAAACAAAGTGCTATATTATATATAATCAGGCTCTTGGCTTATTGATTGAATAAAGGAGAAATTTTTAATATGAGTGAAAATATGCACACGCATAAGAACACGGATGGTACTGAATATGCACACAGTCATGTTGAAGGGCATACACACAATCATCAAAACACAAAAGCAGTCTTAAACCGACTGTCACGTGCTGCCGGTCATCTGGAATCGGTGAAGCGCATGATTGAGACGGGAAAGGACTGTAGCGAGGTGTTAATCCAATTATCCGCTGTTATTTCGGCGCTTAGTAATACCGGGAAGGTGATATTAAAGGATCATCTTGAGCATTGTATTGTAGATGCTGTAGAATCGGGCGATAAAATTGCAATGAATAATCTTAATAATGCAATAAACCATTTCATTAAATGAGTTTGGATAATGTGTATTAATATAGCAGGTTTGTATTAACCTCTAAATTCCTATCCGGGGCATATTAAGAATAGAATATGAGGATTTTGTAGCATAAGCAGGACAAAAAACATCTGTAATTCAATACTTTAAATGCGTAAAAAAAATGTAAATTTATATCCCCCATACGGGCTTGTGCTGTGGGTGCGTTATCTATATAATCTATAAATGGAATAACCATTTAACAAAATTCAATCAAATTTACAACGAATGCGCTATTCTGAAGTTTACATATTATTTAGAGGAGGAAATTATTTATGGCATGTTTTATTGTACCTGTTGCTGAAGCAATCGTAACTACCATTATTTCAAAGGCAAAAAAGGATGTTGAGCTAAAAGACAACAAAGCCGAAACCGGTAACCATGAAATGGAAATCAGAATACCGTTTTCCAGAAAACTTAAATGGCTTACCAATATGCTTTGGGGAGGTTCTGCCCTGTTGGCATTTGAACATGTGTGGCATGGTGAGGTGGTACCGTGGTTCCCGTTCCTGACAAATGCAAGCAATCCGACGGATGCGTCCGCTATGCTTATTGAAATGTCCACTGTCGGTGTCTCTATGGCTATTCTTGTTACTGCAGTATGGGCTGGTATGGTTTTGGTGACCAACGCAATGGAGAAAAAAGTTATTAAAGAGCAGCTCAAACCTGCTTTGAATTTAGGTGGTCACTAATGACACTGCTTACTACCATTTTTGCAGCTATTATCTGTACAATTATCTGGTATAAAAATGCACCGAAAAATGAAATGAAGGTCGGTATTTTATGTTGGATGTATTGGGGTGCTTCTCTGATGTGGCTGGTAGATGCAATTTTTGAGTATGTGGAGTTGCGGTCAGAGTACTTTTCTCCTGCACCCGTGGATATGCTCAATGATTTTTATCTGGGTCTTTCGGTCGTGGCACTGGGACTTATTATTTGGCTCGTGATCTTGCTAATAAAAGACCCAAAGGGAGTTATAAAAGCCTCATTATTTAAGAAAAAATAAAGTTTTAAGCAAAACGCGATTCCACTGGTATTATAGCTTGGTGGGATTGCTTTTTTTGTATTACAACCTGACTAGGATGTATGTTCACATATTCACTATATTGGACTAATGCCGGAAAGCATGGGAAGATGCCGGAAGTTACGGAAACATTTCTGACAGAATAGAGCGAAATAAAAGCTGGATTCAATAATACAGTTACATTTCGCAACAGCAGTAAAACTGCGGAGTTGGTTTTAACCGGCATACAGAGGTGGTCGCTTATTATCTCGCAGAAAATGAATGTATCAGAAAAGGAACTACAGTGTTGGATATCGGATCCAAAACGGGATCATATTCGATGTCTTTTCGCAAAGCGAGGCTGAAAATGTTACGTTTTAACCTTTTTCTTGACTTGTTTTTTACAACGGATTAAAGCATAATAATTATGTTGACCTGTTCCTTTGTACGGAAAAACAGCAAAAAATATACCCGACATCAATCTGATACTATCACGCCTTATTGAGGCAGTCGCGCTTCTGTCAAGGGTAGAAAAGTGAGTGTACATAAAGGGCTTGAAATAAGCCTTTTGTGTGATTATAAGGTGATAACCTAAAGTGTAAAAAACTTGATTTTTTCGTGGTAACAAATCAAAATTGGCTTAAACACTTTCGAGGTTGACAGAGCAGATTGGACGTAATATAATAATTGCAAGTAAAGCTCTGCATTATAAGGTTTCAAAAGCACATATTAAGGGGATTATTGTGAAAATTTTATTAAATCATGTTGGTTTTAAAGAAAATGCACATAAACAATTTTTTATGAGTGAAAAACCCAAAGAAGAAACATTTACTGTTCAATGGTGCTATGTATAATACACTTAATTTTCCTATGGATTGGCAAGCAAAAGAATTTTATAAACATCCTGCACCGTCCAGTGCAGAGTGGAATGTTGTTTCTATATTAGCATTAGGCAGTGTTATATTTAAACCTTTTGATACTACAAAAAGCGAAAAATATTTAAATACAGCCAAACGTGCTTGGGAATATATGATCAATCAACCCGAAGGTAAATACAAACACCCCGACTCTCCCTTGCCTCGAGGAATGGATCCTGAATATTTTTATTCAATTTGTTATAAAGGGTCATCAGCTGATTTAGGATTTTTGATCGTAGCATCCAAATATATGTATGACGCAACCAAAGATAATAAATATCTTAATTATATTGAAAAAGGTGCAAATGAGTTATGCCTTTGTGTGAGAAAAATAAATGATAGCACTTTAATTATTGTAAGAGACAAAGATAGCAGCCAATCCGTTGAAGGAACGGGCAGCTATGGCAATGGTCAAAATACGTATTTAGGGGTACTTATCGCGGTAGAAACAATGCCTCAAAATGAAAACTCGAATAAATGGAAGGAAACTTTATATGGTCTATGCGAGTCATTATATAATTACTCGGAAAAAAGTTGTTATGGTAAATTAAGCAGAATTTATACAGAAAACACGCTTGATGAACAAGTTGGACATCCTGCGCCCGGTGTTCCCACGAAAATCCTAAGAACAAACATAACGGGAGTTTTAAATGAATGCGGAATGATAAAATCTCAACCCAAAGATGTTAAATGCTTCTATAATATAACAAATAATCTGGTTGTACCGGGTGTTGATTTATTGTTAGGCGTTTTCTTAAACAGATGTGGAAAATTGTTCAAAGAAAGTAAATACTGTATTGTTGCCCAAAAAATTATAGATTCACTTATAGGTGGAAATATTGCTGATATAAGTCACATTGAGGCAGTCGGATACAATCAAAAGGTAAATCCGAGATTTGGACAGTTCTTTCCTTCAACACCTCAAATACCCGGGGCGGTTAACGTTGGAGTTAATATATCTTCAGATTATTCCGATCATTTCAATTATTCCGAATATGACATGCCATGTGTAGGCGCCGCGATGTTGCTTTTGTCAGAAATATAAATGAATTCGTATTATTTAGATTTCCAAAAGAACGCAACTGACTTTTAGGGGGATATAATTAAAAGGTTTGCAAAAAAGCTTAGAAAATTTTACTATTGTAATATTGTTTATCCACACTCCTTGTTTGTCACCATATAAAATATAATAGAATATTATATAATATATTGAAAAAAGGATGTGAATTAATGACAGATGATATCTTAATTAGTAAAATACAGGAATTTCAGAGTGGACTTTTAGTTTATGATGTTAGCAATCAAATTAATGATTTAAACAGTTATACAGCTGTTTTGATTAATTTTGGGAAAATAGATGCATGCAGTAATATTATAGGAATAAACAAACTAATCGATGAAGCGTTGGCTTTAGGGTTAACACTTATTTTGTTAAATGTTAATGATGGAGTAGCATTATCAAGAATGATCGGAATGGGACTCAAAGGTAAATGCATAATAGTAAGACCTTATCCGGGGTATCGTGCTTTTAATGTCTTAGGTCTATACCAACAAGATATGGCAACCTGCGGCGAAGGAAATGTCACTCAAAGCGACGATGGCGACAGGTGCTTTAGTGTTGTAGAAGAGCCTTGCTGTGAGTGTCCTGATAATGAGTGCTTAAGTGGTTTTGAAAAGCTATGCACTGCCAAACAAGCAAGAGTAATAGAAAATATATTGTCAACGGATTTTGTGGTTCCTCACGAATTTATGTGTAATTCCGTAGGAGATGAGCCGGCAAGCTTGCCCGCAAACCAATTCAAGCTTAATTATTTGGCTATAGAGAGCGCATGGAATCTTTCTGAAACTCAAGTCACAAACAATTCGATAATTATGGAAATAACCCTTATTGCCTCATACAATCCAAAATATAAATATTTAAGGATAAGGAGCGTCGGGGCCGGATTTAACCCTGCCAACGGAGCACCTATGGATAGTAACAGCACCTATGATAGAGGATTTTTCCAGTCTGCAGTTAAAATTCATATGCAGCCTGAATCAACTTCGCTTAAAACGCTGTCAACAGATCCCAAAAATATAAATAAGCAGTCCCAGTACACTACAAGCAGCAGCTTTAGTGTGGGGGTTGATGTATCAAAAAATCCGACTTTTAAAGCCTCTTATGATATATCTGAATCCTTAACAACAGTGGTTTCAGATTTTAATATCTACAATAACGGTGCCGGAGTTACCGCGGATTGGGATTTTCTGCTTTCTATGACGGAAAACAGCATTTGGGATATATTCTCAGAACCTTTCATGAAAAAAGGCCAAGTTAAAGCGCTTCCTTCTCTTGCAACTAAAAATTTGCAGGCTGTAACGGAGGCCGTTTGGTATGGAGATAATACACTCACTGATACCATCGGCGTTCAGCTTTACTGGAAAGTAGATCATTTCCGTTGCTGGGTTACTGGCAACTGGGCAAGTTATACGGAGAATTACCATCACAAGTGGAGAACAGTAGGTTATGTTGATACACCGGTTTATATTGATTTTTCATCTGTTAACGCATAATCTTTTATAAATGTATAAAGGGTTATTCATAAATTGCCCTAATTTGTATAGGCACCGGTAAAAGTATCTGCGGTATAATATTATGTTTATAAGAAACAAAACTGACGCTTTATTATGATGTCTGTTTTGTTTCTTACTTAACATTTTTACATAAGTTTTTATTCCTTCCTTGACAAAAATGTGAAGGATCAATACTATAGAAAGGTGGCAATGTTTTATGAAATATAGTTAAGCACAATTACATTAACATTGGACATGCTCATAGGAATTTTATGATTTTTTATATTTTTACTTACAGCGTAAACCCTAAAACACACTTGTGATATCAATATGAACGCTTCATTCACATTGAGTGCGTTTGTATACTGACGAGAAATAAGGATTAACAGAGCCGATACAAAGGAGATATAACTATGGAACAAATAAAGACAACAACATCAGAAAAAAGATGGAACCATATCGATTTATTAGAATGTTTGGGTATCCTATTTGTAATAATGTATCATTCAACAACATACAACTTCCAATTTTTAGAGAAACCATCCGCTCTTTTTTATATGAGATACTATTTGCAAGGTGTACTGTCGACATGCGTACCTTTATTTTTCTTTGCAAATGGATATTTGTTATTAAACAGAAAGCTTGATTTAAAAAAACATATTATTAAGTCTGTAAAAATTGTGATATTAACATTTGTTTGGGGAATCGTAAATGTTTTTTGTTTGATGTACATAGAAAACGAATATCTTTCAGCAATAGATTTTATCAAGTATGTATGGACATGGCATCAAGGGTGGATTAATTACTTATGGTATATGGGCGCATTGATTTGTTTATATGTTTTTTTTCCATTGTTAAAAATCGTTTTTGAATCAAATCGGAAAGTATTTCTTTATTTTACAATAATAGTTGCGATTTTTACTTTTGGAAATACATTGTTAAATCATACTGCTTCAGCGACATTAATGTATCTGGGTAAGGCACAACAGGTCACCAATTTTAATTTTTTCAATATGTTCAACCCTTTTAAATACAGCTTTGGATATACTTTTGTTTATTTTTGTTTGGGAGGTATTGCATATGATTTCAAAGACAAAATAGAAAGCATAGCACCTATAAAAAGAAATACAACCGCAACAGTTGCTATATTTTTTAACTGCTTGATACTGTTTGCTCTTGGAATTGTCTTTTCCAAAAAAACGGGGGAAATATGGGATGTTGTATGGAATGGGTACGACACAATTCCTACGCTGATTAACGTTTGTTCTATTTTTGTTTTATCGTTGTCATACAAGAGAAATATTCCAATTCTCAGACGTGTTTCATGTAATACATTAGGTATATACTTTATTCATGGAACACTCTTACATATATTCGCGCCGATTGTTAAAACAATTCCCATTTTGTGCACGTATTTCGGGTGCATCTGTTACGCAGTATTGATTCTTTTAATCGGTTTGGCTATTACAGGTATCATCAAGAAAATACCTTTTCTTAACAATATGGTTAAAATCTAATTAAGACAGTCTATACCATATCAGTAATTTTAAGTAAGCCTACACAATTCAATATTAAATACAATTGGAGAAGATTTTATGCAAAAAGTTATAAGTAAAGAACAAATACACAATTATTCAGATCATATTAATCAAGCCCTTATTGATTATATTGCTGAGGGGCAAGTTGAGACATATGAAAGCTTTGGACAGTATAATATTGCCGCGTTTGATTGGTACAATATTAATAGTATTAATGATGACCCTTCACAGATTTTGATATACTTTAACCGAGATGACCTGTTCATTATATGTGAAAATGAAAAATCATATCAGGCAGCTCTTTCATTTTTCGTTTCCGATCCTTTAAATGAACACGCAATGTATTTATTTTTCAGGAACTTACTAATCGGCAGTACCCAATATTTGGAAAACATGGAGGGCAGAATTTCTAATCTGGATGATGATGTTATTGACGGAACAGAAAAAGGGTTGCGCGAAAAGATTGTTGCAATACGAAACGAAGTACTTCGTGCAAAAAAGTATTATGAACAAATTGAATTTCTGTTTGAAGAAATATGTGATAACGATAATGAGCTGATAAGCAATAACGGTGTTAAACTTTTTGAAATATTACATAACAGAAGCATCAGATTTGTTTCTCAGACAAATAATTTAAGAGAATATATTACACAGGTAAGAGAATCATATCAGTCTCAGATTGGATTGGAGCAAAATAATCTGATGAAAGTATTTACTCTTGTAACTTCAATATTCATGCCATTAACATTAATTGCCGGATGGTACGGTATGAATTTAAAAATGCCGGAATATTCTTGGACGCATGGATACTTGTTTGTTTTTGGATTGAGTGCTGTTGTCAGCATTATCTGGGTTATAATATTCAAAAAGTCGAAATGGTTTAGGTAAAAATGTTGAGAATATGAATAAAACGAATAGAGTATTAAGCAGTTGTCTTGGCATATAAGATGGAATAAAGCATAATTAATTTGTTTTAGCAAACACTAATGCTTGAGGTGATTAGTATGGCTAAAGCCGGCATGCGAAGGCCTGACCCCAAAGATCCACACGGTACAGAGAGTAATCACAAACTGCATATACCTAAAAATGAAGTACCCCCTGTTCCGGAAATACAAGGCAAAGCAAAGTCAGGAAAAGTAAAAGTAAAACCAATGTAACATGAAAGCATCTGTTTATTTAATAAACGGGTGCTTTTTTCTGTGGTGGGGCATTTGTTATCTGTGGCTTTTTAACGCGGACAGTGACGTGGGGTGAGGTTTGAAAATAAGTATCTTTGTAAACCTACAACACAGAGTTTCTGTTTTTTTGTAAACTATTGTATTTTTTGGTAATACGTGTTATAATTAATTATCTTATTTATGATATAAATAATTGGACTGGGCTTGTTTGATTTTTTATTGCATTAAAAATGAAATTAAGTAGCTATGTTTTCGTGATTTGTAAATTATAAACGTTTTTAAGCGATGCTTCTGCAGGGACAAAAATTCAACACATCAGTACTTTGGTGCCATAATTTCGTTTTCAACGATTAGCTGTTTATTTTAATAATGGACGCATAATATTTAAATATTCAATTCCAAAAATTTGGAACTATGTATAGGGTATCCTTCTGTTCAAAAATATAATTATATAAACTATAGGGAGGTAAGAAAATGAGAAATTCTAGAAAATTAGTTTCAAAAGTTTTAACCGCAATTTTGGTAGTCACATTAGTGTTTACTTCTACGGTTGTGCTTGCAGCTGAGCAAGCTACAGTAACGAACGCTGACAAGGCAGTAACACTTAAAGATCTTGGTATATATACCGGAACCGATGCTACAAATGTAGCTACCGGTTTAGACACTTCATTGTCAACGCAGGATGCCTTGATATTTTTAGCAAAATTTTTTGGTTACTACGAGGATGCTAATGCTTTAACAGCAGACCAGGTAACTAAAGCACTAGATAAATTTGATGATGCTGCCAGTATATCAGATTATGCTAAAAACGTTGTTGCATATTCAGCAACAAATGGTGTTCTATCGGGTAGTACCAAAGACGGTAAATTTTTTGTAGGCGCTAAGGATACTGTTACAGCCGCCAGATTTGCAACATTCATGCTCAAACAAATGGGTTATGCTGCTTTAGATTACCAAACATCCGTTGCTAAGCTTGCAGAGATAAAGGGCAGTAAGGTATCAGCTGATGTAACCGGTGATTTAACTAGGGACACTGCAGTTGGAATTATGTATGGTACTTTGTCAGCCCAAAAGGCTGAAGGGAAAACAGTTATCGCTGATATCGTTGGTGATAATGCTGATCTAAAGTCAAAGGCTATAAAATCCGGTTTGATTGAAGCAAGCCGAATCGGTGGTCATAGGGGTTTTGACGGCTTAAGCATTGTATCAGTTAAAGCGTTAAATAATAAGCAATTAGAAATTAAGTTCGATGCTGAAATGGATAATGCTTCAGCAGAAGACCAAGCTAATTACAACATCAAGGATAAGGGCGATGTTTCTAAGACTCTTACAAATAACAGTTGCAAATTAAGTGATGATAAGAAGACTGTGACTATTACTCTTGATAATGAAGTTCAAGATTGTTTGACAAATGAATCTATCGCAAAAGTTATAATTAGTAAGAATATTATGTCTGCCAATAAGAAGGCCTTGGGCGCTGATAAAGAATTTGAAGTAAAAGTACAGGATGGAACGATACCTGTAGTTAAAGGAATAGAATCTACAGGATATCGTAATATAAGAATTACTTTCTCAGAGCCGATTTGTGAACGTAATAATAATACGCAAACTTTACATCCTTCAAATTTTAGGGTTGTCAGCGGAACATATACATACTATGTTGAAAAGGCTGAATTAAATCTAAATGCCGTCAATCTCCAAATTGGGACTAAGCTTATAGAAGGGCCCATCACTGTCACGGTAAATAACAACATCGCTACAGCAGAAAATGCATTGCAAGATTACGCAGGCTACAAATTATTTAAGAGTTCAACCACTTTTGATTATGTTAAAGACACTTCCGTACCGATTGTAACCGTTAAATCAGCAAAGGCAAACAAAGTTGTTCTTGGTTTTTCAAAGCCGGTTATGGGGTCAAACATTAAGCTATATCATTCAGCCAAAGGCTCTGAAAATTGTATGGCAGAAACTACAATGGATTGCTTTGCAGATGAAATTACTTTTATATTCGACGAAATGTTACCAAGCGGAACACTTGATCTTTTCTTGGTAAACAGCGAAATTGATGACGAAATAATAATTGATGATTATGGTATAAAAGTACCGGATCAGTCACTTACTTGTTATGTCGAAATTGATACTGACGCTCCTGTTGTTAATCAGTGCCTTATAAATACGGATGAAGGTATAAAGATAGTATTTGATGAAGAGCTTGATACAGAAACAGCAACTAACCCCCAAAGCTATGTTGTAAAGAAGCTTTCAGACAATAAAGAAATACCACTTACAGCTGCAATAGATGATTCGATGAAGTCAGTTGATCTAATGTTTTATGACAAATTAGAGGATAATACAAAATATCAGTTGTTAATTAAAGATTATAGTGATATTTACGGAAACAAAAATGAATCTGATTACGAATTTAATTTCACGACTTCAGATTGTAAATATCCGGAGGTAGTAGATAATCCGGAGGTTGATGAGCACTGTTTTGCAATAGCTGAAAAAGGTAAAATTTTCATTATATATTCTGAAGCTATGAAGGAAGAACAAATGCTTGATAAAGAAAACTATTTGGTTTCAATTAATGATGGTCAAACATTTGAGATTTTAGGCGAGAATGATACAATTACCAAGGTTAATGATAGAACTATTGCAATTTACATTAAAGAACTTGAGAGTAAAAATGATTCTACTATAAATCCTTTTGTAAAGATTGCTCCAATAATGGACCTTTCAGGAAAGATATTATATGGCATCGTTGATTCTTACACTGTTGAAGGAATCTATCCGGATAATGTTTATATCCAGCACGCCCAGTTAATAGCAAAGGATAAGATTAAGGTTGTATTCAATAAGAAAATGAGTAATGTTATTGATAGTGATATAGAATTAACCGGTTTGACAACTCCGGGTTCAATTAATATTAAAAACCGTGAGTCAATTACAATAAATTCCGAAGGGAAAACCGAGGTGGTTTTGACTCTGGACAAAGCTTTAGCTACAGATGTAACAGATGAAGAAGGAGCAAAGATTGGTATTATTACTGTTAATGAACCATCTTCAGAGACTGAGTGGGGCAGTAAGTTAAGACCTCAGTTTTGCTTAGATCTTGTTGATAAGACAACTCCTGAAATTGTTATGTGGGATCATGATAACGATGTAAATACTGATGATATTGCTATGGTTATAGGCGGAAATTTTGATGGTATTTATAATATAGACGATGTTTATACTGTACCAAAAGATATGACCGGTAGTATAACAATTTATTTCTCAGAAGATATTGATGAATCAGCTCTTATGGAAAATACATTTAATGTAGCTGGTTTCACAATAACTAATATATCAGCCCCTGCCCAATCCAAGACTGTAATTCTTACAGTTAAGGCTAATGCCGACAGTACACCTGTTGAGACTACTGTGACTCAAGTCTCGGATATATTTGATACAAATAATAATGCATTAGTTCCTGTTAATGGTTTAACATGGACAGTTACGCTGGAGAATAGACCGGAGGCCGCTTAAGTTCGCATACGGCATAATGTATTTAAGTGCTAATAAGGTGCTTATTATTAGTTCAATTTAAAATGAGATTGCTTTAAAAAAAATAACACCTTGGAGAATGAGGTGTGCCGGCTTGTCAGGTGGACGGGGGTGTCTTTTACCCGTCCACCTGACAAGATACTTATGAAATTTAGAGGAGATATTATATGGATACTATTATTTTAGATGGCAAAAAGCTTGCCAATGAGATTGAAAAAGAGTTGGAAATACGCGTAAGTAGTATCAAAAGAATTACAGGAATAACTCCTTCTTTAGCGACCATTTTAGTTGGGAATGATCCATCATCGGAAATTTATGTAAATATGAAGGGAAATGCTTGTAAACGGGTAGGATTAGAATCAAAAAAGATTCAACTGTCTGAAGAAACGACTACAGAGGAGTTACTTAATGTGATAGCACAGTTAAATAATGATGATTCTATTTTTGGAATTTTACTGCAACATCCTGTTCCCAAGCAAATAGATGAACGTTTATGTTTCGATGCAATAGACCGTAGTAAAGATGTTGACGGGGTTACTGCATTAGGATTTGGAAGAATGTCTTTAAATGAGGATGCTTTTATGTGCGCAACTCCCGGTGGTATTATGAGATTATTGAAGCATTATAATATTCGTATTGAAGGTAAGCATGCAGTTATCGTAGGCAGAAGCCCAATCTTGGGCAAACCGATGGCAATGATGCTACTAAATGAAAACGCAACAGTAACCATATGTCATTCAAGAACAACAGGATTACCAAAACTCATTAAACAAGCAGATATTATTGTTGGGGCGGTTGGAAAACCTGAATTTATAAAAGCGGAATGGATTAAAGATGGAGCAATTGTAATAGATGCCGGATATCACAAGGGTGGAATAGGAGATATTGAGATAAAAAAAGTAAAAGATAAGTGTACTGCTTATACACCCATCCCCGGAGGCGTTGGCACAATGACAATCGCAACTTTAATCACTCAAACTGTTGAGTCAGCAGAGAAAAAATTACTTAATATAAAATGAGATAATCCGGGGGCTTATAAAAAACGTAAGCCCACCAGTTATAGTGATACACTATTGTAGAACTTGTATACGAAGGGAGGTTGCTTATTTAATGAAAGACTTATATGAGAAATTTGCTTATGATTACGACGAATTCGGCCCAATAGAAGAGTATTTAGGCGATGAGAAAACATTTCTGCACAAAGTTTTTTCAGCGCATGGTGTTAAAAACGTTTTAGACTGCGCTTGTGGGACCGGACAACACCTTTATATGCTTGCCCAGGCAGGATATAATGTGTGGGGCAGTGATTATTCAGAATCTATGCTTCTGGTAGCGTGTAAAAATTTACAAAAGAGAGAGTATAATATTCCACTATGTCAATGTGATTTTCGTTTTTTAGAGCATAAATTTGATATGACTTTTGATGCAATTGTATGCCTCACAACTGCGCTTCCTCATTTACATACGGATGAGGATTTACTGATAGCTCTTAGTTCTATGAAAAATAGGTTAAACAAAAATGGATTATTAGTTTTAACACAGGGTACAACGCATTTCACTCTAACTTTGCCGTCAATTGAGGTAGTTGTTAATCGGCCGGATTTTTCACGAATTTTTGTCAAGGAGCATGATAAGCAATTTCAAACGATTCATGTATTGGACTTGTTCCATAGCGATTACCGATTGGAAAACAATCAATACGACATTGTATATAGGATAATCCTCGATGAAGATTACGAGAGGTTGCTCTCACAAGCAGGTTTTTCTAACATTCATTGTTATGGGGGTTATGATATGAACCCATACAATAAAACCAGTTGGCGTTTAATTATTGTTGCACAGGCTTAGTCTAATGCACAAGTAATGTGTTAATAACAAATTGATGCTTTAAATGAATTTAAAAGGTGTATGATTAAAAAGACTTCTTTTCGGCATAAAACAGATTTTATGTGGGGGTACATTATGAATTTAGATGGTTTTGGACTCTTTGTAAAAGACATGGTAGCGATGGTTCGCTTTTATAGGGATGTCCTCAATTTTGAAATCAAGGAAGATGAAAACACTTCGAATGTTTATTTGGTTAAGGATGGGAAATTGTTTTTATTATATCGACGGACAGACTTTGAGAAGATGACAAACAAAACCTTTGATTATGTGAATAAAATTAACGGACATTTTGAAATTGCCCTAAGCGTCAACACTTATGAAGATGTTAATTTGACCTTTAAAGAAGTCGTATCAAAAGGGGCAACTCCTGTTTTAAAACCAACTACAATGCCTTGGGGGCAACGCACATGTTATATCTCTGATCCGGAAGGAAACCTAATCGAAATTGGGTCATTTAATAAGTAATACCTATTAATGAAATCGGAAAATTATGATTGGGGGAATTAATTTGGTAACGTTAGAAAGTATTATGTCAATTCCAAAAAGCGATTTGCAGGAAGCATCGAAAGCTCTTTCTAAGGAGGATATCACTCAACTGATTGAGTGGTTGTCATTAAAAGATGACAATGTCAGATATCGGTCTTTTCTCCTTCTTCAGAACAGGTCTTTATTCTTTACTGACGTTTATCCCTATTGGGATACCTTTCAAAGTAAACTTAAAAGTGATAATTCTTATCATAGAAGCATTGGGCTCAATCTGATTGCGGAGAATGTAAAATGGGATAATAAAAATCAGATGGAGGATACGATTGATGAATTCCTGACGCTACTAAACGATGAAAAGCCCATAACAATACGCCAATGTATTCAATCGTTAGGAAAAATTGTTTTAGTCAAGCCGGACCTTAATGTTAAAATAGCTTCCGCACTAACCAGCTTTGACCTTATGGCCGTCAGAGAAACCATGCGAAAACTAATACTGCTTGATATCCTAAACG
>CAZYYT010000008.1:10966-15207 GCA_964651775.1 uncultured Oscillospiraceae bacterium | reverse complement strand
ACTCATTATCAGAAAAGAACATCCAACAGATGGAATAGAAAACTTTATTAATAATGCTCTTTCAGGTGAAATACTAGATAAAAAAGCAAAGAAGCAAATCAACACTTTATAGTGTGTCTATGATATTTGCGATGAGACTCATTGGATCATTAAAATGGACGAGCATTAAATGGAAAGTTAAACCTAAGTTGTGAATGACTTTAACTTATGCAAAAAATGAACAATAAATATAAATGTTAAAATTTCAAGGAGAAAAAAATATGGATGACAAGTTTACACTGTTTTTAAATGAGGTCCCCGCAAACCTTCAGGAATTTGTGCTTGAACTAGATAATTATCTTCTGGGAAAGGGATGTAAGCGAAAGATTGAGCCTGCAAAAAACGGATTTGTTACTACCTATATACTACCAGATTCAGGCAAATCATTACTTAATTATGTTTTTAGAAAAACAGGCGTAAAGATGAGGATTTATGCCAAAGGTATAGGGGCCTATGATGCTATCTTGAGTGATTTCCCGGATAAAATGAAGAAGGGAATCATCAAAGCAGGTGATTGCAAAAAGCTGGTCGGTGGCACCTGTTCGCCTACTTGCCCGGGTGGATATACCTTCACAATGGATAAAGTGGAATACAAAAAATGCAGAAGTATGGCTTTTCTGCATAAGCTAGACGAAGATAGCGCAAAGTATATTCTAAAGCTAATAAAATCAGAATTAGATAATGTGTGATTGGCATTGTAAAATAACCGGAAAGGCTCAAAATAAAACAAACTACCGGCAAAGCAAATTGTTGTAAGCGGACATTTTATGTAATGCTCAGTAATAAAAAACACACGGTTTATGTCCGTTTGCCGTATAATGGAAGGCATGGAAAGAGTCTAACAATCTGAAAACACTATTCAAGAGCACGCAAAAAGATAAAAATTTGATGTAAGATAACCAACGATAAAATATGAGAGGTGTAGTGGATGGCATACTATCTAATTGATTATGAAAATGTAAAGTATCATGGCTTAAATGGTATTGGGAAGCTTGATGAGAATGATAACGTGTGTATATTCTACAGTGAGAATGCCGATACTTTGACCTTTGGCTTACATAGAAGACTTAATGAGTCGAGAGCAAATATTACGTATCACAGGTTAGAAGTGGGAACGAAGAATGCATTAGATTTTCAACTTTCCTCTTATTTGGGTTATCTTATTTCGGAAAATGCGAATGCACAGCATAAATACTACATCATTACAAAGGATACAGGATTTTTAGTTTTAGTAAACTATTGGAAAAAGAAAAATGTAGAAATAGATATTACAATGGATTGTTCCGGAAAAAATGAAGAGGAAGAAAAGGATCAGCTTCTTATAGAGGTTGAACACTTATTAAAATGCAAGTCAGATGCAACTATTGTTGTAAGGTATATTCAGAATTACAAAACAAAGCAAGGAATTAATAATGCGTTGAATAAACATTTTAAAGATAGCAAGAAAACCAGTGAAATATACAATGCAATAAGGCCACTTATTGCAGATAAAAAAGGTAAATAGTGTGAAAAACATTATAAATGGGCTTTTCAGGGTTTGAGAGCAAAATCGGATGTAAAAACCGTGAAAATACCGGCTGAGTAAACAAGCCCTACCAAACGTTTTTATAGTGACAGTTTGATTTATATCTTAGATTTGCGAGTGGCCGATTTAGATGTTTTTGGGAAATTCAGGGGTGTTTGGCTAGGATGTATATAAAGATAGCCCAATTTTTAATAGAACATTTCTATAATTGTAATTACAACATATAAATTATAGATCTCTTAACAAAAATAAAACTGAAGCATTGTATATTGATAAATAGTTATTAAATGTTAAAGGAATTTGGCGTTGTAGCGTGGACAAGCATACAGCTATGAAAAATTAAGGTTTTACATCTTAATCACGGAGGTTATTTTGTTGTGGAAATAGCAAAAAAGCAATTACTCAGAAACCCTGATATAAAGCCATCAAGTGACGTTATTAAAAAGGCGCTTGGGGAAGCGAACAACGCCTATAAAAAGTTTGAAAGAGAACTTTTATGCCATGATATTAGGTTAGAATGGCATTACTACAACGATGGTAAGGCGTGGCTTTCAAAGGGCCTCTACAAATGGACAGGCGTTAGAGGCGGTCAAAAACAAACAACCGTTTTTTGGTTATCAATTTGGGACGGTTTTTTTAGGGTAACCATCTATTTACCCGAAAAGGCGCGTGAGGATGTAATGAGTCTTCCGCTTGATAATAAGGTTAAGCAAATGATAGCGAATTCAAATGAAATGGGGAAACTAAAATACTTCCCCATTTCATTTAACCTGTGTACGGATGAAATGTTTGGGGCAGTTTTTTTGCTTGCTGATTTCAAGAAAAGCATAAAATAGAGTGTATAATATAGTAAATGAGTATCGATGTCAGGATTTGATAAGTGAGAGAATAAGGCCCGACATAAGAATCTGTGAGGGTTAAAAAAACATGGGCCAAGAAACATGAAAATATCACTCAGTGCCCTACGAGTGGTCGATTGGTTTCGGATGGGTTCGCGAGCGGTAAATTTAGATGGTTTTGAATAATTTGAGGCTTTGTGGTCAGATCGATATTTGGTTTAAATTGTCAACATCCGCGATAACAAAATGATGGGGTGTATAATATGAGAAAACTGTTAAATTTATTTTGGAATAAAGAAAAAAAATATACGCAGCTTGCTTGTGCCAACAAAGAAGCAATCAGTGAGCATAATGAGAAAATGTTATCTGCACTGACGCTGATAGGGGGAGTGTTGCTGCTACTGCCGCTGTTGGCAGTGCCTTTTAGTGACACTAAGTCAGCTGTTGTCCCCGTCTACTTGATTGCAGCCCTGCTTTATTTTGTCCTGTTCTTTCTTTATAAGCTCTCTTTTATGAAAAAGTACACTCTTGTAGGGCTATACATGTGTTTTTCTGCCATGTTTTTATTTGCTATATATCTTAGTGTCATCCACACGCCCAATATGCGGGCGACAATTCTGTTAGGGGCCTTTTGTATTACGCCGCTCGGTTTTGTCGACCGACCTTCCCGCATGAACTTGTTTGTATTTTTTTGGCTTGTGGTACATACTGTTTTGGCTTTTTACCTCAAACCGCAATATGCGGGGGATGATATGTTTAATTGTCTGTGGTTTGCCACTCTTGGGTGTTTTATCGGTAACATTACAGTTTTGATCCATTTAGAGGGCTACGATGCTCAACGCTTGTTGACGATTGAAAAGGAAACTGATGTGCTGACAGGCCTTTATAACCGCCGCAAACTGTTTGAAACTCTGGTGGCGCTGGAGACAACGAATGTGGACAAGCCATCCGGGGTACTGATGATTGATATTGATTACTTTAAAAAGCTTAACGACAGCTTCGGCCACGCTGCCGGTGACAAATGTTTAAGTCGTTTAGGGGAAGTGTTTGCAAAATTTGCACAGAATTTTCATCTAAATTTCTATCGTTATGGTGGCGAGGAATTCCTCGCAATGGCATATGGATATGATGCGAAGGAACTGAAGGCTGTAGCAGAAAGTCTGCGGCTGGCTGTGCAAAGCACAGAGATGGACGGGCATCGCACTACCGTCAGCATTGGCGTTGCCTATTGTGGTGAAGAACAAGCCCGAAATTATGAAAATGTAATCGATCGAGCGGATAAGGCAGTCTATACGGCTAAGCGCACTGGTCGGAACAAGGTTTGTTTGGAGCAAGACGAAATGCTGGTAAAGTATATCCCATAACGTGGAGGTAGACCTACTTAGCTGTGAGTTATATTTGGTGGAGTTTGGTTGGCTGTAAAAAAGTGAGAGAAAGGCTTTCAATCACTATAGTAAGTTTTAGAAGGTTACCTTAAATTAGGGAAGCAGCGTGAGGGTAAATGTTAAATATTATTTTTTTAGGTATAGTCAGTTTCTTTTCAGATATTAGTTCTGAAATGGTTTACCCGATCATCCCGCTGTACCTGACATCTACCTTTGGTGCGTCTCCTGCCCTTATTGGAGTTATAGAAGGTATCGCTGAGAGTCTTGCAAGTCTGCTTAAGGTATTTAGTGGATACATCACCGACAAATACAATAAGAAAAAACCAATTGCATTTATCGGCTATGCAACTGGCCTTGTCTATAAGCTGGCTTTGATTTTTGCGAGTTCCTGGCTTGGAATTTTAGGTGCTCGTGTCATTGACCGTATTGGTAAAGGCATCCGCACTACGCCAC
>CAZYYT010000008.1:0-10956 GCA_964651775.1 uncultured Oscillospiraceae bacterium | reverse complement strand
TAATGAATTAGTTAAAGTTAGTGAAAACTTATATGAATCAAACGAAAAAACTCAATATGAAGACGAAGGAAATGAACCTATTACTATAGAACAATTAAGAGAAAAATTTAGTGATAGTTCAAAAGAAGGAACCGTCGGTCAGTCTTTTTGTATACATAAGTCGCTGGACATGGCAGGTTCAGCTGTTGGAATTCTAATCTCTTATCTGTTAATTCGTCAGATGAGTTCTGACTTTGACTATAAAAAGATTTTCTTAATATCTGTCATACCGGCTATATTAGGACTTTTAGCATTCTTCTTCATCAAAGAAAAAAAAGGGAAACGTGCTTCAAAAAAACGCGAACCATTTTGGAAAAACATGCGAAATTTGGACAGACAGTTGAAGTTATATCTACTGGTCACTTTCCTTTTTACATTGGGAAACTCATCCAACACCTTCCTTTTATTGCGTGCAAAGAGCGTTGGGTTTGACGATACTTCAGTGATCCTACTTTATTTCATTTATAATCTTTCAGCATCCCTGCTGGCAATTCCCGCCGGTAAACGATCAGACAAAGTCGGGCGCAAACGACTGCTGGTTACTGGGTATTTTGTTTTCTCCATTGTTTATATAGGGTTTGCATTTGCTGACAGCAAACCGTTGATGATTGGTTTATTTGTCATGTACGGTTTATACACAGCTATGATAACAGGCGTCGAGAGGGCGTTTATTTCAGAAGTATCACCGCCGGAGACAAAGGGGACGATGCTTGGTATGCATTCTACTATTGTGGGTATATCTCTTCTGCCAGCAAGTACAGTTGCGGGAATTTTGTGGAATACATTTGGCGCCGCAGCACCATTTTTATTTGGTTTTACAATGTCTTTAATCGCATCCTGTTTGCTTCTTTTTTTAATGAAAGGTGGCAAATGCGAAAATGCAAGGTAGTGCTATTTATGAGTTCAAAAGCTCTGTCTGAGCCGGTTGTTTGGGGTGGCCCCATTGTCATGAATACAAAGGAAGAACTGAATAAAGCCTTCGATGATTTGAAAAGAGGCACATTTTTACAAGACAAAATTTCTTATTGATGATACGATACAGAGAGGAAGAAGCATGTTGAAAAAAATAAAGATAGTGGCTATTATCGGTTCTTTGAGAAAAGATTCCTATAATAAGCAATTGGCATTAGCAGCAAAAGAAATTATTGGGGACCGTGCTGATTTTGAACTGCTCGAGTATCAGGATATCCCTTTATTTAATCAGGACATTGAATATCCTGCACCCAAAGCTGTAAAACGTGTTCGTGATGTGGTGAAGTCCGCAGATGGAATATGGTTCTTCACGCCTGAATACAATCACTTTTTTTCGGGTGTTTTAAAAAACCTAATTGATTGGCTATCTCGTCCAATCAGCGACAAAGAGAGGCAAGTCCTTCTAAGAAAACCTGCCGCCATAAGCGGTATTTCGCCGGGCATGGCCGGAACAAGTCTGGCCCAGGACCATTTAGTTACACTCATCAGTCTTTTAAACATGGATGTTATGAATGCGCCACGCCTCACTATTCCTAACGCTATAAATCAGGTTGACGATCAGGGTAAGCTGGCACTTAAGGCAAGCTATCCATTTTTGGAAAAACAGGCAAACGCTTTCATGGATTTTGTCGAGAGGCGTATGTAAAACAACAACATAAAGAAAGTACATCGTACAATGCGAAGTAAAATGCTGTTAAGTAAATCATGATTATTCTTTTTGTTTAGGTACAAAGCAATTAGCTAAATAAATAATTTTAAATATTTTTGTTGCTATATTGTTTAATGTATGATATACTGTAATAGTATTATTGTTTTTTCAGCTGCCTGATAGGATGTTGGCATATAGAATTTTCTGAATTTTAGAGCGGGGAACTCATAAGTTCGAGTTCCACGCTCTTTTTATTTTGCATAAGAAATAGGATATAATAAGCACATAAAGCTTATATTTATTGACTTTGTGTTTGCGGGTGAAAATGCGTGTAATGCAAAAATAGTGTCTGTGAAAAAATGTTTAGTCAAATGCTAAATTTCAGTCACAGCAAAAATTTATATTTATAAAGGAGAAAACTAATTGAATTTTGAAGAAATGAATATCATTGAACCAATTATGGTAGCTTTGAGGGCAAAGGGGTATGAGAGGCCTACGCCTATCCAAGAAAAGGCAATGCCAACTATACTTGAAGGAAAGGATATACTGGGATGCGCCCCAACAGGTACAGGAAAGACGGCGGCATTTACAGTGCCATTACTGCAGTTTCTATACAAGGATAAGGAAAACTCAAAAGGGTTTCGCCCGATTAAGGCCTTAATACTGACTCCCACTCGCGAACTGGCAATTCAAATAGGTGAAAGCATAAATGAATTTGGAAGACGCACAGGCATAAGGCATACAGTAATTTGTGGCGGTGTACCGCAGTTTTCACAGGTTAAACGTTTAAAAGCAGGGGTGGATATCATTGTTGCAACACCTGGACGATTACTTGATCTTGTAGGGCAGAATTATGTAAACTTAAGTAATGTTAAGCATTTTGTTCTTGATGAGGCGGATCTTATGTTAGACATGGGCTTTTCCTATGATATGAACAAGATTATAGCCCTCTTGCCCACCGAAAGACAAACACTATTATTTTCTGCGACTATGCCGCCCGAAATAATAAAGCTTACCGATAAATTATTAACAAATCCGCTTAAGGTTGAAGCTGCACCAAATTCGTCAACGATAGATGCAATTAAACAATTTGTTTATTTCGTAGAACGAAAAGACAAGAAGCCTCTGCTAGTAAAGCTACTAAACGACAAATCTGTCGATACTGCCTTGATATTTACGCGTACAAAACATGGGGCAGACAATCTTGTGAAGGAACTGGAAAAATCAAAAATAGTAGCTCAGGCAATACATGGAAACAAGTCGCAAGCGGCAAGACAGACAGCACTGAAAAATTTCAAGTTAAAAAAAACAAGGGTACTGGTTGCTACTGATATTGCAGCAAGAGGTATTGACATTGTAAAACTGTCCCATGTTATTAACTATGACCTGCCGGATATGCCTGAAACATATGTCCATAGAATTGGAAGAACCGGTAGGGCCGGTATGGAAGGAACGGCACTTTCCTTTTGTGATAGAGAGGAAAAAGCGTCTCTTAAGAATATACAGAGGCTCATTGCAAAAAAGATACCGGTCATCAGTTAATAGAAAATTACGAGTAATATAGTTTAATTTAAAACGCTCTTTAATAATTATTAGGGGTTTGGGAAGTGTTTTAAATTGCCATACTAAAGCGACTAAAAAGCAATAAACTTCAGTCGCTTATGCAAAAACAAAGCAAGGCACTCTACGGTTAATTTCGTAGAGTGCCTCTTTCATTTTCAGTCCTACTCATAAATGCCCACAGTCACTCCCCCGTCCTAAATTTGTCACCTAGACATAAACTCCTTTTATATGCAAGAAATCAGCCTTTTCGTAAATGTACGATGAAAGAGGACGCATATACGCATTGAATGTATGCGCAGCCACATAAATGTCATCACCCTTGCCGGTTATAAGAAGCGAATGGTACCTTTGACCTTCCTTTGTAATAAGCTGAATTATATCACCTACCATAACTTCCTGGGCAGTAACCTTTTCTGCAAAAACTCCTCTCGCAGTATTTTCTACGAGGAAATTATAAAGTGCCTCTACGCTGGACCACGACGGTGCTCTGTCACTTAAATTATTGTAATACCAACCAAAAACGGGAGTATGGTTCATAACACCACTTCCCGCATAAAGACATTGAGATATAAAATTAGTACAGTCACCCCCTATTTTTGAAAAATCATAATATGCGGGGTTTCTGTCGTAAGCCCATTTTTCTGCATATTTGACAGCATTTTTTCTGTTGTAATCCTTTATATTAGCCAAAAAATTACCTCCGTCCATTTTATTCAGGACAGAATTATACACGGAACTGGCGGATGATGCCACAAGTCATGATATCGGCCATCCTTAACGCTTCTTCTTGAATGTCATCATATTTTTTTATCCCATTTGAATATTGCCCATTCAAGATGAAGCCCGCTTCATTTTCTGTCATACGCAGATGCTCGAAAAATAAATCTTCCCATTCACGTTCGCTCCAGAAAGGATTTATGGAAGCAAGAAATCTTGAAATATCCTCGGCATTTTCATACCAAATTCTACGTTGTTTGTCCGCTTCAACTGTATCCCCCGCTTTTGCCGCATTAAGTAACTGGGCTGCTATTGTAAGGTGGTCTGTTAAAAGTTCTTTAAATTGCATTGCTGTATGATCACCATAATACGGTTTTAGTACCTTGGCGAAGTCATCAGGATTTTCTAGTAGCCTATCAGTAACAAATTGAAGATCCGGCAAGCTAAATGCTGTACTCAGGATAAATAGGCGTGTCCATAAAACGTGCTCGCTCCACAGACGTCTAAAAGTATTTGATAGCTGTAATTGACGGGAAGTCAATCCGCCGTTAAAAATTGTAGGATTGATAATAATTCACCCTCTCGAATATTTTATATAATTAATTAGTTAATTGGCTGTATATATTTATTATTATATGACGAACAGATAAAAGTGTTAATGGGATTTCACTTAGGTATTTTCGTCCTACTTTTAAAAATGGCATAAAATAGCAACCACCCCTTAGAGGTGATTGCCGGTTAGTTTTAACTATATATTCTTCTGTTTATATCTTCAATATGTTTTTGTTTAACTGCACGGTTTACAAGCGTATTGGTTTTTAATGATTCATAGATTTGGTTTATTTGTTCCTCTGTTAATAAATCAGGTAATCTGTTTTTATCCTCAGCCAGATATTTTTTTAAATAGTTCCTGTTCATCACTCTTATATTTTCAGATGAAACATTAATCTTTTTTAATTCACAACGCTGGCTAAAAACTATGTAAGAGATAAAACAGTTAGAGTAATTTTTTCCTAAATAGTTATCAATTGCGGTGATATGTCCCTTGTTTTGAAAGATTGGATTATAGAACTTAATCTTTTTTCCACCCTTAAGGCATTGTGTCCAGTTTTTGCTATTATCGTCCCCAAAAATCCAACCGCTATAGTTCTTAGATTCGTATACAAAAATACCTTTATTGTTAATTGAGATTAAGTCAACCTCTGTTGTTTCCTCGTTTGATTTTGGTAAATAAGTATTACACAAGATTTTATTTTCACCGTTTTTTTCTAAAATCCGATACGTGAGAAATTCCCCATTATTTCCTTTGCTAAAGATTAAATCCCACACCTTGTTACCGGAACTTTGACTATAGGTTGATTTATATAGTTGGAGATTTACAAAAGCGATTCTTATACCAATTATAATTGCCAAAATGATAAATGGGAAAATAAAATAAAGCATAGCAGGCGCCTTTCAACTTGTTTTTTTATTTTAAATTATACCACAAATAGGAAGCGTCTGCAAGCTAATGCGTCATAATGGCATAATAAAAGTAACCACCCCTTAGAGGTGATTGCATAAAAATTTACTTTTGCTTATCCACAGCACAATGTAAATACTCTAATACAATATCCATTGCCGAAATAAGTCTAAAAAAACAGGTAAATGTTTTAGAACCTTCCGATGTATTATTTATTCCTGATATACTTTTATTTCTAATAGACGTGATTTGTGTAATTGCCTTATCTAATTCTTCTTTTGAATAGAGATTTCCTTTATCATTTAATAAACCTTTAGCAATATACAAAGCTTTAATTCTATTTTTGTTAAGTGATAAAGACGATGAGCCATCTTTTAATTTTGGTTGACCCTTTTCACAATTTATTATTGATGATTCTATAAGTTTCAATGTATCCATAATCTGTACTTGTGTAAACTCGTTCATAAAGGCAGTTTCATATAGGGATTATTCGCCCAAAAACCATTCTTTTGGCACATAACTTCGTTAAAAGTACTAAAAATCCGTCAGGATTCCTTCGCACTTTTGCCTTGTTCTGTATCAAAAATAATGATTTTTGTGGTACTTTGTAGTTTTGGGTTAGAAATTTTAAGTTTAAGACAAAGAACAAAAATGGCGTAATACTGTCGTATTTCGCCATTTTTTGATGCCGTATTAACTTAAAAGTTCAAGCCAAAACCGATTACTCCCTATGTGAAGCTGCCTAAGCCCCCCAACTTTTTTACTTTGATTATACCATAAATTTCTAAAAAACAAACACATATAAAAAAACACTATAAATCAATCATCCACACGTGATTAATTTTTCAAGAACTGTTGTCTTTCTTTATCCTTGTATGCCAAATATTACATTTGATTTTCAAGCAGTATCATGCTAGTATAGTAATTGGGTATCAAATCAAAAAGCAAAGGAGAATCATTATGAAACCATTTAAACATATTATTAGTTTAGCAGTTGGCGCCGTTACAGCATTATCTTTATCGCTAAGTGCCGCCGCTGCAACAACGCATACTGTCAAGGCAGGAGATACAATGTGGAAAATCGCGGTCAGATATGAGGTGGGCCTAAGCGAAGTAATTAGCGCTAACCCCCATATTTCAAACCCTGCACTCATTTATCCGGGACAAGTTATAACAATTCCCTCTATAAATTCAACTGTAACAGCATATGAAAAAGAGGTAATCAGACTTGTAAATGAACAAAGAGCTTCAAACGGCTTAAAAGCACTGAATTATGATTGGGAACTAAGCCGTGTGGCAAGATACAAAAGTCAGGACATGAGGGATAATAGATACTTTTCACACACAAGCCCGACATACGGTTCGCCATTTACTATGATGAAAAACTTCGGCATTAGCTATAGAACAGCTGGCGAAAACATTGCAAAAGGGCAAAGAACACCCAGTGAGGTTGTAAATGCATGGATGAACTCACAAGGGCACCGTGAAAACATTTTAAATCCATCCTTCACAAAAATAGGTGTCGGTTATGTAGCAGACGGTAACTATTGGACTCAGATGTTTGTTGGATAATAAAACACAATAATTGGTAGTATTAAATAGCACCCACCTTTTGGTGGGTGCTATATTTTTTATTAGCCTTTAGGCAAGTAGCTTGGTATTATTTCTAAACTTTTTTAGTTCAAGAGATAATTATATACCATCTGTGCCGCTTCAGCTCTCGTAATTTTATCTTGAGCTCTTAAATATCCCCCATCACCGCTGATGACATTTAATCCGGAGAGAATTGCCGCATAGCCGATGCGGTCTTTAGAAAGTGTATCTTTATCAGCAAAATCTACCTTGAATATTTTTGGAAGCTTCGCTACCCTTTCAAGACCTGCCAATCTAATCATAAATACATACGAGTCTTCACGTGTTACGGGCGCTGATTCGTTTCTTTCTTCTTTTGTCAAAACATAGCTGTTATAAAGGTTTTCATATAATGTATCGGCATCATAGTAAAGATATCCTGTATAATTTAAGCCTGCTGCAAAAAGTTTTAATAAATCTTCCTGCATTATCTCGCTATCTGGCATAAATTGATTCCCTGCCAGTGCAATCCCAACTTCGGCAAGTTTTTTTACAGCTTCCTCACACCAGTGACCACCAATATCCGTATAATTTCCGCTGTTTTGAGGACTCTGCGAACCCTCTATAGGCAATTGCTCCCCTGTAAGGGCATCAATCCTTATATAATTGCGTGAATCAACGGAGTAACAAAGCTTGTAATTACCGTCACTTAGCACATACATTTTCTGCAAAGGTGCTACCTTAAAGATTTTATCATATGCATCCTCTTTTGTTATTGCACCCTTGGGGTCCTTGAAATCGCCTTTAGTGTCAAAATTAAGGTTGTAGTTTGTAAGAACGTCATTCAAACCGTCGTATGAAATACTGATTCCATTATTAACATAAGGAACATCATTTACAAGCCTTGTATAATTCACAGAATAATTATTACTTGATGAATCAGATTCCAGCTTTATGCATTGCTTAAGTTCGTCAGGGGCATAGCTCTCAAGGAATTCTGTTACAGCTGCCTGTGAGGTTTCTTTCTGCTTGTCGGTAAGCTCATCTTTTGAATAATTATCAATATAGTTATAAATAGATAACAATTTGCCTGTCTTGGCATCAACACTAGCGCTCAAATTGTGATAATTTTTTTCATTCTGACTATTAAGATTTAAATTTAACACATATATATCATTATTTTTTGAAATCCTGGATTCGGTTAATTTTAAACTTTTATCAAGTTTTAATACTTTTATATTGCGTAAAGCTTGTTCTATCTCATTGGCTGTTTTCAGTTCGGAAACGTTTTTAAGCTCCGCTATTTCAGCCTCAGTCAGTGCTGTTTCGGGGCTACTCCCTGCCATTGACTTTTCAGCGGCCGCGTCTTTTGTATTGTAATAATAATTGCCTGCACCACTATCAGCCTTTACAATTTCTCCGGTATAAGCAGAAATAAAACCTATATTGTTATCTTTTATTCTGTAAATCAGATCAATTTTATTGTTTTCCCGAGGCATCTCGCTTCTGTAAGGGATAAATATATATTGCTTTTCGTAAATCATTTCAACAGGGAAGGCTTTTTTGTAGCTTGATATACCGTCAGAAATCTCACTTGTTTTATCTTCAAAGGAAGCATTATAATCATATCCAATATGAATATTGGTAACATATATATTGTTGTTTACGGCTTGAAGATTTATTGTTGTGTCGTTATTTTTTACGATTACGCCATCCTTAATTCGATTAAAAGTAAAATTAAACAAAGTTCCATTATCGTATACGCTTGACGTAGTTAATTTTTCGTCCAGTACAAATTTGTCATTATCATTTTTAAATGCTTCAGGGGCGGATTTTCTTAAGAATGCTTCAGCTTTCTTTATCGCATCACCTTTTGAAACGGTAGGAAGTTTTTTTCCCGGGGAAGGACTTTTAAAACTGTCCGAATAATAATTAAAATCTGTTATTCTTCCTTTATCGTCGCATGTTACCTGAAGGGAAGACTTATAGTCTTTGTCACGCCAAGTAAAATTGTAATTAACTTTATCATTGTTTGTTTGTGTTGAGCTTTCAAAAATGTCAAGGCTTGCCGGAACTTCAATTTTCCCCTTAACACTAATTATTGCCTGCTCCATACTCGGGCCTTGTGTTTGATTGTCCGAAGTGGATGGTTCTTGCGCTGTCAAAGTGGGCGCATTTACTTTAGCAAAAGCTGAGGTGCTTAAGGAAAGCATTAACGCTACGAGTACCAAACTAACTATTTTTTTCATAAAATCTTAATCCTCTCTATCACTTATTAAAATAATCTGATGAAACAACCATGTCATAAATTTCTGAAATATCTTTACCCTCTATTTCATAAAACACTATATAATTGTCGCATAAAACACTGAAACTTACTTTATCCGCTTTATTATATTTAAAAAGTTCATCCGGTGTAATTGTAACTAATAAAGGTTCAGCATCTGTTTTATTATAAATTCTGATGTGCATGCTTTTGTTTTCGCTTTTAAAGTCAGCATCAAGTGAGCTTTCAAGGCTTTTTGCCCCCACAAATTCATAACCTTCTAAAATTTTTCTGGGAAACAGCTTCCCATATGTTTCGTCATTCATAATTTCTTCATATGTCAAGTCACTGTATAAAGCTCTCATTGCGGTCATATAACCTTTTTCTTCTCCCCCTGTATCAAGGGCAGAATTCATTGATGCGTCTTCGTCATCAGCATCTTTTACAAAATCAGCATTATTCTCCAATTCTTCGTTTCCTAAGGCTTCATTAGCTTCAAATAAAGCCAAACCGTTATCTTGATCGTTTGATTCTACATTTTCATTATTATCAGGCTTGCCCTCCTCTTTAGAAACATATGAGTTATTTTTTGATTCATTTTCGCTGCCAATTGTCGGCACCTGGGCTTCGTCTTTAGTATCTTGTAGATTTTTATTATCTTCTTTTTCTGTGTATTTTTCAGAATTTTTATCCCCATAGCTTGAGTTTATTTTACCGGCGTTATTGTGTCCGCTATCATAATATATTTCTTTTGCCCTATTATTCCCAAAATGCTGAAGTTGTGGCCAAATAGATAAAAATAAAACAACTACAATCATGGCTGCAAACGCCGTTTGGTATCTATAAATTGGGGTAAATTTAAATGCTTTTCGTTTACGCTTTAATATTCTTGCAAGCATTTTTTCTTTCTGCTCATCTGTAGGAGTAATTGCATCAAAGCAATTTTTTAGCTCTTCCTTATTCATTTATATCCATATCCTCCTCCAACATAAGCTTTAACTTCTGCCTGCCCACAGATAAGTGTGTGCGCAGAGTAGAATGCTTAATATTTAGTATTTGAGAAATCTCGGAAGTGGAATAACCTTCGTAATAATACATATAGATAGGTAGTCTGTATTTAGCCTCTAAATTAAATACCTTCTCCAGTGTATCATCACTTTTTGTTTCCTCGTATGTAGCTAGTGGCATACTGTCCACGTCGGCACGCTTTGACCTAAACCAATGTTTAAGCATATTTTTGCACTCATTTTGAGCTGTGACAATAAGCCACGCTTTAATATGCTCATCATTTTTAAGATCATCTAAATGCTTTATAAGCTTCATAAAGACGTTTTGGGTCGCATCTTCTGTTTCAGGAATATTTTTAGACATCATAAAACAAATCTTGTAAACCGTATCTACATACTTGTTATAAATCCGAGTAATTTCTTCGTCCGTACGAAACGCAGAATTACTCACTTTCACACCTCCCAAGACCCTTTTACACTAATAATACAATCGAAATCTCCAAAATGTTGTATTTTTTTAAATTATTCTTTATTTGATTGTAGCATATAAATGTTTAAATATAAAGCATTAAATTTATATTTCTAAACTGGATTTATTTGGTATCATTACACCACCCACAAAAAAGAAGACAGTGTCAAAGCTCAAACACTGCCTAAAGGCAGTTTCATATAGGGATTATTCGCCCAAAAACCATTCTTTTGGCACATA
>CAZYYT010000007.1:0-30794 GCA_964651775.1 uncultured Oscillospiraceae bacterium | reverse complement strand
TAATAAACCTTAATCACTTCGTTTGTACCATTAGCATAAGGAACTGCCTCTGTAACAGAATTCCAGCTACTGTCGGTTGATGTGTTTCGCGTATTTACGGGAACTTTGGTTGTTACCCTGAAAAGTTCAGAGCTTCCCTGTGTTGCCATACTTGCACAAAGAAGAACAACATACTCCTCAGCCTTGGTATCCCCAAAGCTTTCAACCACACCAAAAGGCTTTGTGGTTGTATTATAATAGCCTTCAATTGCGGATTTTGAAATAGCTGTTGTAGGCTTATCACCTGCTGTTGGATTATTGGTCAAAAGTGTAAGCACTTCTGCTCTGGGCATTTGTGTAGCCGTTACAAGCTTAAGTCCGTTGCCGTCAGCAAAGAAAGAGTTTTGATTTGCGATTGCACCGACAAAACGTGTTTTGTAAGTACCCGACTTATCCCCGTTATAAAAGTAATAGTCATAGCCATTTCTTATCTTAACCGAATCCTTGTCCGGCTTAGTGTTTAGATATGCACCAAAAGGCATAAGGTCACCCATATTGCTTGTAGGAAGCTTACTACTCATTCTAATACCATTACTTCCCTTATTAAGTACAGATGCGTATCTTGAGTACTTGTTGCTTATACCATAGTTATAGTTATTTTTTACGCTGTAGGTTGCATCTGTGGTTTTCTCAAATGAAATATACTTAAAATAGCTTGGATCTGCGCATGCCTTCACGCTTTTACTTATATGTTTTCCCGCAACGATATTATAGTTATGCTCAGTTGTGTGCTTCTTAATGAAGTCATTATGCACCTCTTCAATAGTTGAAAAGTACTTATCATCATAAAAGTTATCTGTAGTGGTTGCAAGCTTTACACCATCTCTGTAGATATCGTAACTCTCTGCCGCCTCAACTGCGTTCCATGAAAGAGATACACCGTTTGCCTTGGGCACAGTATCAATACTAATATCGACCACTACGGACTCTTCCCCAATGGGAACGAAGGATGAAAGGCTATCCCATACGAAAAATTTAATATTCTCGTCGCTTGAGGTTCGCGGCAGTAGCATCGTAAAATTACCTACTGAATCAAGTGATAAATCAACGGTTGATATTTGCATATTCTTAACCTGTCCACCATCATAATAAGATGCGCCGATTACTTTTGCTTCATCAATTGTGTTATTTTTTCTTGTAACCTTGCCCGTAATTGTATAGGAATCTTCATTTTCTTCAATTGCACTGAAACGTACATCCACCTGATTTACCTTGGAAGAAAGATTCTTAACCTTTACATTTGCAACATAAAGCTCTGATGATTTACCATGGATGCTAAAGTCGGTTCCAAATGTACCGATATCTTCAAAGTTTCCACTTTCAATTACAACAGATGTTGTTTTCCAGGTGTTTGTACCAGTACGTGGAATTTCCTTTGACATATTAAAGAACTCACATTGGTCATCCTGGTTTTTAACACCCCTTGTATAGGTGAGAACCATCGGGTCTGTAGTTCCATCAAAATAATCAAATGTTATTTCTACCGATTCATCAATAGCGTCAACAATTTTCTCATTTATATCAAAGAATACCCTTTTTCCGTTTGCAGCATACAAAGCATCCTTACCAAAAACGCTTCTCTCTTCAATATCTGCAGGTATTTCCGGATATTTCTCGCGTTTTTCTTTATAACGAACGTACTCAACATCATCATTAAGCTTAAATCTGCCACCCTCTGCCAAAAGTTCCTGGTCAAAGTGGGTGAAGTCATACCATCCGACACCAAGAATTTCCTTACCATCGTGTGAAACATCACCCCAGTTTGCAAGATAAGCGTGGTTTGCCACAACGGCATGCCCATGATATGGGTGACCGCCTGCAACAAGCTCATTATTAAGCCTACAGATAGGCATAATCTGATGTGTTTCCGCGCTCAGAAGAATAACCTCTGAATTATCAATGATGAAGTATCTGTTATCACCGCTTGGTGCAGAGTGGTTACTGCTAAGGCTAAGTCCCTGGTTTTTAAGGAATTTATATCCACTATCACTGTAGTGAAAGAATCTACGATGTGTGCCATCCTTATTTACCCTGATAATGCCACGGACAGGCGTGTAGGCACCATTACCACCAAGGTTTGTTATGTAAAGATATTCACCATTAAATGCCCATCTTTCGTGTGTGAAGAAAAGCATATTATAGTCGGTATCTTCTTTACAGCCCTGTACAATCGGGATATATTCATTCGTATCAAGATTAATTATATTTGAACGATCAATCGTATTTCTGTAGCCAAATTCGTTTGTATCTGTTTCGTGGGCAAAAAACATTAGCTCGGGATAAACGGGGTTTACCTGAACGTGGTTTAATATATTGGAATTGCTGTATGAAAAGTATGTCCACTTATATGTTTTTTCCTGAAGGTCAATACGAACGATTGGCGTTGTGCCCGTAGGCGTTCCAAAGAAAGTGCTCGTTCCAACCTCTAGAGACATATATCTGCAATCGTTGGTTAAATGAACCATACTTCCCTTAAATCCCAGTGGAAGCTCATACAAAAGCTCTGCCGTACCATCACTAAGTGCAGGTTTTCTCCATATTCTTTGTAGCTGCGGACTGCCGCCAAGATCAGTATAATAAACGTAGTCATCCTCACCGATTGCGCAGTTTGCGTAAGAGTTTGAGTCACCTATGTAATGAATAGTTTCTGTCTGCACGTTATAGGTGTAAAGGCGATACTGATTTGCTCCGTTTGACTTATCCAGTGTGGAACATAGAAGTGCCTCACCCATTCTTGTCCAGCTGTTCTGCGACATATACGGACGATACAGCTTTTCTCCGTAGTAGTTTATGTAGTTATATTTAACACCTTCTATACCATCATAAATAACCGACGGTAGTTTTTTGTCTTGATAGAGATAAATATCTACCATTGCATTTGTACCGATTTTGCGAAGGTTATCAACCCCCATTCCATTAAATGCACCACTTTCAAGCATTTTCTTGAATATGGGAAGCTCGTCAACATTATCGCCCGGTATGGGGTCATAACTAAGGCAACTAATCGCAATATTTATAAGGTTGTAGTAGCTTGCCTTTGCACTGTTAAACAGGAAAAAGTCCCCGGCATCTATAAGCCCCTTATTTGTTGCAAAAGAAACGAAATCCCCGGATGCGTTTAACCCCGCCAGCCTTAGAAAGCGCTGAAGCATTTCATCCTGCGTGATAAACTGGGTTTTGTATGATTCGGGAATTATTTCATCCTTATTACCTGTGAATGCATTGTAAACCTTCAAAAGGTCATAGCGTGAGCACTGTTTATAAAGATTATTAGAATTAAATACTGTGTCTGTTTCTTCTATAAGACCAAATTTTTTAAGTACTACTGCACTACTACTGCCTAATGCTGTCATTACAGTGCCTGAGCCATATCTTTTATGTCTTGAAATGTTTGCTATTTCAATTTTTCTGAAAATATTATCACTTGGATTAATGATTCTTGCAGATGCCCTGTACTTACCTGGGCCTGAGGCATACATCTTAGTAAAGTCAACATCTGTAAGTCCTGCAGATGCAACGTTCCAACCAACCGTACGATTTTCTTTTGCAAGCACAGCCTCAGCCTTGGTACCATCTTTTTTATAGTACTCAATTTTGAGGTCACTTGAGCCATCGCAAAAATCGTAATAAACAACAGAAATCAAAAACTCTGTATCTTCTGCATCATAAAATCCAGAGTCAACACTGAAATAAAGTGAATTATTTCTGTTTAGTTTTCTGCCCGTTAGGCCATCCTTCGTTACTTTCTCACTATATAGCGGGTCACTTGTCTCTTTAATACCCTCTTCAATGCCGTCAATAAAGTCCATATACATACCAAACGGCTGTGTATCAAGCAATAAAAACGCATTGTCGCTAGAGGTATTTTCAAGATACTCTAATCCTGTGGTGGAAGCATTTGCAGCTATATTACCCGTCAAAATACCCGGTATAGAAATAACACCAGTAAGCATAACAATTGCCATCAAGATTGCTTTGATTCTAAGTTTTAACATAATTTTTCCTCCTAGGCGAGCGTCACGCTCGTCTATTCAATATGAAGCATAGATTATTCGGTGCACTTATTCATTTCCGCACATGTAAGTAAAAATGCACCTGTTCCATGCATATCATTTTCAACTCTCGGTCTGTTAAAGTAGAATTCATATGTACCTTCTTCAATACACGTGCCTGTACATATTTTCGTAAGAATATACTCACCATTTTCTCTGATTTCAATGGCCTCTATAAGAGAATTGTAGCCTTTTTTCGCATTTTCAAGATACTTTTCATCAATAAAGCCAAGGCGTACTGCCTTTGCCATTGAATACGAAATAAGTGCTGTACAAGAGCTTTCACCCCAGTTATCATCCTTTTCGGGCATATCAATAACCTGACACCACATACCGTTTTGGCGCTGTACCTTTGAAAGTGCTTCAAAGATTTCTTTAACATAGCCGAGTAGCACATCAGTGCCCTCATAATCTGTGCCAAGTGCTTCAAGAATATCAACTGTTGCAACTGTAAACCAGCCAAGTGCCCTTCCCCATTTATTAGGTGAAAGACCTGTTTCTTTATCAGCCCACTGTGCTTCAAAGCTGTCATCCCATCCATGGTAAAGAAGATTATCCTTCTTATCGCGCATATTTTCATACATAAGACAAGCCTGATGAATTGCACTTATTCCAAATTCCTTCTTGTCACTTAAAACGCTGTACTTTGCGCTAATTGGACCTGCCATGAAAAGGCCATCGACCCACATCTGATTTGGTGTTGATTTCATGTGCCAAAATCCACCGTACGAGTTTACGGGGTAATCGGTCTTAAGCGTTTCAACAAGCTCCCCAATAGATTCAAGATAACGCTTGTCACCCGTTTCTTCATAGTATCTAAACAAAAGATTACCAATCTGGCGGAAGTCAAGGGAATCAAGCGAACACCAGAAGTGGCCCTCAATTCTGTTAAGCTTTTTATTTTCATCAAGAACTAAATCAAAATATGTATCAAGATAGTTTTTGTATTCTTCTTTTTTATTTTCAAGATAAATCTTCTCAAGACCTGACATAAATACGCCATGAATGTAGTTTGAAACCTTACCTTCTCCTAATTTTTCTGCCGGCATCCTTTTAATAAAAGAATCAATGAACTTTTCTGCAATCTGAAGTGATGTCTGTCCATTGTATGTATAACTCATATAAATCCCCTTCCATATTTAAAAACAAAAAAATGTTTCCAAATAATATGCCATCCTAATCAATATAATTATACCATATATATGAAAATTGTCAACATTTTATGGTGCAAAAGAAGGTAGTAATAATCTACCATATTACTACCTTCACATTATCAGCTGTTAACCTTATTCATTTCTGCGCACACATGTAAAAATGCGCCACTTCCGTGCATATCGTTTTCAACTCTCGGTCTGTTTATGTAGAATTCGTATGTGCCTTCTTCAATACAAGTACCTGTACATATTTTTGTAAGAACATACTCACCATTTTCTCTGATTTCAATGGCCTCTATAAGAGAATTGTAGCCTTTTTTCGCATTTTCAAGATACTTTTCATCAATAAAGCCAAGGCGTACTGCCTTTGCCATTGAATACGAAATAAGTGCTGTACAAGAGCTTTCACCCCAGTTATCATCCTTTTCGGGCATATCTATTACCTGACAACACATACCATTTTGGCGCTGTACTTTTGAAAGTGCTTCAAAGATTTCTTTAACGTAGCCGAGTAGCACATCAGCCCCCTCATAATCTGTGCCAAGTGCCTCAAGAATATCAACTGTTGCAACTGTAAACCAACCAAGCGCTCTTCCCCACTTATTGGGTGAAAGACCTGTTTCTTTATCTGCCCACTGTGCCTCAAAAGTATCATCCCATCCATGATAGAGAAGGTTATCCTTCTTATCACGCATATTCTCATACATAAGACATGCCTGATGAATTGCAGATGCACCAAACTCCTTCTTGCCACTTAAAACGCTGTACTTAGCACAAAGTGGGCCTGCCATAAAAAGTCCATCAAGCCACATTTGGTTGGGGGTTGACTTCATATGCCAATACCCACCATAGGAGTTAACAGGGTAGTCTGTTTCAAGTGTTTCAACAAGCTCACCAATCGACTCAAGGTAGCGCTTGTCACCTGTTTCATCGTAGTACCTGAATAAAAGATTACCAATCTGGCGGAAGTCAAGTGAATTAAGTGAGCACCAGTAATCCCCCTCAATCCTGTTAAGCTTTTTGTCTTCATCAAGAACTAAATCAAAATATGTATCAAGATACTTTTTGTACTCCGGCTTTCTGTTTTCAAGATAAACCTTTTCAAGACCTGCTATAAACACGCCCTGAATGTAGTTTGAAACTGTACTTTTTCCAAGCAGCTCTGCAGGCTTTCTTTCAATGAAAGAATCAATAAATTTTTCTGCAATTTGAAGTGATGTTTGTCCTTTGTAAGTATAACTCATTTTTATTCTCCTTTTAATTTTTCGGAATGATTGTTTTATCAGTTAAAATTGGCTTAAGATTTATCTTTTTAAACATAACCAGTTCCATCTCTGCATTAAGGTTATTTTCCTTAGTAAGCATAATTTCAAAATCCAAAGTGTCTGTATCAAACTTCAGTATTTTAGTAGTTGAGGAGGTTTGAACCCCGTTTGAATTTCTTACGATGACAGAGGCAATCAGTTCATTCTTTTTTAGATTTTTCACTGTTCCCCTAACAGCTATTGAGCTTCCCACCCATCTTTTTGTAAGGTTTGTAACCTCAACATCCTTGCCATTTTCCACCTTAAAGTTTGATATGTATATTTCACTGTTTACACCTGACAGTTTAAAATCAGTTCCGTATATGCCGGGGCTTTGAAGATTTGCACAAATTTCCTTTTCAAAAGTTTTCCATGTGTTAGTGCCTGTTCTTTTAATAACACATTTTCCGTTTTCGATAAGGCAAAGTTCATTTTCCGTTTCGGCACCTCTGGTGTAGACAAAACTTAAATCATCTGTACCATTGTCAAAATATTCAAAGCTTACCTTTACAATATCGCTTACAGAATCTGAAATACTTGTGTCAAGATTAAGATATATCGAGCTTTTTACATTAGCTCGAATACTGTTCTTTTGATTATAATCCAAAATCTCAGACTCACAATCAAGCCCTTCATAGCTAAGTCTTGAAACATACTCGTTATACTTTGTTTCTCCACCCTCGGCAATGTCATTTTTGTCAATTGAGTTATAGTCAAACCACGCAATTCCAAGTGTATCAAGTGCCTCATCATATCTTCCCCAGTTAAGTGTGCAAGAGCTTTTAGGTGACATTATAGAATGTGCGTGATATGGGTGATTTTTGTAAACTTCTTCCGTCTTACTATTTGTGGGGTATGCAATCGGGAATACCTGGTTTGTTTCCTGGTTTATTATTGAGATATAGTTAGAGTCTAGCGAGCAGTACCTATCATCGCCCGATGCACCACCGTGTGAGCTACCAAGCACCTTCCCGGTGTTTTCTTGTGGCACACGTGATACCTTAGGATTATAGATATACTTTCTATGTGAGCCATCTTTATTAACTCTTATCATACCGCCCGGCACTGCATATTGTGCTTTTGTACCAAGGTTTGTTATGTAAAGATATTCACCATTTTCTGACCAGCTTTCGTGCGTAAAGAAAAGTATGTTTCTTGGAAGTCCATTATTATAGATATGCTCTTCATCCGTGCCCTGAATAATCTTATTTTTTTGGTTTGTTTTAAAATTCATTATATTTGCACGGTCCATAATATTTACATAGTGAAAATACCTCTCATCATCCGTTTTACCTTCTGGGTTTACCACAATCTTCCTGTCGGTTTCGTGCGCATAGAAGATAAGGTCAGGATAAACAGGGTTAACCTGCATATGGTCTACTATGTTTGAAATATCAAAAGAATGATATGTCCATTCCATTTTTTTATTTTCAATATCAAGCCTTACAATAGCTTTTGTACCCGCGGGTCTTTGATAAACCATTGTCGAGTCACTCATCTCAAAAGAAGCAAACTTTCCGTCATTTGTAACGTGAACATTATATGGCGATATTTTTTCGGGAAATTGGTAAAGAAACTCTGATTTGAAAGGCTCTTTTTTAAGGTCAACTCTATATAAGCATTTTGTGCCATACACGCTTTTCACGTAGTAAACCACGTCTTCGGGTGTTACATATGAATATGACCCGCCGGAATTAGATACCGATACCGTATCTATATACTTAACAATCTGCGTGTCAAAATTGTACAAATACATTTGCCCTAATGGACAGCGTGTGAAGATAATGCTTCGGCCATCGCTTGTCATATTTTGCTGTGACATATACGCTCTAAGCAATGTTTCTTTCCCATTTTTATTATTTGCAACACGACCGGATACATCATTATATCCCGTGCTTTGATTATACATATTTCCGTAGTAGTCAACATAATAATATGTCCTGCCGGTTATTCCATCATTTATAACCTTGTATGGAAGTTTTTTTGTGCCATAATTATAAAAGTCTGCCATTTCTTTGGTTGCAAATGTCGAAATATCCACATCGTTAAGTTTACCCGCCTCAAGCATTCGCTGAAAAACACCTTCGCCGGTCTTTGGCATATATTTCGAAAAATTTACAAGCACTCTCATCAAATTAAAGTTTTTGGCTAAATCCGTAGGTTGTTCAAACCCATCAATATTGGTTAATAGGCCAAGTCTTTTTGCGTGTGCAAAGACATCATCCTCAGCATTTATTTCATAAAGCTGATACATGAAAACGCTAAGCAAATCACCCTGATTTATAAACCTGTTTTTTAATGATGTATCCACAACCGCATTCGGGGTACCACATAAAATATTCAAAAGCGTATTTACATTATAAAGAGTACAGTAGTTATTTAGAACATTTTCCTTGAAAATAATGTCTGTACTGTCTATGATTTTCATAGCTCTAAGAAATTCTGTATCCTGCTGCATAATTTCTTTCTGCTCTGTGGTGATTGCCGCATTTGCACAAATAGGTAAGACTGACAAAATCATTATTACGGATAGTATTAAAGATAACGCTTTTTTATTTTTCATATTTTCACCGTTTTTACTCTTCTGTATCAAGAAGCTCTTTCATGAATTTCTTTTCTTTGTCGGTAAGTTGCGCCTTATAAATCATGTCAGGCCTTTTTTTAGCCGTGCGGATTATGGACTGTTCACGGCGCCACTTTAGAATATTTGCGTGATGCCCGCTCTGAAGGATTTCGGGCACCTGCCTTCCCATAAATTCGGGTGGGCGTGTATATTGAGGATACTCCAAAAGTCCATTATAATGGCTTTCCGTTTCGCAAGTTTCGGCACTGTCAAGCACACCCTCCACCATTCGGCACACACAATCAATAAGGACCATCGCGGGAAGCTCCCCACCTGTTAAAACGAAGTCGCCGATTGATATTTCTTCATCCACAATTTCTTCAAGTATTCTTTCGTCAACACCCTCATAGTGGCCACAAAGAATAACAATATGGGAATATTTCGAAAGTTCCCTGGCCTTTTCTTGTGTAAGTGTTTTTCCTTGCGGAGACATATATATAACGTGTGGATTATTTTTTGTGCAAACACTTTTGTAAGCATCGTAAATGGGTTGCGGTTGCATAACCATGCCACCACCAGCACCATATGGGTAATCATCAACACGGCGATGCTTATCGGTCGAAAAATCACGTATATTTATAAATTCTGTCTCTATTATTCCTTTTTTTTGGGCACGACCTATTATGCTTTCACCAAGTGCAGAAAGCATTTCGGGAAAGAGCGTAAGCACGCTAAATTTCATCGTCAATCAATCCTTCTATGGGGGTTATTTCTATAATGCCCTTTTCTGTGTCAATATTCTTTACAAAAACGGGGATATTAGGTACAAGCACCTTCTGTCCGTTTTCCTTTGTAAATTCTATAAGGTTTGCGGCAGTGTTTTCGATTATGTCCGTAACGCTTCCAAGCGCCTCACCATCAACCATTACCGTAAGTCCCATAAGTTCAAAAAAGTAGTGCTCCCCCTCGGGAAGCTTTGGAAGGTTTTCTTTTTTAGCGTAAAGCTCAGTAAATTTAAGCTTTTCTGCCGCTTCCATTGTGTCAATGCCACTTAATTTAAGAAGCACTGCACCCTTTTGAAAACGCCAATCTGTTATTGTAAACTCCTCACCCTTCTTGGTGTAAAGCTTTTTTACCTTTTTAAAAAATATTTCACCATCAGTGTAGTGAAGTGCCTTAACCTCACCATTCACACCGTGGGTGTTTACTATTTGAAGTACAGGTAGCATAATATCGCCTCATTTTAATTATATCGCATTACTGGCAATTGGTCAAGAAAAAGAGGATGTAAAAAAACATTTTACATCCTTTTGATATTATAACTTAATTACTCCAAGTTCAACCTTTTCGCCGTTAATGTTCCACTCCTTATAGTTTGCAAAGTCCTCACCTTTTATAATGTTGGTTGCTAAGCAATCACTTTGGATTTCTTCGGCGTTTCTGTCCATAATGGCTTCAATCTTTTCGTTACCGCGAACGTAAATATTAATATTATCCATAACCTCAAAGTCAGAGTCCTTACGCATTGTCTGGATTTTGCTTATGATTTCACGCACAAAGCCTTCTTCAATAAGCTCATCAGAAAGGCGTATATCAAGCACAACTGTAATGCCAAAATCACTTTCCGAAGAAAAGCCATCAACCTGTGCGGCATCAATAAGAAGGTCTTCCTTTGTAAGCACGATTTCGGTTCCATTTGCGTCAAACTTAATGCTTCCATTTGTATTAAGCTCATCCATTGCCCAATTTCCATCAAGTGAAGCAAGCTTTTCACGGATTGCGCCAAGGAATTTACCATACTTCGGGCCAACAGTTTTAAGCTGTGGCTTAAAGCTATAGGTTGTGCACTCACGAACGTTATCTGTAAATTCTACTTCCTTCACATTAAGCTCATCTGCAATAATTTCTGTATAGTATTCGGGAAGTGAATTATCCGATTTTACATACATCTTGCCGATTGGCTGACGATTTTTTACAGATGCGGCATTTCTTGCAGCCCTACCAAGTACCACGATATCAAGTAGTAGCTCCATATTATCCTCAAGCTCTTTATCAATCTTTGAATCATCACATACGGGGAAATCACAAAGGTGAACGCTTTCGGGTGCCTTATCATCAACAGAGCATACAAGGTTACGGTAAATCTCCTCTGCCATAAATGGAACCATAGGTGCCACAACCTTACTAAGCTCTACAAGTGTTGTGTAAAGCGTCATATAGGCATTTATCTTATCCTGAGTCATTTCCTTGCCCCAGAAACGCTCTCTGCTTCTTCTTACATACCAGTTACTAAGCTCATCCGTAAATACACCAATTGCACGTGCACACTCTGTAATCTTATAGTTTTCAAGGTAATCATCAGCTGTTTTTATAAGTGTGTTAAGCTTTGACATAAGCCACTTATCCATAACAGAAAGCTTATCGTAGTCAAGCGTGTACTTTGAAGCATCGAACTTATCAATATTTGCATAAAGCACAAAGAATGCGTAAGTGTTGTAAAGTGTACCCATAAACTTGCGCTGACCTTCTTCAACTGCACTCGCATGGAATCTGTTGGGAAGCCACGGTGCACTGTTTTCATAGAAATACCAACGGATTGCATCTGCGCCATGCTTTTCAAGTGCATCAAACGGGTCTACTGCGTTACCCTTGGATTTTGACATTTTCTGTCCATTTTCGTCTTGAACATGGCCAAGCACGATTACGTTTTTATAAGGTGCTTTATTAAAGATTAGTGTTGAAATAGCTAGAAGTGAATAAAACCAACCACGTGTTTGGTCAACTGCTTCACTGATAAAGTTTGCAGGGAAATTCTGATCAAAAAGCTCCTTATTTTCAAAGGGATAGTGCCACTGTGCAAAAGGCATTGAGCCGGAATCAAACCAGCAGTCGATAACCTCACTTGTACGGCGCATCTCTTTTCCACACTGTGGACATTTAATAGTAACTGCATCAATATAAGGGCGATGAAGCTCAATATCCTCCGGACAGTTATCTGACATTTCACGAAGCTCTGCAATTGAGCCGATGGAATGCTTATGTCCACACTTACAAACCCAGATATTAAGTGGTGTGCCCCAGTATCTGTCACGGCTTACGCCCCAATCCTGAACGTTTTTAATCCAGTCACCAAATCTGCCTTTACCGATAGTTTCGGGAATCCAGTTAATTGTATCATTATTTTTTATAAGGTCATCCCTAACCTCTGTCATATTGATAAACCAAGACTCTCTTGCGTAGTAGATAAGCGGTGTGTCACATCTCCAGCAGAAGGGATAGTCATGCTCAAATTTAGGTGCATCAAAAAGAAGGCCACGCTTGTCCAAATCAACAAGAATTTCGGGGTCTGCATCCTTTACAAATTTACCTGCAGACGGTGCATCGGGTGTCATATGACCCTGTGCATCAACAAGCTGAATAAAGGGAAGGTCATATTTTCTTCCAACTCTCGCATCATCTTCACCAAATGCGGGCGCACAGTGTACAACACCTGTACCATCTGTCATTGTTACGTAGCTGTCACACATAATAAAGTGTGATTTCTTGCCCTGTTTTTCACAGATTGGCTTTACGCAATCATAAAGTGGCTCATACTCTTTATATTCAAGGTCAATACCCTTATAGGTTTCAAGGATTTCGTATGCCGGCTTGTCATCTGTGGCAAGTTTACCAAGCACCTTGTCAAGCAGTTCCTCTGCCATATAGTAGGTATTTTTATCATTTGCCTTTACCTTGCAGTAGGAATCATCAGGGTTAACGCAAAGTGCAGTATTAGAAGGAAGTGTCCAAGGCGTTGTTGTCCAAGCGAGGATAAAAGCATCCTCATCTTTAACCTTAAAGCGTACTATGGCAGAACGCTCCTTAACATTTTTGTAGCCCTGTGCCACCTCGTGGGATGAAAGCGGAGTTCCGCATCTTGGACAGTAAGGCACAATTTTAAAGCCCTTATAAAGAAGGCCCTTGTCCCAAATTTGCTTAAGCGCCCACCATTCAGACTCAATAAAGTTATTGTCGTAAGTTACATATGGGTCATCCATATCTGCCCAGAAGCCAACTGTCTGTGAAAATTCCTCCCACATACCCTTGTACTTCCAAACACTTTCCTTACATTTTGTGATAAATGGCTCAAGACCATATTCTTCAATCTGCTCTTTTCCATCAAGGCCAAGAAGCTTCTCAACCTCAAGCTCAACAGGAAGGCCGTGTGTGTCCCAACCTGCTTTACGAAGAACCTTGTAACCCTTCATCGTGCGATATCTAGGAATCATATCCTTGATAACACGAGTTAAAACGTGTCCAATATGTGGCTTTCCGTTAGCTGTCGGAGGGCCGTCATAGAATGTATAACACTCGCGCCCTTCACGATTTTCAATGCTTTTCTCAAAAATTTTGTTCTCACGCCAGAATTTGCCTATCCTTTTTTCACGCGCGACAAAGTTCATACTTGAGTCAACCTTGTTGTACATAAATATCCCCCATTATATAATAAATGATATACAAAATAAAAAAACCCGCCCTACTAATAGGACGAAGTTATATCTCACCAACATATGCGCTTCTCTAACGTTGAAACCCCACGTCACCACTTAATCGCAAAAGCTTTCAGCAGTGCAGCTCTAAAGTGATATTCGTAAGATACTACTAAAATTGGGCTTACACCATCCCCAACTCGCTTCATCTTTCATATCAAACTACTGTCTTTGTCATAGCCTTTATTCATATGTAGTTATTATATATCTTTATTTTAATATTGTCAACTATTTTATTCTATCCGCCCCACCTCAATTACCAAGGGGATGTTGAAATGTTTTATAACGAAGAAGCCAAAACCGATTACTCCCTATAAAGCTCTCTATACACCCCTTTTTTTTGTGTAGTTACCCGAAGTGTTTGGTAAAATTTAATAATGTCAAAAAATAAAAGTGGAATTCGCCTCTGCGAATTCCACTTTATTATTAAATACAGTCAAGATTTTTAAAAGGTCTGCTACTATATTTATTTGTTTGAAGATATTTAGATTATTCGGCTGCGTTCGGACCGTACTCTGCTGTTGGTATAATTCTAACTTTACGGATGTATATACCTTTTTTTCCATCACTAAATCCAAAGTCACCGCCTGAATAGTTGCCTGACGCCTTAAACTCAACATCAGAAATGGGAAGCACTGCCTTTTTCCATGTTCTTGTGTTGGTCATAGATACTGTACCGCCCGGTCGTCTTGCATAAGAAACGCTATCACTTTCTCCTTTAGGAACAATACCATTGTAGGTCATTCTAAACGAACCTTCGATATCAAAATACTCAACCTCAATTGTAAATTCCTTTATGGACTTATCAAGCTTTGTGCCATCAGTTTTAAGAATAATCATCTTATTTGGTGTATGAACACACTTTGATTCCACACCGTTTGCATCTACTACAGTTGTGTAGTAAGCGTATTTGTCTGCATCTGTTGATGCTGAAAATTGAAAGTCATCAAAGCCATATTTAAAGTCATTCTCGCCATATTTTGAATAATCGATATAATACATTGTCTTTGTTGTTGCACTTGCACCTTTTCCTAAGCCTTCAAGGTCATTTGTATCTATCGGCTTAACAAAATATGAATAAGTCTCAAGCTCCTTTGTAGTATCATCAAAGAATGAGTTTGTGGTTGACTGACCAATAAATGTGTCATCCTTATAAACTGCATAGTGAGATAATGCGTTATTATCATCAGCTGATGCATCCCATGTAAGCATAACACCTGTTACTCTACCATCTGCCTTAAAGTTTTTAATATCTGACGGTACGCTATTTTCATAGGATACAAACTTATCATCCATTAAGTAGTATTTAAGCTCACCCGCATTTGTAAGGCCTGTTATATTAAAGGTTACAGGATAGTAGATGTTTTCTGCTGCAATAGTCTTTTGGTCAATCTTACAATCTATAATTGCCCCCTTTTTATCTATCGAATATGCAACAAATGTAATCATACCTTCTTTACCGGGATGCTTTACATTTGCAGTAATATTAAGCTTTCCGTCTACTTGTGTTATCGTGGGGGGGGCCATCTGTGCGAAAACATTTGAAAGTGAAATTACTGTAACGTTAAATTCCCTTGTATGGGTATGGCTTCCAACTTTTATGGTTGCAGTAAGCTTAACGGCTATATCAGTTCCTGTTCTTACAACCTCTGCAGCTCCATCATTTAATGTAATTGCCGCATTGTCGGATGTCCATGTAATTTTGTTGCCATTTATACTGCCCACGCCTGGAAGTATGAAGTTTTCCTTTACCCTTCCGCCTTCGGGGATATCAAGAATGATTGCGTTTGCATCATCCTCTGCTTTTATGTAATCAGGGTGTTTTGCAACTGTTACATTAAATTCTTTAGTTTCGGCAAATCCATTTAACGTAGCTGTAGCGGTAAGCTTAACTGCTGCCTCACTTGTTCCAAGTGTAAGGACCGCGTTTCCTTCGCCATCAATTGCAATTGCGCCATTATCACTTGCCCATGAAATAGAAGAGCCATTTCCACCGGCAAGAGGTAAAACAAAATCTTCTTCTACGATGCCACCTTGTAAGGTGACTATATTAATTGCATTTACATCATTAACAACCTTAATATGGTCAGCATGTTCAGCTACTTTTACCTTAAATTTTCTAAAGGTTGTGATTGAGTTAAGCTCTGCAGTTGCAGTAAGTGTAACCTCTGTTTCTTTGTCAAGGCAATTTACAACTGCTTCATCATTTTCTGTACTGATTGTGATTGCATCAGTGTTTGAGCTTTCCCAAGTAATTTTTGATCCGTTCACACTGCCTAAAGTAGGAAGTGCGAAGCTTTTATCAGCACTACCTTCCAAGCCAAGGTCAACTGCATCAAGGTCTTCTTTTGCATTAAGATAGGACGGATCCTCCTTAGTATCAAACACAATATTATCAAAAATTGAAAGTGCAGCCGTAGATACCGGACTGTGCTTTATGGTCATAAATTTGCCACACACCTTATCCAAAGTGCTTGCAAGGTTATTTACCTTGTAACCACTTCCCGATGCAAAGGCTGTGTTGCCATTTTTGATTTCAACATCATATGTTTTTTTCTGCCAATCAAGGGTAAGCGCATAGGTAAGATTTTTATCAAAAACGTCCGTACCCGTATAAAGCAGATTTTTGGTGCGATTACCTTCACCATCGGTTGATACTGCGTAAATATTTTGCGAGTCCATATTTACATCATACTCAAGAGTTGCAACCTCAACCTTGTTTTCATCCGAAAGGCTTACTGTCATCGCATTACTGCCATCATTATGATTATAGGTTAAATCACTTGTGCAAAGTTCACTTTCCGGAAGAAGCATATCAAATGTAAGCTTTGTGTTGCCCCTGATTTCCTCTGTAGTAAGAGGCAGTACAACTGTTTTGTTTACATTTTCCTCTGTGCTGTTAAAATCGGGGGTAAGCTTATCTAAAGGCTTGATCGAAATTCTGTGAATATAAAGCTCTGTCTCGTAGTTTGACGGAATTGAAAGCGTTATATTTGTGTCTGTAGCCCATTTATAGCCAGCGTCAAAAGTGTGATAGCTTTTAAAGTCAGCATCATTAAGTGTGAATTTCCAAGTAGTCCACCTGTCTGAAACTATATCCTCTTTTGGGAGCACTATATTCTTATTTATATCAGTGCCACCTGCACCCACATATGCAAAGAGAATCTTCTGTGCACCCTCGGTCGATTTGTAGTAATACTCAAGCTCAACCTCATAGTTGTTTTTATCCTTTTGAAGTTGTGGTGCATCTACAAGATATCTTTGAATCTGGCCACGTACCTGCCATTCATCCGATCCACTGTTTTGTCTTGCATATTGGAAAAGCCTAGCGCCCTTCTTACCTGCAATATCCTCAATAAGAACTGCGTTGTCGCTTTGTGTTGATACATAGTAGGGATTTCCGTCAGCACCTATAATTGGTGATTCAAGAACAGATGCTGCGGCATTATTCTTAAACTGAATTCCGTGTGAATTTGCAGATACATTAGCATTAATCTTATATTGAATGTAACATTCATTTTTACTTTTTACATGAAGTGCATTTTCCCTAACATCTGCGCCGAAAAGTGCAGAAGCCTTCAATTCGGGAAGGTTTGTCTCGGGAAGCGGTCCATCTGTAGTGTTTGTGTAATCTTCTGTGAATAAATTTGTCCAATCAGTTGCATTTATACTAATTCCAACGCTCATTATAAGTACAAGAGTCAGTACAGATGCTCTGAATAAAATATTCATATTTTTTTTCATAATTCTCCACCTTACTTTATAAATTAAGCGTTTATTAGTAGCGCACCAGTATCATGTCTACAGATTCGTAGCCCCACTGTGTGATAAATGCCATATATGACGAATCATCAATTGCGAGTGTGCCATCCTTTTCAATTGTGCCCGATGGTACAACGTCGGTGATATCTCCATTTTCAAAGGTGTCATTTTTAACATCATATATAGTAACGGGGTACTTGCTACCTGTATCTACACCGATGGGAAGCACTTTCCCGTATGCAGTATATGTATCAGGTGCAAGCATTGAAATACCCTTCTGATTTTTTGCATAAATATAAGAGAATATATAGCACGGGCTGCTACGATAGTTACCTTCTATCTTCGGCTCCGGTCTATCAGCAAGGCTAATTACCTTTTGCGCTTTAAGAACTCTACTATCAAAAATTGCAATTTTTAACACATCGCCATGCTTTGTACCTTCGGGAATAGCACCCTCCTGTGTTTCAAGCAACTTTTGATATGATCCGCCGAAGTATCCGCAAAGCTGTTTTACGAAGTCTCCATCTTCCTTAAGGTAGTTTATTGTATCTACAAGGAAGGGAACTTCTTTCCATTCTACTGCATTAGACGTTGTCTGGATAACAGATATGGTCATATTATCTTGTAAATCATACAACTTAAATGATTTATTACCATAACCGGTCTTATTTCCCGGAAGAACACCATATGGCTCATCAGAGTCAAGATTTGTGTATTTTACAAAAGCTGTTGTTTCACCGTCAACGAAGTACTTATCAATATAATCAATGCTCGAGAGCTCCATATGTGACGCATTTGAGAAATATTCATCAAGGGAGAACTTTTCGCCATCATAACCAAACGGGTAGACTGTTCTGTCGGTTCTGTCTACGGCAAACTCAAACTCCAATATGTCTCCATCTTCATCAAATGAAACGCGCACAACCTGCTCAATAACATTTCCTTCACCGTCTATAAGTCTGCTATCTGTAAGAAGGTCTTTACCTGTTTTTCTAGAAACACCGTCTATTTTAAGCTTTTTACTTGTTGATGCAGTTACAAAATTTCCGCTTTGGAGAAGAAGTCTTAAAACTGCTGAATCTTCAGGTGCATAAGGCTCGTCATTTTCCATTGCCTTTATAACATATGCATACTGAATACCACGATCTTCAATAATTTCAACGTCTGCAATGTTACCATCACGGTCAAGACGGTAACGGTATGTTCCACCAGCCTTTGGTGTAACCTTTACATACTTTGATGTATTAAGATTTTGGTAGCTATATGCAAGGCGGTAGGTGTCTTTTTCAAATTCATAACTTACTACCCCATCTTCTTTTGCAAAAGACTTTAACACGCCTTGTCCCTGTGAGTTTGTTACATACAAGAATAAGAATTTCTTGTTTATATCCTCAACAGCAGAAATAATAGAGCCTGTCTTAACCTCTTCAAATGAAACTTCTTTCCCATCCTGATAAATTTTTACATTATCAAAGTCATCAAGGCAAATAAAATTACCATACTTGTCGTTATAAATTCCATTGAATTTAAACACTGAATTTACTATAACGTTTTTATACTCCTCAACAATAACAAGGTCATAAACGCTGTCGTTATTGTTATCAATGAGCCTTAGTGCACCCATTTTGGGTTTTATTTGCTCTACCGTAACATCGTTATACACTGCATTGTTGTAAATAATATCGGCATACTTTGAAACCTTTGCATTAACGCTCTTCCCGTTTTTCTTATACACAACATTTGTAAGCTTGTAATTGGGAGAGTCAATTTCAAGGTCCATACTGTTTAAATTAAGTATATTGTTATGCGTTGTAAGGCCTGCCCACACAAGTGTTTTTGTATTATTTACATCCTTATAATAGAATTTAACGATGCAACCGATAAGTGATGATAAATCTGTTTTTGGAAGAAGATACTCTTCCCCATTTATAATTGCAACCTTTTCGTTTACGTCACTTGAAAGAAGTGATACAACGCCATTGCTTTGAAGATATCCTTCACTAAAGTAAAGTCTATTGTATCTTTCAAAAAGCTTATCACCTTTCCAATTATCGTAAACTATCTTACCATTTCTCTCATATGCAGATGGCTCAAAAATCGCTACACAGCCTGCATTGAATAGAAGCTTAACTGCATTGTTTGCATTTAGTGATGATGTTAGGTTTCCTGCATTTATTCCATCAGTAAGCTCAAGTCGCTGTGCCATAGCAATGTAGGCGTTTATACCGCTTCCATATCTTGAAAGGGCAAAATCCTTGTAACCTAAAACATCAACAATAATTTTTACTGCCTGTTGATATGTAATCGGCAAATCAGGTGAAAATGTTTTTTCTGTTGTTCCGCTTATGTATCCTGCGTTATAAAAATAACAAATTTCATCCTTGTAAAGTGTGTTTTCGTTTACATCAATAAACTTATTATTTGTGGCATTGTATTCACCTGTCGAAAAACCTGCCACCTTGTAGAGGCTTCCAACAAACTGTGCCCTTGAAACTGCACTGTCCCCTGAAAGTGCAGCAAAGTCTTCACCGATAAAGCCCATTGCACTAAGTGCATCATACTCATTAGAAGCAAGTGGCACGATTGTTTCTGCTACTTCTTCTGTTGTTTTGGGCGTTTCTTCTGCCACTGCGGGGATTGCTGATAATAAAACCGACAATGTAAGAAGAATAGCCAATAATCTTTTTTTAGTTTTCATATCATACTTCCCTCTTTCATTATCCGATTATGCTTCTCAGCATATAAATTATTTTTGCTGCCTGTGCACGTGTAAGAAGCGCCTTGGGCTTAAAGCTTCCATCTTCAAAGCCGTTTATTACGTTAAGCTTTGTAAGTGCTTCTATACTTGCTTTTGCGTAATCACTCATACTTGAGTTATCGCTAAACTTTGTTTCCACATCATTTGTATTGGCACTTTCACTTTTCTTGATGTTGTCAATAATTCTTGCAGTGATAACTGAAACATCCTCACGTGTGATATATGTACCTGTACCAAACATTGAGTCTGAAACACCATTAATTATGTTTGTCTCACTTGCAGATGCTGCATATTTGTAAAACCATGCATTCTTTGCTACATCATCAAAGTCACATTCTGCATTTGCGTTGTAAAGACCTGCGGCAGAGATAACCATTTTTACAAATTCTTCCCTGCTTACAGTGTTTTCAGGGCGGAAGCTTCCATCGTCATAACCCTTAATAATACCCTTTTTCTGCAAATCCTCTACATAAATATTTGCCCAATGTGAGGTTGTGCAGTCACTGAATTTCCCTGAAGGAGTAGTTGGGGCATCGGGAGTAGTAGGTGTTGTAGCACCACCCGTTACAACATTACCTAAGGTGTTACCACCCATTGAACCACCACCACCTGAGCCACCTGAGCCACTGTCGGGAGTAATAGCTTGGGAGTTTTTAACGCCATCCTCAAATTCCTTTTTAACATCACCAATGTTTGTAAAGTTCTTATTAAAAAGAAGTCTTATAACCTTATTTTGTGTAGCATTACCGCTGCTTAAAAACTTACTGTCGCTATCGGCACTAAGTTTAAATACATCCTTGTATTTTCCGACAACAGCCTTAATTTCCTCCATCTTGGCACTGTTTAACACCGAAATTGCCTTATTCTGCTCAATTGCAGTAAGAAGCTCTGCGTATGTTATAATGCCTGTACCATTGTTGTAGGTATTTTTCATTTGAAGGGTTAATCTGTATATTGATGCTGATTCTTTAACATAGTCTGCCTCTTTGATGTCAGGACCTAAAAGTGAAGCGTTTGCTTCAACAATTGTCTTTAATCCATCAGCAGTTGCTGTACCACCATTAAGATAAACCATTGTTTTTGCTATAGAATAAGCGTAGCGAACCTGCTTAAGATTTGTGAAATTGTTACGATAGTCAAGTGCTTTTACTTCAAGAAAGCTTTGAAGCTGCTTTTCTAAAATAGCAGGATCACTTTCAAGTGTAAGTACAAGTGCTTCTGAAGCATCTGTAAGGCACTGTTTAAGCGTTAATGTATCTGTTGCAAGATTTGTTCTGCTTAAGATATTTCCAACATCTGTAGGTCTTAAAATCTTGATATTTTTTGTTTCCTTACAATAGCTACTTAAGTATCCGTTACCCTGAACAAGAATTGTGTAGGCACCACCTGATACACCGGCAAGAAGCCTATCGTCGTCAATATCAAATGTAACGTTTCCTGCTTCACCGGGTTTAAGTGGGATCACCGTGATTCTGTGCATATCAGTAAATGTCGGAGATGAAATACTTGAAGGATAAATCGCAACCGTTACCTGTTGCGGATATGCTGCAGGTGATGTAAAGCTTACCTTCATCTGCTTACTTTCATAATCGGCATCCCACTCAAGATTCATCATACCTTCGGCCTCTGAAACAGATGCAATGGCAAGCATTGATATGCATAAGAGTGAGCAAATAAATGCTTTAAAAAACTTTTTCATATTATTTTTCCACCTTTTCAACCTTTATGTTTGAAATGTAAAGATTTGCAGAACCGCCCTTAAGCTTAAAGTCTGACTCATACCTGCCTATACTTTCAAAGTTTCCACTGTCGATTGTAATTGTAGCGGTTTTCCATCTGCCTGTTTTTTTACGTTTTATTGTTTTCTCACCGTTGTACATTCTAAAGGCATCATTACGCACTCTTACTCCCCTTGTGTAGGAAAGTATAATAGGGTCTATTGAATTATCAAGATAATCAAATGTAATCTTTACGGAATCGTTATCTGTATCAACAATATCGGGATTGATTGCATAGAAAATTTCTTTGCCTGCTTTAGCCATTTGACAGTCTCTGTCATCCTTTTTTACTTGCTCACTTTCGCATTCAAGTGTCTTATAGCTTACTGTTTCAACGTAATCATTTACTTTATATCTGCCACCCTGTACAATTTCGTTTTCAGCAATTTCTGTAAAGTCATACCATGCAACACCCAGCACGCCATTATGCTCATGTCCCCAGTTTATAAGGTTATGTCCTGCGGCAATCTGTGCGTGTGCGTGATACGGGTGGTTCTTTCCACCTTCTATTACATCATGCTGAGTGATCGGGAACACCTGACTTGTTTCAGTATTTATAAGGTTAACCCAGCTACTATCTGCAACAACCCACTTTTTGTCTGCACTTGGGAAGCAGTGGTTAAAGTGCATATTTACCTTGCTGTCATAATAATACTGACGATGTGTACCGTCTTTATTTATTCTTACAACTGCGCCGGGACTAATGCCTGAGTTTAGCCCATCGGAATTTTGTGATGGCCACATACAAAAGAATAAATACTCACCATCAACTGACCAGCTTTCGTGTGTTGCAAGTTCAAGGGAAGCAAGCGCCGCTCCTTCGCCCTGATTGTAGGAAATTACCTTACCTGTATCAAGATCCATAATGTTAACACGGTCGTTGACATCACTATAGGTGTAACCCTTATTATCAGCGGTTTCGTGTGCAAAGAAAATAAGATTAGGATAAATAGGGTTTACCTGAATATGGTTAAGAATGTGGTTATATTTTGGGAACTTGTAGTATCCCGCCTCATAACTTTGCGAGTCAATATCAAACCTTGCTACTGAGAACATATCCTTAGGCGGATTGAAGTAGGCTTTTCCGCTGTCATTTAAGTCAACGGAGAAGTATTTTCCATCCTTTGATATGTTTGGTGTACTACCACTTACACCCTTAGGGAAGGTGTATACCTTTACTCTCTTAAGTTCCGGGTCATCAGGGTCAATTCTGTTAAAGGTAACACATCCGTCTTCTTGCTTACCCATAACATAAACCATACCATCAATACCAACTGTGCCATCCGTACCACTTCCGCCTACACCAAGATAGCTCATCATCTGTGTCTCTATATTATACAGATAAAGATATCCTGACGCTGTCGAACAAATAAAGCGCTTACCGTCATGAAGCCAGCTTGGAGACGTAAGATACGGACGCCACATATCCTTACCATAGAAGTTTATATAATGGAATGTTCTCTTAGTTGTATTGTCAGTTATTGTGATATACGGGTTTTTCCTTGGCTGACTGTAGTAAAGCGCCATAAACTTCTCATTCTGGATTTTTGTTGGTTCTACACCATTAAAGAAGCCTTTTTCAAACAATCTGTAAAGGAAACTAATACCCTCCGAATCTTCGTAATAGAGTACATCATCAACAATACTGCCAAGGTTGTAATACGTCGCAAGGGCACTATCACTGGAGAACATACTGTCCCCCTTTATAAGACCGATGCTTTTTGCATAAGCACAAAGGTTTGCTTGTCCATCGTACTTAATACCTATCACATCCATAAACATCTTTAAAAGCTCACCCTGTGTGAGAGTATTGTTCTTATCTGCGGGGGCAATGCTTTCATTATTCATCGCATATCTGTTTGCAAAATACTTTGCATCATATATGCTACAGGGTTTACCAAGCTTGTTTTGTGCAAACATCGGGTCGTCATAATCTAAAATTGTAACCTTCTCAAGGTCAACCACCTTTTCAAGGCCAAGTGCAGTAATAGAGGAGCTTGTGTTTTCCCTTAGGTGCTTCGAAATGTTTACAATCTCAACCTTACGGAAAGCATTGTATGCACCATTTTGAATTCTCAAGGTTGCACCATTTTCATAGTGCGGATTAAGATCAACATCGGGCAAAACAACTGTTTTTACAGCCCAACCGGGATGACGACCGGGTTTAACAAGCTTTTCCTGTTTCATCTCCCCACCCGTTGTGGTGTACTCAAGATAATATGAGCCCTCAGAAGGACCAAAGTCATAATAAACAATGGAAACAAGGAAATACGTGTCCTTCTCTCCAAAAAATGACTTATCAACTTTTATGTAGGTGGAATTTGCGTTATACTGCTTTCTACCCTCAAGTCCATCAATGTTTACACTTTCGTAATAGTACGGGTCTTTAATATCCTTAACGCCCATTGAAATACCATCAATAAACGAAGCATTTCTTGATTCAAGGTCTCCGTACAAGTTTACAAATGCACTATCAGGCGCCGTATATTCAAAGTATTCATACTTTGACATATCCACTGTTTCGGAAGCAAAAATCCACTGTGTGGGAATCATCCCCACAATAAGAAGTGACGAAACAAGCAGTGCTAAAACTTTTTTCTTTTCCATACCCTTCTCCCTTTCCTGTGTATTAACAGCTGTATATTATCATTGTATTATTTTAAATTTTCTATATACTGTATTTATTAATTCAAAATAAGACTTCTTCTATAAATGACAAAATACTCATTAATATCATTATACACCAATATTTTACATATTTCAAGGAAATATAAACTATTTTTTTCTTTATATTATTTCCTAAAACAAAATTACCCGGGCATTTTGTCCGGGTAATACAATCATTTTTTATACATTGTGTTTTCTTCCACTTTATCATTTACTGAATCCTCAAAGATTGTTTCAAAAAGCATATCAGAAAAAAGTGCGTGCATCTCTCTTGTGGGGTGGTTTATACGATTTCCAAGCAGCATTGTGATATCTTCCCCGCTTTCGTACATTTCTTTCCACTTTTTATAGCAGTCACAAACCTTTATGTCGTATTTATTGCAAACTTCACGCGCCTTATCCATGAAGGTGTCCATTCTGCCTTCAAGTTGCATTTTTGCAGTTTCAGCCGCATATTCTTTGTAGGGCTCAAGTGTATCTTCTGCAACATAAGTATTAAGCATATTGGGTGTAAGGAAAATAACATCAAGATTTGCCTTTTTAAATTTAGTGAAAATTTCGTTTAATGAATCCTCGTAAATTTCGATATCCTCGTTTACGTCATTTAATCCATAGCAAACAATAACAAGGTCAGGATGATGCGAAATCACATCACGCTCAAGCCTTGGAATGGACTGTTTTGCTGTTGTTCCGCTTATTGCAGAATTAATTATATTTACGGGTATGTACTCTCTTATCTCATTTATTTTTTTGCGAAGTCTGTTCCAATAAACACTTTCATAATCCATAACATCGATTTCCACTGACCCGTGAGAAACACTGTCACCTAATATAACTATATTTATTGGTCCGTTTTCAAGGATACCCTTGTTATTCATTTTTATTTTTTCACTTATTTTCATAATATTATCTCCTAAAAAAATAAGCCTACATAATTATATGTAGGCTTTTATTTGTTGAAATTATTATTCCTCTGTTACATCAACATCTACAGGTGCATCCTCTGTTACATCAACATCTGCAGGTGCATCCTCTGTTACTTCTACATCTGCAGGTGCATCCTCTGTTGATGTTTCAGCCTCTTCCTTATTTTGTTCAATAAGTGCTCTGATTGAAAGACCAACCTTTTTAGCATCCCAGTCGATCTCTGTAATCTTTGCATCTACGAAATCACCAACTGTAAGAACATCTGCGGGCTTGCCGATTCTCTTATTAGCGATCTGTGAAATGTGTATAAGACCGTCTACACCGTCGAGGAGCTCAACAAATGCACCAAAAGGTACAAGACGAACAACCTTAACGTTTACGACATCGCCAACATTAAATGTTCTCTTTGCGATTTCCCAAGGATTTTCCTCAGCCTTTCTGAAGCCAAGAGAAACCTTCTTTGTTTCCTTATTTACATCAAGGATTGAAACCTCAACAATATCACCAACGTTGAGTACTTCAGCAGGTGTCTTAATTCTCTTCCAGCTGAGCTGAGAGATGTGTATAAGACCATCTACACCACCAATATCAACAAATGCACCGAAGTTTGTAAGAGTCTTAACAGTACCCTTGTAAATCTTACCGATTTCAACATTTTCCATAAATTCGTTAAGTTTAGCATCACGCTCTTCAATTGCAACACTCTTAATTGAGCCGATTGCCTTCTTACCGCGTCTGTCCTCGCGGATGTTTATGATTTTGAAGCGAACATCCTGTCCAACAAGTGTATCAAGGTCTTTAGTGAATCTTTCACTTGCCAATGACGCAGGAATAAATATTCTACTTCCGTTTGATGATACAATAACACCCTTGTTTACATTTTCAACAATGCGTCCAAAAAGAATTTCGCCAGAGTCATAAGCGCCTTCAATTATCCTCCAGCCCTTCATAGCGTCAACCTTTTTCTTTGAAAGCTTAACGTAGCCCTCGACGTCATTTACATGAACAATGAATACTTCTATTTCATCGCCAATCTTTACAACATCAGCCGGTGATACTGAAGGGTCATCAGTAAGTTCGTCAGCGTGAATAACACCGTCAGCCTTGTATCCAAGATCTACATATACATCAGTAGGGGTAATGCTGATAACTCTACCCGTTACTATTTCACCTGTATTTAAAGTGACGAGGGATTCTTCAAATGCCTCGGCAAACGTAGGCTCTCCATTTCCAATAATTTTTGTGTTCATTTCTTCTACCATGGTTTTTAAAACCTCCTTAATTATATGCTCCGGCGTTGATGCACCGGCGGTTATACCGACCGAACCAACGGATTTCCCTATTCCGAAGGGCAGCTCCAAGGCATCCTCCACCAAATAGGTTTTTGGGCAGATGGCACTTGCAATATCGTACAGCTTTTTCGTGTTTGAGCTGTGCTTGCCGCCGACAACAATAAATACATCGCTTTCTTTCGCAAGTGAAGCAGCATATTTTTGTCTCTCATTCGTAGCACTACATATTGTATCAAAAAATATAGTACTTTGGCAAGTGTTTTTTATAATTTTCGTGATTTTTTTCCACAATTCTCTTTCAAAAGTTGTTTGAGACACTACACAAGCCCCTTTTTGAGGGTCTAAGGTGAGATTTTTGGTATCCGCCTCACTTGAAATTATTGATGCAGTGTTCTCACACCATCCATTTATTCCAATAACCTCAGGATGATTTTTATCACCAGTGATTATAATTTGCTTACCCTCTTTGTGTGCATCCTCCACAATGTTATGAATTTTTTTCACATAGGGGCATGTTGCATCAAGAAAATCTATATTATTATCTTCAAGTATTTTTTGCCACGCAAAAGATACACCGTGGCTTCTTATTATAACTGTTTCACCTTCTTTTGCTTCCTCGGGTGAATTTATAACCCTTACGCCCTTTTCTTCAAGCGCCTTTATAACGCTTTTGTTGTGAATAATAGGGCCAAGCGTTGCAATTTTTTTATTTTTTTTAATCCCATTTTCAACTATTTCAATTGCCCTGCTTACCCCAAAGCAGTAGCCTGCCTTTTTTGCTATTTTTACGCTTCCCATTTATATCACCACCTATATTTATAATCAAAACGACTGTTTTTTTGTTAATTGTGTCGTTATATAAAAAAATATTCTGAAGATAACTTTTACAAAAAAAGCATGTAAAAATTATACCACAGAATAAAAAAATAGTCAATTTAGAATATATATTTAGATAACTTTCAAAATACAGAAGTAAATAATCACCACATTTCCCCTTTTGGGTGGTTTAGTATTTACAAGGTGTCTAATTATCCACCGTATACATGAAAACGCAAGTAGAATTCACAAGTTTTTAAAACTCTACTTTAACTTGTGTTCCAACCCCTTCTTCGCTAACCATTTCATATCTAGCGCCAAGAACTTCACAGGCATGCTTCACTATCGAAAGTCCAAGTCCTGTACCGCCAATCTCTTTTGAATGGCTTTTGTTGGCCCTGTAAAACCTTTCAAAGACCCTTGTCTGATGTTCGGGCGCAATACCGATGCCATTATCTTTAACAATTAATTTTTTAGTATTATCAACCAAAATTTCTACCTTACCGTTTTCCTTATTATATTTAATTGCATTATCACATAGGTTATATATAATTTCGTGAATAAGTCTTTTTTCGGAATTTATTATTACCGTTGTTCCATCCACAATTAAATCAATATTCTTTTGTTTTGCCTTATGCTCAAGTTCATTTATTACATCTTTTGCCACAGAATATAAATCAACTTCCTCTAAAACAATATCTTCCTTCTCATCAAGCCTTGAAAGACCAATTATGTCATCAACCAAATTTACAAGTCTTGTAGCTTCTGTGCGTATTTTCCCTATAAAAGACGGTATATCACCTTCCTTAACCAATCCGTTTTCAATAAGTTCACTACTTCCCATAATAGATTGAAGCGGTGTTTTTAATTCATGTGATACATTTGCAGTAAATTCCTTGCGGTTTCTTTCTGCAAACACTTTATCTGTTACATCAAAGGTTAAAAGAATTACTCCTGTAACTTTTTCACCTTCAAATATAGCATTTGCATTTAACTGATATTCCTTGCCTTGTCGTGAAATATTTATTTCGCTGTGCCCATTTTTTTTTGCGGTTTTAATTGCATTGTCAATATCAATGCTTCTTTCAACACTCAAGAAGCTTTTGCCGATACAATCCTTATTTGTATCAAATAGAATTTCAGCAGAGCGATTAAGCGCCAAAACATCCCCATCGGCATTTAATATAGCTAAGCCTTCGTTCATATTTTCAATAATTGCATTAAATTCGTTTTGATTTTTCTTTAGTGCCTCTATTTGTATTTTTATTTTTCTATTCTGTCTTTCAATATGTGAAAGAAGTGGGGAAATTTCTTCATACACTTCGTTTTCAAGGGGATTATCCAGGTTAAGTACATTTAATGGTTTAACTATCCTTACAGACATTCTCTTTGCCAAAATTGCAGACAGAATAATGGCTAGAATAAGAATAAGGATAATTGGGTTAATTATTCCGATAACCATCCTTACGATAGTATCCTGTGTGGTTGAAACTCTAAGTATATCCCCATTATGTAGTTTCTTGGCGTAGTAGATTGTTTTCTCCATACGAGTATTTGAAAATCGAGTGCTTTCCCCAAAGCCTTTCTCTATTGCTTCATTAATCTCCTCACGCCCAAAGTGATTATCCATTTCCTTTTCATTTGCAGCATTATCAAAGACAACATCCCCGTCATTTGCTATGAGTGTGAATCTGAAATCCGCATTGGGAATTTCTTTAATATAATCAATACCGTTTTTTGTAATGCCTTGAGAAACTAAATCAAGTTGTGATTGAAGCTGCTTTGTTGTTAAATCCTCAAAGCGTTCGTAAAGAACACCTACTATAATTATTATAGTTGCAAGTAATGTTAATAATGAAGCAATAATTATCGAGCGAAAAATTCTACTCGTCATTTATTTACCTCCAATCTGTAACCAACATTACGGACAGATTCAATCAAACTTGCGTAAGGCTCAATTTTTTGTCTTAATGTCCTTATGTGCATATCAACAGTTCTTGATTCGCCCATAAAATCTGCCCCCCAAACACGCTCAAATATTTGTTCTCTTGCAAACACAATACCGGGGTTTGTCATAAATAGTTTTAGCAGTTCGTACTCCTTATAGGTAAGTGTAATTCTGATATTATCAGAACTTACAGTATGCTCTTCTAAATTTATTGTAATGCCTTTTATTGTTATAATACTTGCCTTTTTCGGTGTGGTGCGGCGAAGAACGGCTTTGATTCGTGATACCATTTCAAGCATACCAAAAGGTTTTACTAAATAATCATCAGCGCCTAAATCAAGGTTTTGAATTTTATCGTATTCTTGTCCTTTTGCAGTGGCCATAATTACGGATAAATCCTTTGTTTTTGGGTTTTGTTTCAGTTTTTTAAGTATACCCGTGCCATCCATATCAGGCAGCATTATATCCAAAACAACCAAATCTGGCATCGCCTTTTCAAGCTCTTCAAAAAACGCTTTACAATCACAAAATCCCCTAGCTTCAAAGCCCGTCGCAGTAAGAGTGTAAACCTCTAATTCACGAATGTTTTCATCATCCTCAACACACCAAACCATCATAGCTCTACTTCTCCCTTGTGAATTCCGGTAACGGAAAACTCAACCCACTCTGCAATATTTGTTGCGTGATCACCTATACGCTCAAAATATTTTGCAATCATAAGAAGGTCGATAGCATATTCGCCCACACTCTTATTGTCAGTAATTAAAGTAACAATCTCATCTTTAACTTTATCAAAGTAGTCATCAACAATATCATCGTGTTCTATTACAGCTTTTGCAAGCCCCACATCCTGCTTAACATAAGCGTCAATACTTTCTGTAACCATCTTAATTGTAGCCCTTGCCATTTCGGATATAAGGGTAGTTTGACTTGTCAATTTGCCATCCATAAAGCCAATAATTTCTGCAATATCAGAGCATTGGTCACCAATGCGCTCCATATCTGTTATCATTTTAAGCGCCGCAGAAATTTGTCTTAAATCCCTTGCAACGGGCTGTTGTTGCAAAAGCATTTTAAGGCATAAAGACTCAATATCACGCTCTTTTTGGTCAATCTCCTTATCCAATGGAATGATATCTTGCGCCATAGCGGTGTTTCCATCAATAAGTGATTTTGCGGCCATTGCTATAACTTGCTCACAAAGT
>CAZYYT010000006.1:25075-31763 GCA_964651775.1 uncultured Oscillospiraceae bacterium | reverse complement strand
AAAAAACCGACCTCCCAATCGTTAGATTTTTGGTCTAACTTTTGGGGGTCGGTTCACAGGAAAGCTCCTACATGGTCGCTTTTCTTTTGTCCAGATTGAGTCTGCCTCTCAATTCATTTTGTTAAATCTCTGTGTGAAAGTGTGTCTTTTTTTCTGTACTTACTTAAAAAATAAAACTGTAAAAAATATTAATATAAAACTAGTGTAAATCTATACCCTTTGTTGCTGGGTTATTTATAAGTTTGCCGTTTTTATCAAATCTTGAGCCATGGCAGGAACAATCCCAAGTATGCTCGGCTTTATTCCACTTTAAGGCACAGCCAAGGTGGGAACAGCGCTTTGTGGTAGGAATAATAAAATTAGAAATAGTTTCAATGCCGTTTACTAAAAGCTGTGGTTTTAAGATGCTTCTTGAAGGGAAAAAAACATCTTCGTAATCATTTTTAATGCCTTGCACCATGTCGCACAAAATCATTGCGGAAACCATGGATGATGTCATGCCCCATTTATTAAAGCCTGTTGCAACATATAAATTTGGGGTATTTTTAGAATACTGCCCTATATACGGAATTTTGTCAAGACTCATGCAGTCCTGCGTTGCCCATTTGTACTTTATAATACTTTCGGGATAATGCTTGTTCCTAAAATATATAAGCTCCTCCCAGTTTCCGCACTTTTTACCTGTCCTTTTGCCACCGCCACCCAATAATAAAAGGTCGCCACTATTTCTGAGGGAAAGGCCACCTTCTGCTTCATCTAAATACATTCCTTCTACATCTTGTGCATTTTCAAGAGCAAGCACATATGAACGATGCTGATACATCTTTAAAAAATAATTGCCATGCTTGTTTATAAAAGGAAAGTGTGTTGCTACAATTATCTTATTGGCAGTAATCTTTCCGCTGTCACAGATAGCACCATCACGCGTTATTTCGCGCACCATCGTGTTTTCGTATATTTTTAAGTCCTTTGAGATATGCTCTAAAAATTTAAGTGGACTAAACTGTGCCTGGTTCTCTATCCCAACTGCACCTTTAAACTTAATCGGAAGTGGTGAAGTGTGGGTTATTTTTGCATCCATTCCAAGAGAATTTAGTGCACTTACCTCTTTTTCAATCTTTGACAGATTATCCGTTGAATAGGTATAAGCAGATTTTCTTTCAAAGTCACATTCAATATTTTTGCACAGTTCTTCATATTTTTTTATCGCGTCTTCATTTATATTTAAATACTTTTGTGCAGTTTCTTTTCCGAAACTGTTTATCAAATCATTATAAACAAGTCCGTGAAGGGATGTGATTTTTGCTGTGGTATTCCCTGTTGTGGCTTGCGCGATCCTATCCTTTTCTACAAGAACAAAGCTGACGCCTGACTGCTTTAAAAAATATGCGCACAGGATGCCACAAATTCCGCCTCCTATGACTAATACATCGGTTTTTATATTGCCATTAAGCTTTTTATATTTGGGTAAATCCGTTTGGTCAAACCATAGAGATTTTTGCATATAATTCTCCTTTGCCAAAATAATATTTATATTATGTGCAAATTCTTTTGATTTTATTTTTAATAAATCATTTTATTTTACTAAACAAAGCCACAAAACTACTCCTTGAAATTAACATTAAAATATTTTACTATATACCGTGAACCCATATTAAAGTTAAAAGCACGAAACCTTACGTTTTCGTGCTTTTTATTTGTTTCTGTATTTTTTTGGGGTTTCCCCAAAGCATTTTTTAAAACACCTGTGAAAATGAGAAAGGTTTTCAAACCCACATCCATAGCATATTTGAGTTATACTTTCACTTGTATTTTTCAATCTGTCCGCTGCGTAATTAAGCCTTAAATTCAAAAGATATTTAGAAAAATTAATTCCCGTTTCTGCTCTGAAAATTTTTGATAAATACTGAGGAGTTATATAAAGCCTCTCTGCAACATTTGAAAGCTTTATATCCTCTTGAAAGTTTTCGTGTATCAGTTTAACCGCCTCAATAACAATATTATGTGTGGGACCATTTTTTGCATCTGCAATGCAATTCCCTTCTTGTGTCATTTTGTGCACTATTGCATTTATAAGAACTGAAATATATGTCTTTTCTTCTTTTTTACATTGTATTTCCTGAAACAGACTATAAAAAAAACTTGTTTTTTGAATATTTTCCACATATATTGCAGATTTGATTGCGTCAAAGTATCCCCTTTCAAGCACACTGTTATCAAATCCCAGCTTAATAAATTTTGCAATTTTTTTGCCTTTAACAACAATCTCATGAAAATCATACGGAGTTAAAAGTATTGCAGTTGGATTTGTTATATTTATCTTTTTATTATTTACCACAACATATCCGTCAAAGGCGTCATAAAGTGTAAGCTCATAATACATATGAGTATGTAGTTGATAAGAAAACACATTATCACTTATCACGGTAATATTTTTTTGAGGGTTAAGTTTTATGCTTTCCATTTTCCATGCTCCAACCATACAATATTAAAAAATGCAAATTTATTATTAATAAAATGCAATTATATCACACATTGATTTGATATAATTATATTACACAAAATAAAAAAAGTCAATTAGGATGTGATTTACATGAATTGTATTGAAAAAGATTTTTTTACCGGAATAAATTACTGGGCATCAAAAAATTCCATAAATATGTGGAAGGATTTTGATGAAGATTCTATTGATAAGGACCTTACACTTCTTGAAAAAGCAGGGATAACTCTCCTTCGAGTATTTCCGCTTTGGCCTATTTTTCAGCCACTTAAGGCGCTCTATACCCCTGAGGGAGTTTACGAATACAGATTTGATGAAGCACCACTCCCCGATACAAAAGCAGGTAGGGCAGGTGTAAGTGAAAAAGCATGCCAAGAGTTTGAGACTTTTTGCACTTTAGCAAAAAATCATAATATGAAGCTTATCGTAGGACTTATCACAGGGCATATGTCGTATAGAAACTTTATGCCGCTTGCCTTTGCGGGAAAAAGCCTTTTGAGTGATCCGACAGTTATGAAGTGGCAGCTGAGATTTGTTAAGTACTTTGTAAAAAGATTTAAAGACAACAGAGCTGTTGCAGGTTGGGATTTAGGAAATGAAGTTACAAATCTAAACAGGGATGAAAATTTCACCTATGATTCATTTTATGTATGGGCAAGCTTAATGGCAGATGCAATTAAGCTTACAGACCCGAGTCACCCCGTTATATCAGGGGTTTGTTCATCAAGCATTGAAAGAAGTGATTGTTCACTTAAAACTGTTGGAGAATATTGTGATATACACACAACACATCCGTACAATATTTTTGACTCATACACGGACCCGCTCACATCTATGAAGCCTGTTATGGACCTTTGTTATCGATGCAAAATCAGTGAAGATATCTCCAAAATCCCTACATTTGTTCAGGAATTCGGCTCAATAGGATATACCAACTGCTCACAAAGCTCTGAGGCTGATTTTTATCGTGCTTGTCTTATGAGTTCACTTGCGCATAATTTGCACGGTACTATGTGGTGGTGTGCGTTTGACCAAGGGCATCTTACATATGCCCCATACGATTGGAACAACATCGGAAGCGACTATGGATTCTTTGATAAAAACAATAAACCAAAGCCTATTACAGATGTGAACATAAATTTCAAAAAGCTTCTTGACACAATTGGTGGCAATCTTCCGAAACATATCACCGAAGGAACAATTATTGTTCCACGTGATGATATAGATATGGAAAGTGATGTTATCCGTGCATCGTACATTCTTTCTAAAAGAGCGAATCTTGATGTAAACTTTTCTTATGCACTTGACGAAATTCCCGACTCTTCCCTTTATATTTTACCAAGTATTAACGGAAATAAGCCCATTACAAAAAGAAGGCTTGATAGCGTTTTGGAAAAAGTTTCGAAGGGCAGTGTTCTTTATCTTTCCGTCGGCAAAACACTTTTCAGAGATATTCCCGAAATTTTTGGTGTTACCTTCAGCCACAGAATGCAGGTCCAAAAAGACAGAATCGTGTACATTAATGATGAAAAGCTTCCGTTAAAATCAAGTGCAACACTTGCTGCTGAATCTTGGGATTGCGAAGTGCTTGCTTATGATGAGGAAAACATCCCCGTATTTTTCAAGAAAAAGTACAAAAAAGGCTTTGTTTACCTTCTTACAATGCCTCTTGAAGAGTACCTGTCAAATAAGGATGGTGCATTTTATAGCGAAAATGAACCACGCTATGATATTATTTATCGTGAGCTTGCCGCTTCTTCAGGTATAAATAGGCTTGTGGAGGTTTCATCCCCGTTTATTTGCACAACAGAGCATCAAATAGATGAAAATACATACTACATTTTTGCAATTAATTATCATAATAAGGCGGTTGAAGCAAATATCTTAATAAATGATAAGTTTAAGGTATCAAAGGTTTGGGGGAATCCGCCCCAAAACAAGACTATATCTATAGGCAGAAATGATGGAGTAATATTTAAAATCAGCAAATAAAAAAAGGTGGCTAAAGGCCACCTTTTTACACCTCTATAAATTGTGTATTACTAAATTTTTGCTTTGTTTCTTCATCAAAGTGATAGTCAGTGATGATCCCATTTACCTCGTCTAGCTTGCATACTATTTTAGAGCAAGGCGCACCCACCTTTTCATGGTCGGCAAGGTAATAAACCTCGTCAGCGTTTTGAAGCATTGTGCGTTCAAGCATAAAATACGTGTCACCACCACCAATTTTCCCATCACGGGTAATTGCGCCCGATGCAAAAAACATCTTATTAGCATGATATGTACGGGCATTTTCCACGGTTTCATCACTATATAGCATATAGGGCTTTTCCACAGCCCTGCCACCAAGGCATACAACATTTACATCGTAAGTCGCAAGTGTTTCGACAAGCTTTATGTTGTTTGTTATAACGGTTATATTTTTTTTAAAAATAAGGTGTCTGTCCATATATTCTGTCGTGGTGGTGCCATCAATAAAAATAACGTCCCCATCTTTAACAAGCTCTGCAGCCTTTTGCGCAATGGTGTTTTTTTCAGTCTTCATTTTGTGGTACCTAAACGGGAGTAGAACGCTGCTTTGTTTTACAAGCTCCACCCCACCGTAGCTACGCTTAACAAGCCCCTTCTTTTCTAATATATTTAAATCACGGTTTATGGTTGCGGTGCTATAGTGAAGCTGCTCCATAAGGTATTTTATCGTTACGTATCCGCTTTGCTTCAGTATATTTAATATTTCGTCCAATCTTTCTTTTTGATACATTGCCCACACCTCTTTTGATAAAAGTTGAGAATTTATCTATATTTTGAACATACTTGAAAATTCTTGATAAAGTGATATAATAATTATACAATTACTTTAGCATTTGTCAAGGAGAATTACGATGAAGGACTTAACAGACGGAAACATATACAAAAACTTTATTACATATGGCTTTCCGTCAGTAATGGCCGCAATTTTTTCAATGGCGTACAATATTACCAATACCATCATTGCTGGCAAATTTTTAGGCGCCCATGGACTTGCGGCAATTGGGGCAACTTCGGCACTTTTATCTTTTGCGTCATCTCTATTTTGGGGGTTTAGTGCGGGTGCGGCTATGTATGTTGCGGCACTTTTCGGTGCAAAAAAATATAGTGATGTAAAAAGCTCTGTCTATCATACACTCTCATCAACATCCATTGTTTCTGTTTTGTTTGCAATTATCACTGTTGTTTTTCTTGGGCCTATTCTTTCAATATTACAGGTCGATAAGTCCATTTTATCCGATGCAAAAATTTATGTAATTATATATATGATTGGCTTTGTGTTTATAATTTTGTCAAACACCTTTGTACAAATTATGCACAGCTTTGGGATGACATCCTTCCCTTTTTATATGACAATACTGTCTGCCATTTTAAACATAGCCGTAAGTATGCTTTCTGTAACAGTATTTGACCTTGGCATTGCAGGAATTGGTGCTTCAACTGTTATTTCGGCACTTACAGTTGATATTTGTTATTTTGTAAAGGTTAGAAAATGCTTTACTGAGATGGGCGTCTCAAAAGAAAAGGTAAGCTACTCCAAAGAAATGATGCGCTCAATCTCAATCCGTTCGTTTCCGGTGGCGTTTCAGCAGGCGGTTATGTACACAGCCTCGATATTAGTTTCACCGATGGTAAACGCGATTGGCAGTGGTGCAAGTGCAAGCTACTCCGTAGTTATGCAGATATATAACCTTGTCGCTGTTACATACCAAAACTCCGCCAAGACGGTAAGCACCTACACTGCACATTGTGTTGGTGCACAAAAGTCAGTTAAGCATATGAAAAAGGGTGTTTTTGTAGGGCTTTTGCAGGGGCTTTTGTTTACCTCTGTTCCTATACTTGGTTGCACAATTTTTGCCAAGGAAGTCTGCGGTTTATTCTTCCCCAAGGGGTATGTGGGGGATGGCTTCGGCTATGCTTTAATTTTTGTTAGGATATACCTTCCGCTGGTGCTTTTAAACCTTGTAAACAATCTTTTCCATGCATTTTATCGTGGCACCGGCACACTTAATTGGCTTATTTTCCTTACAATGCTTGGTGCAGTGGTATCACTACTGGCCGCATTCATTGTGTTTATAATAGGACATTATCTATGAAAGAAGAGTGTATGAAAAAGTTAGCATTGCCATACGTACTGCTGACGATGGGGATTACATGGTT
>CAZYYT010000006.1:0-25065 GCA_964651775.1 uncultured Oscillospiraceae bacterium | reverse complement strand
GGTGCAGTGGTAAGAGTAGTGTTTACGTTTTTACTTTCAAGATACGAAATGCACGGGGTGTATTTGGGCTGGGCACTTTCGTGGGGTTTAGAAGCAGTTGTCACAACAATTTCGTATTTTGTTGGAGTATGGAAAAAAAATTTAACGATTGAAAGGACTTAAATCATGAAAATTTCTATGAACACCGGATACGTTTGCAAAAATTATAATTCCAAAGAGTTAAAAACTGACCTTGATGCCGCAATTTTATGCAAGGAGGCAGGCTTTGACTTTGTTGACTGCTCACCTAATTTTTATAAAGATAGTGATTGGAAGGAAAAAGCACAAAAGCTTGCCGAGGATTTTAGTGCAAACAAAATTGTTGTTAACCAAACGCATGCACCATTTAACCGATACACTAGAATGGATGAGGCAGTTTTTAAAGAATATCTTGACAGATTTTTTGAAATATCTTCAATTATTAATTCAAAGATTGTTGTTATCCACGCAGATGAATATGTTTTTACGGGTGAATATAGCAGTAAGGATGCTTGCGCTTTTGCATATGACTTTTGGGCGCCTTATGTTGAAATTTCAAAAAAACTTGGCATGAATGTTGCTGTTGAAAATCTTTTTGAAGATAGAGATGTAAGTCTGGGGCGTACAAGGTGCTGCTCAGAGCTTGATGAAATTTTTGAAATTATAACACGCTTTAACTCCCCCAATGTAGGCTGTTGTTGGGATTTTGGTCACGGGCAGGTTGCCTTTGGTGAAAAAATGACTGAAAACCTTGAAAAGATTGCGCCACTTGTAATTTCAACACACGTCCACGATTGTAATTATGATATGGATATTCATGTGCCACCTTTTATGGGTATTATTGATTGGGATACCTCAATGAAAATACTTAAAAAAGCCAACTATCAAGGTGAACTAACCTTTGAACTTGTGTATGGCACACTTCCCGATGAGTTACTTTCAAAGCACCTTAGGTTAATGCACGATATAGGAAGATTTTTAGCTAAATAAATAGCAGGTTGGAAATTCCAACCTGCTTCTTTTATTTATGATACTCTTCGTTTGCATTTATTTTAAACGAACGATATATTTGCTCTTCTAATACAAGCCTTGCAATTCTGTGAGGAAGCGTCATCTTCCCAAGACTAAGCTTAAAATCTGCACGATTTTTAACCTCATCCGAAAGGCCCAGCGAACCACCAATTACAAATGTTATGCTTGAGCTTTGCATTTGCACAAGTGCCATTTTTTCAGCCAATTCCTCACTTGAAATTATCTTACCCTCAACACACATTGCAATCACATAGTCAGATTTACCGATTTTTTTTAAAATCTCTTCCCCTTCTTCTTTTAAAACCTGATTACACTCCCCCACAGTGGGCGAATCGGGGATTTTTTTGTCAGGCAAACAAATACTGTTTATCTTGCAAAAACGGCTGATACGTTTTTCGTATTCAGCCATTGCATCTATAAAATACTTTTCTTTGATTTTTCCAACGCTTATTATATTTACAGTCATAATCTACACTTCCATTTTTTCACTGATACAGCTACGGTTGGCAACATAAAGGTATACGTCCTCACCGATTTTATAGCCTGCCGCCTCAATGCTTCTTGAAACGCAGTCATAAGCACAGCTTGGTGTGTTATTTTCACTGCTTAAGTGGCCAAGTGTAATCTTTCTTACACTACCCTCACGCACAAGCTTTGCACAAAGTGCACCGCATATTCTGTTTGAAAGGTGACCAAAGTCTGAAAGAATTCTTTGCTTAAGTCTTTGGGGATATGGGCCGTAGGCCAGCATAATTTCATCATGGTTTGCTTCAATAACAACCATCTCACACCCGGAAAGCAAATCATAAATATGCTTTGTAACGCTTCCAAGGTCTGTCGCAACAGCACCCTTTTTCCCACCGGCAGAGAAAACAAGACCAATGCTTTCCGCCGCATCGTGCGAGGTTTCAAACGGATAAACAGCCGTTTCATTTATAAGAAATGGCACCTCCGCAGATATGTAGCGCACCAACTCTGGGTCAATTTTACCAATTTGACCAATCATCCCCTTCCATGTGCCTACAGTTGCATAAATCGGCAGTTTATAACGCCTGCTTACTATTCCAACACCTTTAATATGGTCATTATGCTCATGTGTAACGATAATTGCGTCAAGTTCTCTCGGATTTTGCCCGAAAGATTCTAATTCTTTTTCAAAGGCTTTCCCCGTAAGACCACAATCAACCAAAAATGTGGCATCCATACTTTTTACAAGAATGCAGTTTCCACTGCTTCCCGAGGAAAGCGGGCATATTGTTAAATTGTTTTTCATCAATCAGTCCGCCTCAAAAATACGCTCTATCTTTACTCCTATTGAACGAAGCCTGCGCTCAATATCCGAATATCCTCTATCAATATAATGTGGGGATGCAATCTCTGTAATACCTTCTGTCGCCGCTGCAGCAATAATAAGTGCGGCGCCTGCACGAAGGTCTGTAGCAGTAACAGCCGCACCCTGAAGCTTCTTTCCTTGTATGTTTGCTCTCTTACCCTCAACTACAATATCTGCACCCATAGCAAGTAGCTGGTCAACATACTGAAATCTATTCTCCCAAACATCCTCAACCATTATGCTTTTACCACTTATTGTAGATAAAAGGGCAACCATCTGTGGTTGCAAATCTGTCGGGAAGCCGGGATATGGCATTGTGCGCACCTGTACCCCACGAAGTTCTTTGCTTCTTTCGACTCTTATTGAATCATCATATTCTGTTATATTTACACCCATTTCCTCAAGCTTTGAAACAAGACAGTCCATATGCTTAGGGATGATATTGCGAACAAGCACCTCACCACCTGCAGCTGCTGCAAGAAGCATAAATGTGCCTGCCTCAATCTGGTCAGGAATAATGCTGTAGCTTCCGCCACGCATCTCTTTAACACCTGTGATTCTTATAGTATCTGTACCTGCACCACGCACCTGTGCACCCATTGCATTTAAAAAGTTTGCCACATCAACAATATGTGGCTCCTTAGCGGCATTTTCAATAACCGTCTTACCCTCTGCAAGCACTGCAGCAAGAATGATGTTTATTGTTGCACCGACACTTACAGTATCAAGGTAAATGTTTGTTCCGACAAGCCTTTGTGCTTCGACAAAAACGATGCCCTCTTCAATATTAACATCAGCACCAAGTGCACGAAAGCCTTTTTCGTGAAGGTCAATCGGTCTTACACCAAAGTTACATCCACCGGGAAGCGAAACCTCCGCCCTTTTCATACGTCCTAAAAGTGTACCCAGAAGATAGTAGCTTGCCCTCATTTTACTTGCAAGCTCCATCGGGGCTATATGTGTTTTAATCTTGGTAGAATCAACACTTATGGTGTTATCATCTATATAAGTAACCTTTGCACCAAGTTGAACAAGCATATCTATAATAAGCCTAACATCTTTAATATCGGGTATATTTTCAATACGGCAAATGCCGTCTACAAGCAATGCTGCAGGGATAATTGCAACTGCCGCGTTTTTAGCGCCGCACACTGCAATTTCACCGAAAAGCGGTTTTCCACCGGTAATCTCAAGCTTTTCCAAAAATCTGCACCTCTTTTGATCAAATTACCAATATACATAATACACTATTTGTGCGCAGATTGCAATGATTTTATTTCAAATTAAAAGAACGCTCCATCCTTTGTTAAAATTTCCTGAAGCTTTTTCACATCCATTTCTGATGCATCCTTACCTTCGCGTTTTAAAAGCGCCGCAGCTGTACCTGCCGCCTGCCCAATCGATGCGCAAATCGACATAACCCTGCAGGCACCCTTGTCATATATGCGTGGAAAAGCAGATAAACGCCTGATTCAATTGCCATGCGATTTAAAACAAGCTTTAAGTATTCCTCATTAAAAACGGTGTCCGTTTTATTTACTGCATTAAATTTTCTTAACTGTGTAAGAATTTCAGTAAAGATGCCTCTGTTAAGCTCCGTCATTGTTCCATTAATCATTGTTTTCATGGAAGCGAAAAAACATAATATACAATTTTTAGGTTGAATTGTGAAAATGTTTGGCGAAAAATAAACTTGAAAATACAAAAAAGAAGCGTATAATATATCTATAATTACTTTTTTTAGAAATGAGTGTCGGCTAATGGATGATTTGTCTAGAGAAATTGTGGAAAGCCTCGGCAGTGAAACAATTTTTAAAATAGGTAAAATTGCAATCAAGGAATCCGTTGTTGTAACATGGATAATTATGTTTGCTATTTTATTTATATGTGCCCTCCTTGTCAGGAATTTCAAGGTGAAAGACCCAGGCAAAAAACAGCTGTTTTTTGAATGTGCAATAACAAAGCTTATAAACCTTGTTTCGGGAATGCTAGGCGAAGAGGCAAAGGAGTATACCGACTATATTGCAACAATTTTACTTTATATTGCTATTGCAAATATAATGGGAATCTTCGGCCTTAAGCCACCCACAGAGGATTTTAATGTTACCGCGGCACTTGCCATTATGAGTATTATTTTGATTCAATATGCGGCAATACGTAAAAAAGGACCAAAGGGCTGGCTTAAAGGCTTTGCACAGCCGATGGCAGTTATCGCCCCGATTAACATACTTGAGCTTATTATAAAGCCGTTATCACTTTGCATGCGACTTTTCGGTAATATTATGGGTGCATCGGTTGTTATGAAGCTTGTAGAGTTTGTGCTTCCGGTAGGGCTTCCGGTGATATTCGGACTTTATTTTGACCTTTTTGACGGTTTAATTCAGGCATATATTTTTGTATTTCTAACATCACTTTTCATAAGAGAAGCGGTAGAATAATTTTGAAAGGAAGTTTTACTATGAACGGATTATTAGCACTTGGAGCAGGATTAGCAGTATTAACAGGTGTGGGTGCAGGTATTGGTATCGGCCTTGCTACATCTAAGGCGGCAGATGCCATCGCACGCCAGCCTGAGGCAGACGGCAAAATTACAAAGGTGCTTCTTCTTGGTTGTGCCCTTGCAGAAGCAACAGCTATCTATGGCTTTGTTATAGCGGTTCTTATTATTATGATGCTTAAGTAAGAAGACAATTAAGAAAGAAGGAAACCACAATGATATCTATAGATTGGAGCTTGCTTTTTACCATAATAAATCTTGTAATCTTTTACATTTTACTGAGGAAGTTTCTCTTTAAGCCGATTGATAAAATTATGAAAGACCGTGAAAATGAAATAAACCAAAAGTTTGATGAAGCCGAAAACATAAAAAATGAAGCAAATGAGCTTTTTACCCAGTATCGCAATTCGCTTGACGGTGCTGCAAAAGAGGGTAAAGAAATTATTAAAGAGGCTCGAAACACCGCCAATGAAGAATATAATCGTCTTGTGGATGAGGCAACGAAAAAGGCCGACGATATTTTAGGAAAAGCAAAACTTAGCGCACGTCAGGAATATCAAAATGCTCTTGAAAAGGCTAAAAATGAAATCACAGGCCTTGCGCAAAGTGCTGCAGAAAAAATTTCGGCAGAAAACAATTCAGAGCTATACGATGCATTTATAGAGCAAACGGAAAGGAAGAGTTAAAATGGGCGTTCGAAAAGGTACTAAAGATCCTCACATAGAAACAGCCATAATCCGTTGTGTAGAATCACCAAGTGATACCCAGCTAAACTCTATCCGTGAATTTCTTTTGAATGAATTTGATCTTGATGAGATTAAAATTGATATTATCCAGGATAAATCGCTTGGCACCGGCTTTATCATAAACTATGGAAACAGTGTTTTTGACTGGTCTTTAGAGGGCAGAAATCGCCAGCTTGCGGAAAAACTTGAAAAAATCAATGAAGCCAAAATTCAGGATATTGATGAAATATTTTCTATGCTTCGCACAAGTGTGGAGGAATTTTCACTTGAGGCAAGTTGTAAGGAAATTGGCTTTGTTAAATCTGTTGGGGATGGAATTGCAACAATAGATGGCATTGGCCACGCAATGTATGGCGAGATTATTATTTTTGATACCGGCACAAAGGGTATTGTTCTTGATGTGCGAAAAGACGATATAGGCTGCATTATTTTAGGTGATGATGACTCTATCTCAGACGGAACAAGGGTTGTTAGAACAGCAAAGCGTGCAGGCATGCCCGTTGGCGAACAATTCTTAGGAAGGGTCATTGATGCCCTTGGTGAGCCGATTGATGGGAAAGGCGCTATTACTACGTCTAAATTCAGGTCTATAGAATGTGAAGCACCCGGCATCCTTGAAAGAAAATCTGTGACTGTTCCTCTTGAAACCGGTATTCTATCTATTGACTCAATGTTTCCTATAGGAAGAGGCCAGCGTGAGCTTATAATTGGTGACAGGCAAACGGGCAAAACCTCTGTTGCTATTGACACAATACTTAACCAAAAAGATAAAGATGTAATTTGTATCTATGTTGCGATAGGGCAAAAGGCATCCACCATTTCAAATGTCGTTAGAATGCTGGAGGATAATGGTGCACTCCCCTATACCACTGTTGTTGCGGTTACCGCAAGTGACAGTGCGGCACTTCAGTACATTGCACCTTACTCAGCCACTGCGCTTGCAGAATACTTTATGTATAAGGGGCGTGACGTTTTAATCGTTTATGATGACCTTTCAAAGCACGCGGTAGCTTATCGTGCGCTTTCACTTTTACTTGAAAGAAGCCCCGGTCGTGAGGCATATCCCGGAGACGTTTTCTATCTCCATTCAAGACTTTTAGAAAGGTCTTGTAATTTGCTTGACAGTATTGGCGGATCAATCACTGCGCTTCCGATTGTTGAAACACAATCCGGTGACGTTTCCGCATATATTCCCACTAATATTATTTCTATTACAGATGGTCAGATTTTCCTTGAATCAAGTCTGTTCTTTTCTGGTATGCGTCCTGCGGTAAATGTTGGACTTTCAGTATCACGTGTTGGTGGTGCAGCACAGACAAAGGCTATGAAAAAGGCTGCAGGCGGTGTTAGAATTGACCTTGCGCAGTACCGTGAAATGGAGGTTTTCACACAGTTTAGCTCGGAGCTGGATAGTCAAACAGCTATGCAGCTTGCCTACGGAAAAGGACTTATGGAAATATTAAAGCAACCACGCGCTTGTCCGAGGTCACTTTCAGAGCAGGTAATAACCCTTTGTGCGGCAACACATAAAGTGTTTATTGATGTTCCTGTAAAGGAAATTAAGTCCTTCTCTAAGGATCTTCTTGAATATATAAACGAAAAGCACCCTAATATTGCCACCTCTATTGACAACAATGGTATGCTTGATGATGATACGATTGCACAAATCTCTAATGCTGCTATAGAATTTAAGGCAATACGCTTCGGTGGTGAGAACAATGCTTAATTTAAGAGAAATTCAATCAAGGATTAAAAGCATAAAGGAAACGAAGCAGATTACAAATGCGATGTATATGATATCCTCCTCAAAGGTGCAAAAGGCAAAGCAAGCACTTAGTTCTGCTATGCCATACTTTGAAACACTTCAGGATTCTATTACCTGCATACTTCGTAATATGCCTGACATTCAGGATGTTTTTCTTCATAATATAGACGGTGAAAGCGAAAGCCATGATAGGTGCGCTTATATAATAATAACTGCTGACAAAGGGCTTGCAGGTGCATATAATCTTAATGTGCTAAAGTCCGTTTCGGAGCATCTTAAGGATGTAAAAAAACCTTCCCTTTATGTTGTTGGTGAGGTTGGAAGGCACTACTTTATGCACAAGGGCATAAAAATAGTGGAGGACTTTGGTTTCTCAGCTAACAAGCCAACAATGAACAGGGCGCGCAGAATTACCGAAATTATTCTTGATAGGTATGAAGAGGGCAAGCTTGATGAGGTGTATATTATTTACACTAAAATTCTTGAAAATGGTCAGTGTGAAACTGTCTCGAAGGAGCTTCTTCCCCTTCACAGGCCCGATTTTGAAGAGCTAAATAGGTCGGATTTCATGTACGATGGTGAAATTCAGTTTTATCCTTCAATTAAAGATTTGATTGATTCCATCGTCCCAAACTATATTGCGGGCTATATTTATGGTGCACTTATTGAATCGTATTGCAGTGAGCAGCACTCACGTATGGTGGCAATGAAAAGTGCAAATGACAGTGCAAATAAAATGCTTTCTGCGCTTGGGATAGAATTCAATCGTGCAAGGCAGGCTGCGATAACCCAAGAAATAAATGAGGTTATTGGCGGTGTTATGGCGCTTCGGAGAAGAAAAGTAGAATTAGCAGAAAGAAGGAACGCTAAATGAATACTACGGGCAGGATAGTTCAGGTAAACGGCCCAGTTGCCGATGTTGAATTTGAAATTGGCACACTGCCAAAAATGAAAACTGCACTCTGTGCAATGAATGGTGATAGAAAGTATGTAATGGAGGTTTCTCAGCATATTGGAAAAAGCACTGCAAGATGCGTGCTTTTATCTCCACCGGAGGGCCTTTATAGAGATATGGAAGTTTATTCTACTGATGGGTCTTTGACCGTTCCCGTTGGTGATAAAACGCTTGGCAGAATATTTAATGTTCTGGGTAATACCCTTGATGGTGGCCCGTCCCTTGCCAATGCACCGCATAGGAGTATACACAAATCAGCCCCTGCTTTTAAAGACCAAAGCCCCGTTATAGAAATCCTTGAAACAGGCATTAAGGTTGTTGACCTTCTTGCGCCATACTCAAAGGGTGGTAAAATCGGCCTTTTCGGTGGTGCAGGTGTTGGTAAAACAGTCTTAATTCAGGAACTCATAAACAATATTGCAACCCAGCATGACGGATATTCCATCTTTACAGGTGTTGGGGAGCGATCGCGTGAGGGTAATGACCTTTGGACAGAAATGAAAGAATCAGGCGTGCTTAGTAAAACTGCACTTGTTTTCGGTCAGATGAATGAGCCGCCGGGGGCACGTATGCGCGTTGCCGAAGCAGGCCTTAGTATGGCAGAATATTTTCGTGATGAAGAAAAAAAGGATGTACTATTATTTATAGATAATATTTTCCGTTTCATTCAGGCAGGTAGTGAGGTTTCTGCTCTGCTTGGAAGAATGCCCTCTGCAGTTGGGTATCAGCCAACGCTTTCAACAGAGCTTGGCTCACTTCAAGAGAGAATTGCATCTACAAAGGACGGCTCTGTAACAAGTGTGCAGGCAGTTTATGTGCCTGCCGATGATATTACTGACCCTGCGCCTGCAACTACCTTTGCGCACCTTGACGCAACAACAGTTCTTTCAAGAAAAATTGTTGAGCAGGGTATTTACCCCGCTGTTGACCCTCTTGAATCTGCCTCTCGTATATTAGAGGCGGATATAGTCGGAGAGGAGCATTATAATATTGCACGAAGGGTAGAGGAGTATCTTCAGAAGTATAAGGAGCTTCAGGATATTATTGCAATACTTGGTATGGATGAGCTTTCTGATGAGGATAAGCAAATCGTATACAGGGCGCGTAAAATACAAAAGTTTTTGTCACAACCATTTTTCGTTGCAGAAAACTTCACAGGCATTAAGGGGGCATATGTACCGCTTAGTGAAACACTTCGTGGGTTTAAGGCAATCATAAATGGTGAGGTTGACGATTATCCCGAATGGGCATTCTTTAATGTTGGCACAATCGACGATATGATAAGAAAAGCGGGCAAAGAATAATGAAAACATTTAATCTTAAAATAATCGCAAGCGACAAGCTTTTTTATGAAGGTGAAGCACAAATTCTTGTATTCCCTGCAGTGGATGGTGAAATGGCAATAGAAGCCAACCATGAGGCTATGGCAATTGCAGTTACAAATGGTGCAATGCGCTTTGTTTGTGGTGACGGCACAGAGGTAAATGCCTTCACAGGCACAGGCTTTGTCCATGTTTTAAATGACGCTGTAATTCTTCTTTCGCACAGTGTGGAGCGCGCTGAGGATATTGACCTTGTGCGCGCACAAGAAGCAAAGGAAAGGGCAGAAGAACGGCTTTCCCATAAGCTTGGAAAGATTGAATACCTACATTCACAGGCATCTCTTGCAAGGGCAATGGCAAGAATGGCATACAGAAATAAAAACCACTAAATAGTAGTCAGGAAACCTTAAGCAGTTTCCTGACTACTATTTCCCGACTTTTTTAAAGACAATTTCAAGCATATATAAACAAATTTTGATTATTTACTTATAAAAAACTATCCTATATAATAGCCATATAAAAATGAGGAGTGGATATAAATGGATAACAAACAGTGGTTTCGCGAGGCAAAATTTGGTATGATGGTTCACTTTGGCCTTTACAGTATACTTGGCGGAGAGTATAACGGGGGCAGGATTGATTACATCGGAGAATGGGCACAGTCACACTTTCGTATTCCTAATAAAGAGTATCACAACCTTACAAACGTGTTTAACCCCATTTATTTTAATGCTGATAATTGGATAAAGCTTGCAAAGGATGCAGGCATGCAATATTTTGTAATCACAAGCAAGCATCATGATGGGTTTGCACTTTATCATTCAAAGGTTTCTGACTTTAACGTTGTGGACAAAACACCCTTTAAGCGTGATATTATTGCAGAGATTGCCGAAAGCTGTTATAAATATGGCATAAAGCTTGGTCTTTATTATTCACAAGACCTTGACTGGTCTGATCCTAACGGTGGTGGCTTTTGCGAAGAGACTATCCCCCCACACCTTCCAAAGCTTAATGCAGGGTATATGTCTTGGACTAACGATTGGGACTTTCTCGATAAGGATAAAAAAGATTACAGCATTTGCTTTGAAAATAAAATCAAGCCACAGGTAAAGGAAATCCTTACAAACTATGGCGATTTGGCGCTTATATGGTTTGATACACCCCTTTCAATATCACCAAGCCAAAGTAAAGAGCTTTATGACATTGTAAAAAAATATCAGCCGGATTGTCTTGTAAACTCAAGAATAGGTAACGGATTGGGCGATTATAAAAGCTCAGGTGATAATCAGCTTGACGCTCAAAATAACGATGGTATTTTGTATGAAATACCCGTTACACTTAACGATACTTGGGGATATAAGGCTTTTGATAACAACTATAAATCAGCCGAAAAAGTGCTTGAGCTTAAAAATAAAATCAACGCAGGCGGTATGAACATGCTTCTTAACGTAGGCCCGGACTACCTAGGAAGAATACCTGCACCTGCAGTAGATATTCTGTCACAGCTAAAATAAGTGTAGATAAAAAGGAGATGATTAAAACTTTGTTTTAATCATCTCCTTTTATTTTTAGAATTCGTAAATACCTACATTAGGACATACAAGCTCTTTTGCTCTATAGTCTGGGTTTACCCATTCAACTGCATTTTTAATAATCTGCTGAATTGTTGGGTTGTAATATGTTGGGAAGCTTTCGTGCCCCGGCTGGAAGTAGAAAATCTTTGCATTTCCTCTCTGCCATACGCAAGCACTTCTGAAAACCTCACTTGTGCTATATGCACCAATCATAAGAAGGCTGTCAGGCTCTGGAATATCGAAACGCTCACCATACATTTCCTCAACCTCAAGGTCAAAGAAATCACCTACACCACGCATAATGGGGTGTGCCGGGTTAATGTTCCAAAGGCGCTCTTTTGCCTTATCACGCCAAGAAAGATTACAGGTTGTCCCCATAAGCTTCTTAAAAAGCTTTGAGTGATGTGCAGAATGAAGGAAAATTACCCCCATACCGCAAAGAACGTGCTTGTGCGCCCTTTCAACAACCTCATCAGGTACATCGTTATGGCGCATATGTCCCCACCACATTAAAACATCGGTATCCTCCAGCACCTCTTCAGTAAGGCCACAATCGGGGGTAATTTCCATGTTTTCATCAAGAAGTGTTACTGTGCGAACAGAAACCTCATCAGTTTCAAGAAAGCTCGCAATTGCCTTATGTATACCCTCAGGATAAATTTCTTTTACTCTTTCTTCTGTTTGCTCATGGCAAAATTCGTTAAATATGGTAACCTTAATCATACAAAAACCTCCAAAGTCATTTGGTTTTTATTATACCACACTGGCTAGAAAAGTCAATAAATCCTTGACAATATTAACAATTTGCTGTAATATGAGAATGATTTTCAATTTTATAGAGGTAATGAACATGAACAATCAATACAATACAAAACAAAAGAATATAATTCTTGAGTATTTAAAATCCACGCCTGAGCATACAACTGCCGCAGGGATTGTTTCAGCACTTCGCAAAAAAGGTGAGAACATCGGCACTGCAACAGTATACCGTCAGCTTGAAAAGATGGTTGATGCTGGGCTTGTAAAAAAATATATTACTAATAAAGGTGCATGCTTTCAATATTCGGGGGAAGCTTGCGGTGACCATTTTCACTTAAAGTGTATAAATTGTCAGACGCTTTTCCATGTCGATTGTGACTTTTTGTCCGGCCTTGCACCGCATATCCTTGAGCATCATGGATTTATTGTGGATAACCGCCGCACGGTGATGTACGGCATTTGTAGTAATTGTATGGGGGTGAGTGGCAGTGAATAAGCTTTTAAGTGTGGACAAGCTATCAATCGGCTATGACGGGAAAAACATACTTGAAAACATCAGCTTTGACGTATATGATGGTGACTTTCTTGTAATTTTCGGTGAGAACGGAAGCGGGAAAACATCACTTATGAAAGTTCTTTTAGGGCTTAAAGTGCCACAAAGTGGTGAAATAAGATTTGATGGTGGTCTTCGCAAAAATGAGATAGGCTACCTTCCCCAGCTTACAGATAAGCAGCAAAGCTTCCCAGCCTCTGCATTTGAGGTTGTGCTTTCGGGATGCTTAAATAAAATGGGACTTTTCCCATTTTACAGAAAAAAAGAAAAAACCCATGCAAAAGAAAATATGAAGCTTCTCGGTATTTATGATATTAAGGATGAGTGTTTTCGTAATCTTTCGGGCGGGCAAAAGCAAAGGGTACTTCTTGCACGGGCACTTTGTGCAACAGGCAAGCTTATCCTTTTGGATGAGCCGGTGTCAGGGCTTGACCCTTCTGCAACGATTGACTTTTACAATATGATTTGCAAAATCAACAAAGCAGGCGTATCTGTAATAATGGTATCGCACGACGTGCACAGCTCACTTTCAGTTGCAAAGCACGTTTTAAAGCTTAGCAATCCCGACTTTTTCTATGGAAGTCCTGCTGAGTACGAAAACACAACTTGTTAAGGAGGGAAAAAGATGGAATCACTTTCAGATATATTTTCATATTCGTTTTTTCTCCGTGCGGTTATTGTGGGTGTGCTTGTAAGTCTTTGCTCCTCCGTTTTGGGGGTAAGCCTTGTACTTAAGCGCTATAGTATGATTGGTGACGGATTAAGCCATGTATCTTTTGGGGCACTCTCTGTTGCGGCGGCATTTAATGCCGCACCTCTTGCAGTTTCCATACCAATCGTTATCGGGGCGGCATTTATTCTACTTCGCATAACGGAAAACAGCAGAATAAATTCCGATGCTGCAATTGCAATTTTTTCATCGGCTTCGCTTGCGATAGGCATTATTATAACAAGTATGACAAGCGGTATCAACGCAGATGTCTGCAACTATATGTTTGGAAGCATTCTTGCGATGAGTGAGGGGGACGTTTTCGTAAGTGTTATAATGTCTGTTTTGGTGCTTATTATGTTTGTGTTCTTTTACAACAGAATTTTTGCCATCACCTTTGATGAAACCTTCTCAAGAGCTACAGGTGTTGGCGTTAGCTTTTACAATACTGTCATCGCGGTGCTCACTGCACTTACAATTGTACTGGGGATGAGAATAATGGGGGCACTTCTTATTTCAAGCCTTATTATCTTCCCTGCATTAAGTGCAATGCGCGTATGTAAGTTTTTTAAAGGTGTTATTTTTATTTCTTCCATCATTGGCATTTTGTGCTTTTTTGTGGGGCTTCTGCTTTCGTATTATCTGGAAATCCCCGTTGGCGCAAGCGTTGTAGTGACAAACCTTGTAACCTTTGCCATATTTACAGGAATATCAAGAATAAGGGTCTGATTTTCCCACATAAGCCATTAATGGTTTTTAATCCATATTTACTCTACACAAAAGCACCCGAAATGCAAAAGTATTTTGGGTGCTTTGCTTTATATATCTGATTTTTACCTGCTATGTGAACGGCGCTTAAATCAAGGGTATGTTTTTTAGTTTGATTTGTCCTTCTTATAAAACAATCTTCCGATTAACATTATTACTGCAAAAACAATAAGGTAATAAAAAACATTTATACGGTGAGAGTATATTGCTGCATATATCATAAATATCGAGCCACATATTGCAAAAACAGGAAGCAAATATCTTCCCACAAAGCCACTATCCTTTGCTTTTTTCATCCACATAACAAAAATCGGCAAATACATTGCGTATATAGAAATTATCGGAATTTCCGATGTGTCAAATGCGAAGTATGTTTTCCACGTACCTGCAACGCACGCAAGATAAAAGTAAAGTCCCCAGAAGGCTGTAAGTGCAAGCCCAATAATTGCAGAGTTTGTGGGCATATTGGTTTCCCCATCAATCTGTAAAAAGGTCTTTGGCTTTGGCCCTTGATTACGAACTGCAAGCGAATATAACCCACGTGTGCAACCAAGCATAAGTCCGTTCGCCGTGCCAAGGCACGATATTGCGACAAACAGATTAAGAACATTGCCAAGTACCGGTCCAAAAACGTGTGTGAAAGCAATTGTTGCGCCATTTTCAATAAGCTCATTATTCGTTGCACCACCTGCAACACCTAAATAATAGCAAATATATGTTAGAATTATTATCACACCTCCCACTGTAAGTGCGAGTGGAAGATTTCGTTTAGAATTTTTAAGCTCTGCATTGATTGAGGTTGCAATAATCCAGCCCTCATATGCAAATGCGGTGGCACAAACAGATGAAAGAAGTGGTGTATTAGAAAGCTTTTCTGCAGCAACATTTGTTGCCTCAACGGTAAAGTTTTGAACTATATTCCCGTTAGCAAAGCCATAGATAATGCCAATCACAGCCATCAGCACAAGAGGGATAAATTTAATAACAGTTGTGCTTGTTTGAAACTTGCCTGACCCAATAGGTGAAAGAGAATTAAGTGCAAAAATCATGCAAAGATAAAACAGCATAAGTATCACACACTCCGGTCCTACGATGCAACCGCCCTCTGATGCAGGGATAAGAAGCGGGAAATCAGGCTTAACGGATACAACAAACTCAAGTGTATATCTTGCCGAAAGCCACGCCAAAATAGATGTAAGTGTAGGATAATAAATGGTGCTTAAAAACCAACCAATGCTATAAGCATAGCCTTTGCCAACCATCATCTCTGCATAGTCTACAATTCCATTGATATGCTCAAATCTTTGCGCCATCTGCGAAAAAGCAAGTATGCACGATATCATAATTGCCCCACCAAGAATCCATGCGATAATTCCCATGGGCATATTCCCGTTTGTTTTTTCAAGTATAGTCTGTGCCTTAAAAAACACACCACTGCCCATTACAATGCCAACAACCATACATATGGCGGTAAAAAGTCCGTATTTTTTCTTAAGCTCCATCTGTGTTCTCCCCTTATTTGATTTGTAAAACTTATTTCACAATTACTGAAAATGCATCGCCGCTTTTTGTTGTTATTTTTTTTGGTATTATAACATAAATAGCCAAAAAAATGCAAACTATTCTTTCTTTTATATTAAATGCATCCCTTACGGTGTGTCCAATAGTTTTACATCTTTTTTTGTTAAGTATTCATTATCCTCCTTTATCTTTTAACTATTTCCTAATAGTATTCTTCCATATTTGCATTATTTTTTAACAATTGGAGAATTTTAAATAAATATCTTGTAAAAACATTATTTCTATAGTATAATTCATATTGTTTATACGATTAGGTGGTGTTTTTTTTGTATCAAAGTGGTTTTAGAAATTTTTTGTCTTATTATAAGTGGCATCTTATTTTTGCTTTGGTTGTAATTATTTGTCTTTCATTTATGTTTGGAAAGTTTCTTTTTAAGGAAGAGCCGGACCTTAGGATTGGCTACACAAGTACAGAGCATATGAATACACAAACCTTCAGCGATTCAAAAAGTGAGATTGAGCTTCTTATAAGGGATGCGAATAAAGACGATGAAAAGTTGGCAACCATTGAAGCATTCGCAGACAGTGACATGAGTAAAGTTACCACAATACTTGAGCAGTATATTAAATCCAACAAGTACGATATTTATATAGCAAATAAAAAGGCTTTTACCTCAATTAAGGATAAATCTGTTTTTGCAGACAGCAACAGATATTTCATCTCACACAATTCAATGCTTAATACACTTGAGGATGAGGATGGCCGCATATATGCAATATCTCTTAAGGATAACTCACTTGTAAAATATTTTGGAATGTCTCAAAATGAGGACCTTTATATCGCGGCTGCCAAGGATTTAAAGGGTGAGGAAAGCATCCCTCGTAAAAACGGGATGAATATTTCAGGTTATATAATTGAAAATAGAAATAAATATAACACAAATTAAAGAAAGGAAGTTTTTATTATGTTAACAGCTTTAGCATCAAACAGTAGCGCACAGAAGGGCGCAGGCGGTGGAGCAGGTATGATTATTTACCTTGTAGTAATGGTTGCAATTTTCTACTTTATTCTTATCAGACCTCAAAAGAAACGTCAAAAGCAGACGATGAACATGCTTGATTCCATTCAGGTTAACGATGAAGTAGTTTCAGCAGGTGGCATTGTTGGAAAGATTGTCGCAATTAAGGAAGACACTGTTACAATTGAAACAGGTGCTGACAGAACAAAAATTACTCTTGAAAAAAGTGCTATCAGTAAAGTGAACACAATTCACGAATAATTAAAATCCCTCCGGAATATTATGTAATATTTCGGAGGTGTTTTTTTTATGAAGAACAACGTTTTTCACGGATTCAAAAAGGTTTTTTTTTCTTTCATTTTGGCGAGCATGATTGTTTTAATTCTAATTTCCGCCATTTCACTTATTTTACCACACCTATCCTCAGGCGATAAAATCAGCCTTTATCTTTCTTATACTTTAAGGTTTTTGCTTTGCTTTATGACTGCATTTATCTGTGCTAAGAACTCAAAAGGCGGTGGGGCCTTGACCGGTGTGACAATCGGTTTATTGTTTTTTGTTTTAATGCTTTTTGTTGGCCTTTTCCAGCCAAATACCGGTGGCATTCTTGAAACACTTAAGGACTTATTTATTTACATAGCATGCGGCGTAGTCGGTGGCGTTATAGGCATAAATATTTGATTTTTCTATTGACTATTTGACCAATACTAACTATAATGATAATGTTAGGTTTTTTGCTTAAACAAAAAAAACAGAGGAGGAACACAAATGAAAGCAAAAAATGTGATTTCATTTTTGCTGGTTATCGTGCTCATCGTTGCGTTTGCATACGTTGCTGCATTTGATGTTAAAATCGGCAATATTGAAATTCCAAGTACCTTTGATAAAGAAAAAGGTATTAAGCAGGGCCTTGACCTCGTTGGTGGTTCAATCATTGTATTTGAGCCCGATGTAGATGATTTGAGTAAAGTAACGGACAAGGAAATGGGTGCCGCTGAAAGCGTTATTCGTACTAGACTTGACGCTACAGGCAACCAGGAAGCGACCATCTCTCGTCAGGGAGAAACTGCTATCCGCGTAGAAATACCCAATATTGACGACCCACAGGAAGCTGTTGATATGATTGGTACAACTGCAAAGCTCGAGTTCTTGGATTCAGAAAATAAAGTTATTATGGATGGTTCAGACAAGTACATCTCAAACGCAGTGGATCAGTACGGCCCTGTAAGTCAGTCAGGTGAAAGTGAATATTTTGTTACATTATCATTCACAAAGGAAGGCCAGAAGGTATTTAAAGAAGCTACAGAGGCTGCTGTAGCAAAGGCTTCCACCAGTAAAAACTTCATCAGCATCGCACTTGATGGTGATATTCAGATGAGTCCATCTGTTAGTGAGGTTATTGACAGTGAAAGCTGTATTATCACGGGCGACTACACCGCACAGGAAGCAAAAGATACTGCAGACCTTATCAGTTCCGGTCAGCTTCCCTTCTCACTTAAGGATGCTGAGCTTAGAAGCGTTGGACCGTCACTTGGTTCTAAGGCGCTTTCAACATCACTTTCAGCAGCACTTATCGGTATTATTATCGTAATGCTCTTTATGCTTGCTGTTTACCGTTTGCCGGGCCTTGTTGCAGATATTTCACTTGTTGCATATATCACACTTGTGACACTTATCATGGCAGGCTTCTTCTTCACAAATTTCCGTGTAACTCTTACCCTTTCGGGTATTGCCGGTGTTATTCTTTCAATTGGTATGGCTGTTGACGCTAACGTCGTTATCTTTGAAAGAATTAAAGAAGAGCTTCGTGCAGGTAAAAGCGTTGGTGCTTCTGTAGAAGCAGGTTTTAACCGTGCAATTACATCAGTTATTGACTCTAACGTTACTACAATTATAGCAGCAGTTGTTCTTTACTTCTTCGGTACAGGTACAGTTAAGGGCTTTGCTATGACACTGTTTATCGGTGTCGTTGTAAGTATGTTTACTGCAGTAACACTTACCAAGTTCTTACTTAAGCAGATTGTAGGCTTTAATATTAAGAATCCCGTACTTTACGGATTATCTAAAAGGAGGGGTAATTAATGCATTCACCTACAGCTAACAGAAAAGTATTTTTTGCAATTCCTGCTATTTGCGTTATTGTAAGCATTATTTTCCTCATTATAAACGGGCTTAACTTCGGTATCGACTTCACAGGTGGTAGCACACTTCAGTTTGACCTTGGCAAAACAAAGTATACTTCTACTGTTGAAAAAGAAATCCGCGATATAGTTAAAAATGAGGCAGACGTTTCAGATATTACCATCCAGCAGGTTGGTGATAATGGCGTTTCAATCAAAACGGCTGAGCTTTCCAATGAAAAGACAGAGAATGTTATTGAAGCTATTAAGGGTAAATATTCCCTTGAACAAAAGGCAGTTCTTTCTAACGAAAAGGTTAGCGGTACTGTAAGCGATAATCTTATCGGTGATTCGTTTAAAGCAATTGTACTTGCAATCATCCTTATGCTTATCTACATTTCTATTCGTTTTGACTTTAAGTCAGGAACTTGCGCAGTTATAGCTCTTTCACATGATATTCTTATCATGCTTGGCTTCTATGCAATCTTTGGCTTAACAGTAAATACAGGCTTTATTGCAGCAATTCTTACTATTTTGGGTTACTCAATCAATGCTACAATCATTGTATTTGACCGCGTTCGTGAAAATCGTCGTATTATGAAGAAGGCTTCAAATGATGAAATGGCTGATGACGCTATCAGACATTCATACTTCAGAGCTATTAATTCTTCACTTACAACATTTATTACAATCGGTGTTTTATACCTTGTAGGCGTTGATTCTATTAAGGAGTTTGCTCTTCCCATTATCGTTGGTATTGTAGCAGGTACCTATTCTTCACTTTTCATCGCAGCACCATTTTGGGCTTTGTGGAAGAATTCAGGAAAGAAAAAAGCCTGACATAAAACCTAGAATCATGAATAAACTACCACTATGATAATAGTGGTAGTTTTTTTTGTGGGGGTAAATAATGAAAAGGTTAATATGTATTTTTATTTCTTTAATTCTTTTTTCATCTTGTAAAAGTATCCCAAGCTCCGTTACATCAGGAAAATATGGCACACTATCAAACAAAGTATGCTGTTGGGGTATGAGAAAAACTAATGACGGACCGGAATTTACCAAAGAACAAATAACACTTATGGATAACTATAATTCCATATATATGGGAAACAAAAAAGAAAAAACACTATACTTAACTTTTGATGAGGGGTACGAAAATGGGTACACCTCTATTATTTTGGATGTTTTAAAAAAAAAGGATGTGCCTGCGACGTTTTTTGTAACATCCGCATATATAAAAAATTCGCCCGACCTTGTAAATCGGATGGCAAAAGAGGGGCACATAATCGGTAATCACACCGCAAATCACCCATGTGTGCCAAATTTAACAGATGCTGAAATCGCTAAAGAACTTGAGGATCTTGACCGCCTTGTCTATGGCATAACAAAAAAACCGTGCAAGTACTTTCGTGCACCTAAAGGTGAGTATAGTGAAAGAAGCCTTGCAATAACAAACGAACTTGGCTACATAAATACATTTTGGTCTTTTGCTTATGTTGATTGGGATAATAAGGCAAGCACTGATGTAGCAAAAGCAAAAATATTAAATGGGCTTCATAATGGTTGCGTACTTCTTTTACACGCAACTGCAAAAGCTAATGCAGATTGTCTAGAAAGTGTAATCGACACTGCACGAAAAGAAGGCTACAATTTTAAAAGTCTGGATGAATATAAACGCTGATATATGAAAACATAGTTATATAATCATTTTTGGGGAGAATTCAAATGAGACTATTAAAAAAATTTTTACTTATATTTTTTACATCTATGTTTTCACTGAGTTTGTTATATGCAGATATAATTTATTCATTTCCTGAGCAAATAACCATGTATAGTGGGCAAAAACATAGCAAAGACATTGGTATCGGAGTAAGATTAGGCAAGCTTTCCGGTATAGAATGTGTAGAAACAAGTGATAATATTGTCCCTTTAAAAGATGGAGAGTATGCTTCAACACTAAATGTTGCGGGCAAAATTCCATTTAAAAAAGTAACAATCAAGGTTACCGAGCAAAAAGACCTCTTTGCCTCGGGCGACCTTATCGGTATGCGAATTTTTAACAAGGGACTAATTGTTACAGAAATAAAAAGATTTGTTACAGATACCGGGGAAAGGCTTTCCCCTGCGGAGGCTTCGGGCATTTTTGCGGGCGACGTAATAATAAAAATTAACAAAGCCCTCCCCGAAACAAGTGAAGCAGTTTCCTCACTTTTAAAGGAAGGAAAAAACACTATCGAAATTATCCGAGATTCTAAAAGGCAAAATATAACAATAACTCCACTGCGTGATGAAAACGATAATCAACTAAAACTTGGCGTTATGGTTCGTGACAGTACTGCAGGTGTGGGTACAATTACCTATTACGACAACGAAAAGCTATGCTATGGGGCACTTGGGCATGGAATCAGCGAAACAGATACAGGAATTTTATTTGATGTGCAAAAAGGTGCAATTGAAAAAAGCAGTGTGCTCTCACTAAAGAAAAGTGAGCGTGGTGCCCCTGGTGAAATCAGCGGAAGCTTCTCAGAAGTTCAAGAAATGATTGGCACCGTTGAAAAAAACTGTGAAGAGGGAATCTTCGGGAAACTGCTGGATAATCATACCCTGTCCGGTAAAGAATACCCCTTGGGGCTTATGAGTCAGGCAAAGCTTGGTAATGCACAAATTCTTTCAACAGTGGATGATACCATAAAATTCTACGACGTTAAAATTCTTCGCACCCTTCCATTTGGAAGTGCAAGCAAGGGTATTATGCTTGAAATTACAGATCCCACGCTTCTTGAAAAGGCAGGTGGCATTGTGCAGGGAATGTCAGGTTCTCCAATAATACAAGACGGCAAATTAATTGGTGCAGTAACGCATGTTTTAGTAAATGATCCTACAAGGGGCTATGGCATTTTTATTGAAAATATGTTAAATTCTGCTGAATAATGGTTTTTTTATAGATGTTAAGAAATTATTTCCAAATATTAACAAATTTCTCTTGCATTTATTTCCATATTATGGTAGTATAATAAGTGAAAAAACAATTTACAGGAGGAAAAAAGTATGAAAAACAAGATGAAACTATTGTTGGTGGACAACAACAACGAGCTATTGTCGCAAATGAGCACATTTTTTAATAATAAAGAGGATGTGCAGGTAACTGACAGAGTAAACAGTGGTATAGACGCTGCAGAAAAGATTAAAGAGCTTTCGCCCGATGTAGTACTAATGGATATTGTTATACCTGGGCTTGACGGAATAGGTCTTCTAAAAAAAATAAACACACTTCCCCATATGCATAGACCTGTTGTCATTATACTTACAGGTGCCAAAAAAGAAAATGTAACAAATCTTTGTATGGACCTTGGTGCTGATTATTTTATGATTAAGCCTTGTGAATTTGAAACCATCTATGAAAGAATGCAGCTTTTATGCACCCCCAGAATTTCCAAGAAAATCGAAGCAAGAATTTCTTCCTCTTCTTCCCCGGTCAGTGACAGACCATCTGACAGGGCAATAGAAATATCAGTTACTAATACAATCCACTGTGTTGGTGTACCTGCTAATATCAAGGGCTACCAGTATCTTCGCGATGCAATTATAATGAGTATTAAGGATACAGAGCTTATAAATGCCGTTACAAAGCAATTATACCCTAAAGTGGCAATAAGACACAACACCTCACCAAGCAGGGTTGAGAGGGCAATTCGCCACGCTATAGAGGTGGCGTGTATTCGTGGCAATGAAGAGGAGCTTTATAAGCTTTTTGGCTACACTGTTAATAATAACAAAGGTAAGCCTACTAACTCTGAATTTATCGCAATGATTGCTGACAAGCTTCGACTTGAGATGCTGGTATCTTGATGAAATTTAAAAATTATCTATCAGGTGCATTGGTAGGCTTTATAAATGGTTTTTTTGCATCAGGCGGTGGAATAATTGCAGTGCTTATACTAAAAAGGCTGCTTAATCTTGATGAAAAAAAAGCTCACGCAACTGCAATTGCAATTATACTGCCTCTTACTATTTCAAGCCTTTTAGTGTATCACAAATTTGGATTTACAAGCCTTAAGCTTACTTTCTTAACATCCATTGGTGGTATTGTTGGGGCTCTTATCGGCGCAAAGCTTCTTTCAAAATTGTCGAAGGAGTATATTCGTGGTGGCTTTGGAATAGTTATGATTATCGCTGCATTACGGATGATTTTTAAATGATAGCTATATTGATAGGGTTCTTTTCAGGTATAATAAGCGGAATGGGTGTAGGTGGCGGGATGATACTTATCCCCGCACTTGGGGCATTTTTAAACGTGCCCCAGCACACCTCGCAAAGTATAAATCTTTTTTATTTTATCCCCACTGCGGTTGCTGCACTTATTGTGCATATTAAAAAGAAAAGCATATATTATAGGGCACTGCGACTGATTATCACGGGAATACCTTTTTCCGTGATTGGGGCATATATAGCCTCATCCTTATCAGGTGATATTCTAAGAAAGCTCTTTGGCGTTTTTATACTAATATTTGGTGTTATCGAAATAATAGGTGCATTTAAACAAAAACATCAACAGTAGCTTACTGTTGATGTTTAATGCTTTATAAAACAATTTATTTGCTTGCAAGGAAATCATTTAGCTTCTTTACAAGCTCGTCTGAGTCAACACCGTGAACTGCACATGCCTCCTCAATAGATTCACCACTTGCTGAAGGGCAACCGAGACAATGCATACCAATTTCAAAGAAAAAAGGTGCTGTCCCCGGATCAAGTGCAAGGACATCCATGATTATCATATCTTTTGTTACCTGTGCCATAAAAACACCTCCTTAAATATTACTTATTATACACTATATTTTTATGTTTTACAACAATATTTTGAAATTATTTTACTCAATCCTTTGCTTGACTTTTTTGGGATAATACTCTATACTTAATACAAATGATACAGGGGGACTTATTATGAAAAAAACACTTTTGGTTATGGCTGCAGGTGCGGGAAGCAGATTTGGTGGGCTTAAGCAGATTGAGCCTATCGGGAAAAATGGAGAAATACTTCTTGACTATTCCGTCAATGATGCAAAAAAAATGGGCTTTGATAAAGTGGTATTTGTAATAAAAAAAGAAATGGAAACGGATTTCAGGCAGATTATTGGCAGGCGCACTGAAAAGGTGATTGATGTAAGCTATGCTTTCCAAGATATTTGTGACCTCCCAAATTCCATTAAATGCCCCGACGGCAGAACAAAGCCCTGGGGAACTGTTCAGGCAGTTTTTAGTGCAAGGAATGTTATTTCATCACCCTTTGTTGTCGTAAATTCCGATGACTATTACGGAGAAAGTGCATACGGCGTTGTCTCAAAGCACTTTGACGAGTCAAACGATATATGTATGGTGGCATATAAGCTTAAAAATACGCTTAGCGAAAACGGAACTGTAACGCGTGGTGTATGCAAGGTACAGGGTGGCTATCTTGCAGATATTGAGGAGCATTATAATATAGGCAAAAACACACCTCTTTCCCCTAACACTGATGTTTCTATGAATATGTGGGGGTTTTTTCCAAATATATTTGAAGAGCTATCCGATGGGTTTACAAATTTTTTAAAAACTACTTCAGACCCACTTAAAGATGAATATGTGCTACCTAATTTTGTTGGCGAATTAATCAAAAACAAAAATGCCAAAGTAAAAGTATTGGAATCTTTTGATACCTGGATAGGTATGACATATCGTGAGGATTTGGATTTTGTACGTAAGGCAATGGAAAACTATAAATTTTAATATACAAAGAGCTATGGAAAATACCATAGCTCTTTGTATTATTAATCTACCAGGACCATGTGTTTGCTGTTACATCAGCAAATACATCACCAAGCTCATCAACCTTGCCTTCGGGGATGCCAGCAGCCTCAAGCTGATTTATAACAGCCTCTTTACCACTTATAGCTATTATATCAATCATATCGAGGGCAGAGGTGTTAATTTGCGGTTTGTCGTATATTTTCATTTATACTCTCCCCCTTAACTTAGGTTATTTGCATCAATTATATTAGTGAAAAAGCTCTTTCCACCAATATCAAAGATTGCATCTACACCAATAATATCTTTGTTGTCCACAATATTCTTATCCACAACAGTGCCATTTATAAATACTGCTGCAAATTTAATTGTGCCTTCAGTTTCCACAACTTCAGTTTTAGAAACATTTTTAGAATATAATCTACCTTCTGAAGTATTAAATACCCATTTCATCTTATTGATGGTGCCTGTAGGAACTGTTGCCTCTAGTGCAACACCCATATAAGCATCCTTACCATCTGTATTACTTAGATTAGGATCTGTCTTCGCAATATCAGCATTTCTAAGTATTTCCAGTGAGGAAGACTGTC
>CAZYYT010000005.1:0-32163 GCA_964651775.1 uncultured Oscillospiraceae bacterium | reverse complement strand
TGATAAATATGACGAAAACCCGCCTCAAAAAGGCGGGTTTGTCCGTGGTCTGAAACCCGCCTCAAAAAGGCGGGTTTGTCCGTGGTCTGACTGCGATGGATTACCATCGCAGTTTTTTGTTACAAAAGATAAATAGTTTAGTGCCTTTGTACTCACCCAAAGAATCTGTAGAGGAAGTGCCCGCCTACTCTAAAATATCCCCCTTCACGTATAAGAATAGACTTAAGCAAAATAAAGTAAAAAAAGAATAGAATGTGGTAAAAATAATAAAAAAAAGAGTAGACTTTTAAGAAAAAAAGGTGTAAAATATATGTAAATAATGTAAAGATGTCCTAATATGTTTTTTGGGATTTTTGTGCAACTTTCACAAATTTGTATTTAATTAAAATTTCTATATAGGAAGGAAAATGCATATGAAAAAGAAAGGAAGAACAAGTACGAGGAAAACGCTTGCTTTTCTTCTTACGCTTGTTATGATTTTATCCTCACTTCCGGGGATGGTTATACAAGCGGCGGAAGCGAGTTCACCAGCGTGGAAGGATTACCTTGCAAATATCTCACCGGATAGTGCGTATGTAAACTTTTATGGTGACTTTGAAAGCAGGAATGCATCGTTTATTGATGGAATCAAGCTTGGCATCACCGACACTAATGACCCGCTTTATTTTGAGCAAGTTTCCTTGGATGGACTTGAAGGAAGAAAGCAGTACAGTGCAAACTCAACATACATAAACGTTGATGACAGCTTCTATGAAAAGGGTGATAATGAGTTTCTTGTTACTATAGTGTTTTACAATTTCGGCCCTTCCGAAGGTAAATATTATCTTGAGTATAAGACAAAAGAAGGAATTACGGAGCAGTCGGTTCTTATAAAGCCAGCCTCACCCGTTGGTTGGAGAGCGCATACAGTACTTCTTTCAAATGCTGACCTTTCTAAAAAGTATGAAAATGGTGCATCGCTAAGGATTCAAAATGGTGCGTTTAACGCTTGGAGAAGGGTGGAAATACTAAACCTTTCAAAGCTTAAGAGAGAAAAGAAGGCGCCCGAAATCACAGCGCTTGACCTTTCAAAAAGAAGAGATCTTGTAAGTTCAAAAATTATTAAAGATAGTGACCAGACTTTTCTTCAGGAAAACATTCATAAACCATGTGATGCTTTTGAAGCAAAGACTTGGGCGAACAAAATGGTTGTTTCCAAGGCGGAGGTAAGTAACGATAACAGAGGTAAAACACTTACCCAAGGTGAACTTATCAAGATGTTTATGGACGCATTTGGAATAAACTACCAAGGTAAGGAAAATATAATTGATTATGCTATTTCAATCGGATTTATAAAAAATGACAGCTTCTTCCTTTTTGATTCGGCACCTGCACTTAATTTCCATCTTGGTGCGCTTTTGGATGATATGCTTTATTATGAAACCAAGCCCGAATTATTCTATATAAATGAAATGTTCAACAGGGGGTTTTTTGAGGGCACAAACACTGCACAGATCGAAAATGACACATTTCTTGCGAACTATTATAAGTCAGAGAGAAAAAATCCATATATCACAATTACTGATAACCTTACAGGCAGAACATTTAAGTACATAAATTTCTATGGAACAGACCTTTACAGACCATATCTTACTTCCCCGCAGTGGCTTCATGATGGTAAGCGTTTTGTTTGCGGAACGCCTTCGCAATATATTTACATATATAACATTGAAACACAGATGATGAAATTCCTTGTTAAATCTGAAGGCTTCGCAGGTAGTGGTTGTGACGGTACCGTTGGCGAAAATGGTATGCTTTATTACCACGGCAAAGAAGATGGCAGACAGACCATTATGATGGTTGACCCTGATGATCCGGAACTTAAGGCAACGTGCGTGTTCAAAATGCCCGATGGGATGACCGCAAACCTATCGACAGTATCTGTTGACGGAACTTGGTTTTCTTGTGACGTGACTGATAAGAAAAACCTGTTTAACACACCGGAGGGAAAGTTCCCAATTGCAGTATTTGATATTCCTACTCAGACATATGAGGTTCAATACTACGCTTTCCCAGAGTATAACTACATACTTAACCACAGACAGGCTAACCCCGTTTATAAAAATCTTGTGTTCTTCGCACATGAAACTGCACTTAACAAGGGCTCAATCCATGGTATGAGCTATAACCAAACATATGACCGTGTAAATATTATGGATATGGACACAGGTAAGGTTATAAGCCATAACCAGGGACGTGTATCCAACACAGCGGTTCAGCTTGCCACCCATGAAAGCTGGTCTGCAGACGGTGAGTATTTGTATTTCATATCCTGGGGTGGCTCAGGCTCATCCTCGTACGGCGTTGGCACAATGCCTGCAGTTGTAAGGATAAATAAAGACGGAACGCACAGACAGTACTATAGCTTTAGTAGTCATGCAGAACATATGAACCACGTGTTTGCAAGTTCTGATAACAAGTGGGCTTGTACAGACTCTACATATGTTAACCTTGTAAGTCTGGAAACTCATCAGCTATTCCCAATCACTAACAATGGTATTAATATTGGTGATTTGAACCATCCATACCATCCGCACGCTCAGGTTGCACGTGGTGCGTATGTTATGAGCTGGGGCCATGTTTACAAAGGCGTACTTGGTGTAGCTTGGTACGATTTTACCCATATTGCAGAGATTGAAATCCCCAAAGGTGGAAGAGAAAAGTTCTCCGATGGGGTAGAAGTTGTAAGCTATAAAACACTTGACTGCGAAAGCGACAAGGTTGAAAAAAATGGCATAACTGCAAGACGTTCGAAATCCGGCAAGAAAATGTTCTTTGCTGTAGACACTAATATTGTAGATACAACCAATGACCATGTAGTAATTACCTTCGATTACTTTGACAATAGTAAAGAACCTATAGTGCTTCAGTACACGAAGGAAGTTATTGATAATAATGACGCACTTAACGTGTATAATGGAGAGGTTAAAATATCACGTAAAAACACGAACAAATGGAAACAAGCAAAAATAGAACTTCGTGGCAACTTTGAAAGCATCGGAAAATATGAAACTGACCTTACAGTTTCAGGTGGTGCAAATGACGTGTTTATAGCAAATATGAAAGTAGAGAAGGTGGAGAAGTAATATGACAAAAATCACTAAAAGTATTCTTTGCCTGCTTATGAGTTTTATAATAATTGGGATTCCCGCTTCGGCAGAAGAGGGCCCCATGAATATGAGCTGGAAGGCAGACTATAAAACAATGGAGCTTACAATAAGCTTCACCTCACCTGCTTCTTACAGACAGCGTGTTACTGCTGTAATGTACGACGCAGATATAGAAGCGCCCCTATACTCTGATTTCAAAAGAATTTCCGAGGTTGAGGTAACAAAGGGCGAGAAAAAGGACATAGTGTTTAAAATCAGTAATGGTCTTAGTGAAGCAGATGGCCACTACAAAGTAAAGCTTCAGGGCAGTGGTGCACTTGCATCGACGTACACTGAAACCAAGGACGTATATGTTCTTAATCCTTCAAAGGTTTCAAACCTTCTCGGAAGACTTAATTCAGCTTCAACTAATGCATTGGCATCAAGTTGCCTTTTAGAGATGAAGGATGCTATGCAGTTTACACTTACTGATGATGCAGCTCTTCTTGGAAAACAGATGTCATCGTTCATAAGTATAAGAGATATTGACTATTGTGGTGAATTTAAGGACCTTGTAGAAGCGCTTGAGGCTTTTGCGAAGGCGGACGTATTGGTTTATCTTAAGGATTCAACCGCTACTAGTGAGGGTATGAGAGCTAAGGTTGAAGGAAGTGCCGCAGAGCTTGGTGTTAATATTCTTGACACTGACTATATTGCAGTTAAGGACAGAATCTACAATCTTATTATAAAGAACAAAAATACCTACAATGGCACAGGCATTAATTCTGCAGGTCAGGTTACACAGGCAATTGAAGATTATAAGGCAATCTCAATGGTTAATGCTGCAGTAGATGCTACAATCGAGAATGTAATCACAGCTTACCGCGCCGCTATAGGAATCAGTGACAGTTACTTTAACAAATTCCTCAGCTACTCAAAAACAAATCAGCAGAAGGTGCTTCGTCAGATATTAGAAAAAGATTTCAACACAAAGGTGGCTATAAAGTCGGCTTTTGAAAAGGGTGTTGATAACGCAGTTGCATCTATCCCCGATAGTGAAGGCGGCACCTCAGGTGGCGGCACCTCAGGTGGCTATGGTAGTGGCGGCTCTTCAAGCACAGCTAAACCTGATGCACCCGGCACTCCGGTAGCACCACAGACAAGTTTTAACGATTGCGGCAAAAATCATTGGGCAAACACATTCGTTTCGGCACTTGCAAAAACAGGCATCATCACTGGCTATGCAGATGGCTCATATAGGCCTGAAAAACATGTAAGCAGAGAAGAGTTTGTTAAGATGATTGTTTCTGCTACAGGCCTTTACAAGGAAGATGCAAAATGTGAGTTTTCTGACGTTCCCGAAAATGCTTGGTTCTATGCATATGCAGCATCTGCAAAGCTTGCAGGTATTGTAAATGGTGTTAATGATACATCATTTGGTGCAGGTACAAACATCACACGTGAAGATGTTTCGGTAATCACTGCAAGAATTATTGAAAAGTTCAATAAGACAACTTTAGCTGCATCAGAAAATGCAGAAACAAGCTTTGCAGACAACGACAGCGTAAGTAGTTATGCAAAGGCTGGCATCAATGCACTTGTAGATCTTAAGATTATTAATGGATTTGAAGACGGTAAATTTAAACCCAAGGCACTCCTCACACGTGCGGAGGCTGCCAAGATAATCTATTTGCTTAGAGAAACAGTTTGATAGTGAAAGAAGGAGAAGTTATATGAAAACTATAAAAAGAATATTTACTTTACTTTTGTCATTATCAATAATTATCTCGGGCATAACCGTAATGGCAGAGGAAAATAAAGTTGTTTCAGCACCGGCTGAGGAAACACCACAGGTTGTAGCGCTTGAATCTAAAGCACTTGACATACTTAATGCTATGGGCTTTATCGGAGAAGATGTTTTGTCCCTAAATGGTGACCAAAACATTTCAAGGGCACAGTTTGTCGGCATCCTTTCAAAGGTTGCAGGCTTTAATACAATAAGCTACAAAACATCAGAAATTAAGTTTATTGATGTAAGCCCCGAAAGCCCCTACAGAAATGAAATTTGTTATTTCAGTGAAGCAGGTATTATAAATGGTACATCATCAAACACATTTTCACCCAATGCACCAATTACATACCAGCAGGCAACAAAAGTTATATCCGATGTGCTGGGTTATAAGGATTTTGCACAGACGCGTTTTGGAAATGACCTCAATGCTTATGTAGCGATGGCTCATAAACTTGAGCTTACCGATGACCTTCAAATTAGCGATACATCAGCACCCCTTAGTGCGCAAAATGCCATTAAGTTGCTTTACAATGCAGGCTGTGCGCCCGTTTTTGATGCAGCATACTATGAGAAAGACGGCAATATAACATACAATAACTGGAATGGTGTTACGCTTTTTGAAAAGAACAACAAGTTCTATTTCAGTGAAGGTCTTATACAGTCAAATGGCGTTGTAAGTCTTCTTTCTGAAAATGTAAACGATAAGGCTGCAACAATTAACGGTGTAGAGTATCTTCTTTCAGGGTTTGACCTTACAAGCCTTATCGGTTGTCATGTAGAATTTTATTATTCAAACATTAACAACATCAAAACCCTATTATGGGCAGGGCTTGACAAAAAGAATAATCTTTTAGACATAGACGCATATGACCTTGCGTTTGATGACCCCAATTATACAAAGGAAAGAGTTATCTATCTCAAAAATAAAAAGCATATAACAGTTAAGATTTCACCTTATGCAGACTTTATCTACAATAACGCACTTTACAACAATTACACAATAAGACAAATTCAACCCAGAATGGGTAACTTAAGACTTATTGACAACAACAACGATAATATTTATGACCTTGTTGTAGCCACTGAATATAAAAATATTTATACAACAAATGTTCTTTCAGGTGGTCCCTACATAGGTGATAAATACAACAATTCTTTAGATTTTTCCAAATATGAAAATGTGAAAATTTACAATAAAGATGGTAAAGAAATTAATTATGATGCAATCGGCTCAAACGCTGCGGTTTCCGTTGTTGAAGACGATAATAAAAAGTATCTTATAGCATATGTTGGCTCCGATTTCTATCAGGATAAGCTTATTGAAATGTATGAAGAAGATGGCGCAACAATAATGAAGTTTGAGAAGATGACAACAAAGCTTTCAAGAAGCTATGATGAAATCGACACAACAAAGTACTTTAGGGTTGAGCCAAGGCTTGGAAAATCCTACAGATACTATCTTGATAAGGATGGCAATGTTGCAGAAATTCAGGAAATTATCGATGGTATTTTGGATTATGCATACTTTATTAGGGCTTCAATCGATGAGGACCCCTATGCAGAACCTAATACTGTAGAGTTTAGATTCCTTCTTTCAAACGGTAACTTTGCAAATGCAAAGTCACATAAATATGTAAAACTTGATGGTACGTCGAAAAAGTCAGGTATGGATATTTACAACGATACCCGACTTTGGAAGGACAATGATAAAACCGCGGGAGTTTTTGAGGAACAAGTTGTTAAAATTACAATAAATGGTGATGGTGAGCTTACTGAATTCCAGTTTGCTTATGATAACACTGCAAATCCATATGGACACTGCCAAGAAAAGTTCTCGCTTGATTATAGTGCTTCAGGCACATATAATACAAATGATAGTCTTAGAATGCTTGCTAACAGATACTTTATTGATGGTTCAACCTTGTGTTTCGTTAAACTTTCAGGACTCAATATTGAAGACCCATATGCGCTGATAGCAGGTAACGATGTTAATCTTATATCAAGCAAAACCTATAAAATTTATGATGCTGGTACGGACTTTACAGTTCCGATTTTGGCAGGTGAGCACAGTGCTAACAGACTTGGTGACGAAAAAATGTTCCTTGTTAGTGAGATTAAGCACAAAAAGGTTGAGGGAGAATACGTAAAACACCTATGCGGATACTATGGTTCGGGTTATATTGAAATTCCAGAAATTTATGAAGGTATTATCCCGGCAGACACAAAACGTGGTGACGTGCTTCGTATTGGACTTCACCAAAACAAGCTTTCAGCAGCTGCCTTCCAGGTAAGACTTGACGGGCCCGATAAGTCGGAGCCAACCTTAAAGGATGGTTTCCCGAATATTATATACTCTTACGTGTATTCTGCATCACCAAGGGCAATTGCTCTGATTACACCTCAAGCATTAGAGAGTTCATACGGAAAAGTTATAGTAACAGGTTTTAAAAGTGGTAGCAAGCTGCCGGTTACAGTTTTTGATAGAAGAAACGATACAATGTTTGTTGCAGATGCAAAGGATGTGTTCCCGAACATCTCCCCAATGAATGATGGCTCAATTCCGATTAATGACGAGTCGATTATGGCTGTTGTTAGTAAACGTGGTACATATGCTTCTGAAATCATAGTTGTATATAATTAAAAATCTAAACTGTAAGGTGGGATATTATGAATAAATTAAAAAATACTCTTCCCAGATTACTGCTCCTTATGCTTGTTCTTGTGTTAGGCATAGGGCAAGTAGCATCGGCAGGGGAAATAGCGTGGAGAGAGGTTTACTCTCAAAACTTTGATTCTATAGCAGACGGCATCCTTCCCGAAGATGCATATACTGAGGAAAAGGGCGCGCTTAGTGCAGAATATAAGGATGGGTCTGTGCAGATTAAGTCAAACAATATGACTTACATCAGTTATGAAGATATAAGTTCTATTGCGGCAGCAAACAAAATGCCTTACGCAAATGGTATAACACAAAGTGGCTCATATTTTTCAGGTAAGTTTCAAACTCCTTTAGAATACATGGGTGCAACCTTCTATTATGAGGGTTCATCCGACAGTAATGTTATATATAGTGAAATAGATGGTAAAAAGGCTTTTACACAGGTAACAACAATTGCGGCACCTAACAAAGAAGGCAACAGAACTTCAATAAGAAACCCGCATCCGCGTTATGTTGTTGATGCGGAGCGTTTTAAAAGCACTGACAATAATCTTAGATTTACAATGGAGTACTACGTAACCGATTCAAAACTCTATAAAAATGATGATAAGAAAAGGATAAGCTTTAACTATCGTAATAAAGCAAATGGCTTATCAACAAAATCGCTTAATATCAGTGATATTACTCCAAATCAGTGGAACACTTTGACCTTTGATGTAAATGATGCGGACCTTTCGGGTCTTTTCCAGCAAGGTAATGAAAAATGGTCAATGAAGGTTAGCGGCCCATCATATTACAACACTATTCCGACTGAGGGTGTTGATGCAGCCTGGTGGGCAGCACAAGGCATTGATACCGAGTTCTTCTTTTACATACATAGTATATTGGTTGAAAAGCTTGGTGGTGAAACAGCTGCAGATTTTACAAAGCCCAACAAGGCTGTTGCACTTCCTCTTGCAGAGGGTGACCTTTACGGAAACTCAAAGCTTTCGTTCGATATGATGCTTCCGGAGAGTGAACTTCTTAACAGTGATACTTCTTTTAACACAGGCTCAAACGCGATGACAGTAAGTCTTGCCGATGTAAATAAAAATGACGTGGCAACGTTTGAGTTTGAGGTTAATGGCAGAGATGAAAAAATTTATTCTGTTTCAACCAATAATGAAGGAAACAGGGTAAAGACACTTCTATACACAGGAAATATTCTTGATAGGAGCCTTCACTACACATACACACTTAACGATAAGGCTAAGACCTATACTGTGGCAATTAAAAGTGGTGAGGAAGATCTTGTTTTAGAAACCGTACCGATGCCGATTAATAACCTTGCTTTAATTTCAGGTAGTTGTCTTGGCAGGTTCCTTACTGTTAAGCATGCAAACAACTCAAAAGCACTCATGAACGTTATAGACAACGTTAAGATGGAAATACAGGATGACCCTGAGTTCCTTAATGTTAAGGCAGATATTGATGCAATCGACCTTGGACTAAAAGAGGGTGCAACAGAAAACTTCACACTTCCCGTTGTTGGTAGCATAAATAGTGCTGCAATTACATGGACATCAGATAACGCAGTAATCGCAATTGATGGCGCAAATGCTAGCGTAACACGCGGTGAAGAAGATGTTGATGTTATCCTTACTGCACAGGGCCTTTTAAATGGAATCTCTTATCGCAAAGAATTTCCGGTAAAGGTACTTGAACATCCTGACCATATAAATGCAAAAGAAGATGTAGCGGCAATTGTGATTGATATTCCGGAAAGCTTCAGAGTTCGTGACAACTTCACACTACCCGAAACTGTAGATGGTTCTGCAATTTCATGGTCTTCAAGTAACCTCTCAGTTCTTGCAATTAATGGATATGGAGTTGATGTTACACGTTCTGCAGAAGACACATTTGCAACACTTACTGCATCTGTAACAGTTGGTGACTTTACAGTAACACGTGATTTTGATATCACAGTAGCTGCGCTTTCAAACGTATTTGCAGAGGTTGGTGACGTTAAGGAAACTGTTGCCGCAGGTAAGGTTAGCGCAACACTTAAGGTTAAGTACCCCGGGAAGGCAGGTAACTTCTCATTTATTGCATACGTAGTTGACCATGTAACAGGTGATGTTAGTGACGCTAAGGCAGATACCAAGACTGTTTTAGAGGGTGATATCTATAAAACACTCGACTTCTCTGTCGCAGACCTTTCAAAAACTGCAAGTGATGAGGTTATGTACTATTTCTGGAGTGACAATCAGGTTTCTATGGTGAACTGTGCGCCGGCAGATATTGATGACCTTAAGGCAACAGGTAAGGTCCTTGGTGTTGCCCTTGATTGGACACCGACTGCAGACGATAACAACGCTATCGAATACTATGACATCTTTAGAGATGGTGAACATATCGGACAAAGCTTTACAAACTATTACATTGATAAAACAGCTGAGAAGGATACGGAATATGCATATAATGTTGTTCCCTATGATACAAACACCCTTTCTTCAATAAGTGGTGAAGTATCAGGTGAAACAATTCCAATGCACTATATAGATTATAATAAGCTTGGAATGGGAGATACAGACTATACAGTTGGCTTCAATCACAAAGAACCTTCAACAGACCCGAACCGTGATGCTTACTGCTTCATTACAGAAGTTGAAGACAAGAATGGTGATAAGTGCTATGCAATTTCAACAACAAATAAGTATGTACACATAACTTCGGATAAGACTTGTGTAAATGCTGTAACACGTGATACAAGAAGCGTTGTTCTCGAAATAACATATCTTGACACAACAGGTAAGCTTACACTTCAATACAACTCAGAAATACCCGAAGGCGAGAAGGACTCACTTGCGTATGCTCGTAAGCCTCTTGTTATAGCAGATTCAATGGGTAACACTCGTGAATGGAAGACTGTGGTTGTAAAAATTAACGATGCAGAATTAAGAGAAACAACAGACTGGTTCTCGGGCAGAGATATGGGCTTTGTCAACTCTATACCAAATACAATCTTTATTAAAAAGATAAGAATGATACCCGGACATCTCTACGAATAATTAAAAACATACTATCTAAATACTACCTACATAAGAGAGGGTGTGCCTAATAAAGGCGCGCCCTCTTTATTTTTTGCCAAGACTTCTTTTTGAGTAGAAATGTCCATGGGTGTGACTAATGAGATTAAAATGCCACTTAGGGCACATTCATATGAAAATTATGTTCTTCATTCTGTAAAGGATTTAGGCCAAAGCCATATTGTATATTTAAAAAAAGACTTGCATTTTAGGAAGTGAAAGCCTTTTTGCTTTTTAAGTTTTTAAAAAAGTATATCCATAATTCTATGCTGTATAACCTAATTTTTCCTTATATGGAAGAATATCGAAATAAACATGTAAAGGCTTTAGACTTAACCCCTTAAATTCATACTTTATTAAAAAATTATCTGAAAAAAAGTAATTTTCTTATTTACTATTTATATGTTCTGTGTTATAATAAAGAAAAAATAGTGTATTTTGCACAAATACCCTTGGGAAGACTCACATATCAAAAAATCCTTAAATGTGACAAAGTTTTAAATCAAAAACCTTAATTTTGTCAGTTGAAGAAACAGGGCTTGTGGAGTAGAATGTATAGAGTCTGGAAAAACGTTTGGACATTTTGCCGAAAATGCCGAATGACTTTGAATTTAATTTTATTTTTAATATATCAAAAAACAAAGAAAGGAAGACGTGTATGAGAAAAAAGATTTTAGCTTTTCTTGTTACAACAATTATGATTGTCAGTATGTTCCCGGTTTCAATGGTAACCGGTGCAGACGTAGAGACAGTCGACCCGAATGAAGTACCTACAGGTGATGTTGCTTGGTGTAACTTCTACGGGAAATTAGACTCAAATAAAGCCTCATTCCTCGATGGCGTGACTATGGGTATTACAAACTCAGCGGACCTGCTTTTCTTCGAAATGGTAACGCTTGGTGGTCTTGAGGGTAGAAAGCAGTATAGTTCCAATACAACATATGTAAATATTGATGACTCTTTCTATGAAAAAGGGGATAACTACTTCCTCGTAAACATTAACTATTATGACTTTGGTCCTTCAGAAGGTTCTTACTATGTAGAGTACCACACTACTGCAGGCAAACTTAAGCAGTATCGTATTTATAAGCCCGGTCGTAACCCCGGTTGGACTTATTCAACTGCTATCTTGTCAGACTGTGACCTTTCATATAAGTATGATAACGGCGCATCAATCCGTATTCAAAACGGTGCGTACAATGCTTGGAGGCGTGTTGAGGTTGTAAACCTTTCAAGACGTATCAGAGAGAAGACAGACCTTGATGGAGTAAAGGGTCTTCGTATTGCAAAACTTAGAGACCTTGAACACACAAATATTCTTCCCATTGATGATCCTATGTTCTCACAAGCTAATGCTGTAAAACCTGTAACTGCATATGATGCAATGGTGTGGGCTAACAAGTACGCTTGTAAAGAAGATAACGTTTCTCTTGATAATAAGCAGAAAACACTCACACAGGCTGAGCTTGTAAAACTCTTCATGGATATCGCTGGTGTTGATTATTCAAAGGAAGCAAGTGTTGTTGAATTCTCAAACAAGATGGGCTTCACAAAGGATGATAGTCTTTTCCTTTATGATGAAGCTCCTGCTACATATTATAACCTCGCTACTATTATGGATGATGTTCTCTATTATGAGGGCCAGCCTGACTATCCCTTCATAAGAATAATGTTTGAAAAAGGATACTTTGGCGAGGTAGCTCCTGCTACAATCCAGAACGAAACATTCTTGTCGGTTTACTATAAGTCTTCAAGAATTAACCCCTACGTTACAATTACAGATAATGGTACGGGAAGAACCTTCCATTATATTAATTTCTACGGAACAGATCTTATTAGACCTTATCTTACTGCTCCCCAGTGGCTTCACGATGGTAAGCACTTTATCTGTGCTACACCGACTGGCTTCCTATATTTATATAATATAGAAACTCAGGTCATGAAATTCCTTGCACAGGGTAATAGCCAGACTGATGGTATCGTTGGTGAAGATGGTATGATTTATTACCATAGTAAAGAGGGCGTTCTTAACACCTTTAACAGAATTGATCCGGCGGATCCTGAACTTACTCCAAAGATTATTTACAGATTCCCCGTTGGTGTATCTTGCGGAAACGAAACAATCGCTGTAAATGGTAAATGGTTTGCAGGAGATATCTCTGATGCAAACAACGTGTTTAATGCACCCGCAGGAAAGTCTGCACTTACAGTGTTCCACGTTCCGGAGGAGTCTAAGCCCGGTGTTGCGGACTACACCTTCCAGACAAACAGCTATAAGTTCCCACAGGAATGGAAGGGTGGTGTACTTAACCACAGACAGGCAAACCCTGTTTACCCTAACCTTATATTCTTCGCACACGAAACCGATACAAATAGAATCAACTATTCTACAACAAATGACCGATCAAACATTATGGACCTTAATACAGGTGAGGTTATGAGCTACAATCAGGGTTCAATAAGAAAAGAAATGGCGATTGAGCTTACAACTCACGAAAGCTGGTCAGCAGATGGTGAGTGGATCTACTTCATTTCGTGGAGTGGTACTGACCGTCAGGGTGATAATCAGCAGATGCCTGCTATCGTAAAGGTTCGTAAGGACGGTACACATCGTCAGTACTACCATACAGATGCTTTTGAGAACAGCTTCAACCACTGCTTCGGTAGCTCGGATATGAAGTGGTTCGCTTTTGACGAGGCGTATGTCGGTATCGTAAGTGCTGAAACTCATCAGATATTCCCGATTGCGCAATCAAGACGTATTATAGGTAGTTTGGGTCACCCATATCATCCGCATGCGCAGATTGCCCGTGGCCACTATATTATGAGTTGGGGCCATGAGTATCTTGATGTTTTAGGTATCGCATGGTATGACTTCACTCATATTGCTGAACAGGAAAAAGCAAAGGGTGGCAGATACACCGCTAATGACTACGTAAATGTGGTTAGCTATGAAACACTTGAGTGTGAGTCCTTCCAGGTTGAAAAAGACGGAAGAGACTGTCAGATGACTAAAGGTAGAGCAATCTACTATGAAATAAATCCGGAGATAGTGGACACAGTTGATGACGCTATCAGAATTACATTTGATTATCTTGATGATAGCAAGGATCCCCTTGTTCTCACCTATACAAAAGGCGTTACACACCAAAATGATGCAAGATTCAGATTTAATGCGAAGACAAACGTCAAACGTAAAGGAACGGGCAGGTGGCAACAAGCTGTCATAGAGATAAGCAGTGCTAACTGTGAAAATATAGGCAAGTTTGAGACCGACTTCTTTATTAGAAGCGGAACCAAACCTCTCTATATATCTAATATGAAAGTTGAAAGGATGGAAACAAAATGAACAAGAAGAAAGTTTTGTGCTTAGTTCTTGCTGTTACAACATTGCTCTCAGTAGCATCCGGTTGTGGCAAAAAGGCTGCAAAAGAGGCAGCTTTTGAAAGCGACATGCCTAAGGGCGTTGTAAGCTATCCCATCAAAACAGATGAAAAACTCACTTATTGGTGTGAACTCCCCGGTGCAATCGCAACAGACGTAACAAATTTTGGTGAAACAAACTTCGCTAAGGATCTTGCAGAAAAAACAGGTATCGAAATTGAGTGGAAGCATCCCGCTGCTGGTACAACAGCTGAAGCTCTTCAGCTTATGATGGCTTCAGGTAAGATGACTGATATGATTCAGGCAAGTTGGCTTGCCCTCGGACCGCAGGCTTATGTTGATAATAAGCAGATTTACGCTCTTGATGGTATCCTTGAAGATTACGCTCCCAATCTTAATAAATATCTTGAGGAGCATGAAGACATTCAGAAAATGGTTAAGACAGACTCTGGTTCCTACTATGCATTCCCCTTCATAAGAGGAGATGAAATGCTTCTTATTTCTATGGGATTTATGCTTAGAAGTGACTGGCTTAAGGAAGACGGTCTTGAAGTTCCCGAAACAATCGAAGATTGGGATGCAGTTCTTGAAGCATTCAAGAAACGTTGCCCCACACCTTTTGCTATGAGCCAGTTCTCTAACTTCTCAGGTGGTTTTGATACATTCTTCGGCGCATATATTAAAGATGGTAAAATTGTTTATGGTCCCACTGAAGACAACTTCAAGGCTTTCCTTGCAAAGATGAATGAGTGGTACAATAAGGGTTATATGGATAAGAACTATGCTGTAACAGATTCTAAGACAAACAATGCTAACCTTCTTAATGGTAAGGCTGGTATCACATACTCATCAGGCGGTGGCGGTATGGGTACATACCTCAACGAAATGAAGGGTAAAGCATTTGACCTTTCAGCAACACCTTACCCGACACACAAGAAGGGTGAGCCTGCTAAGTTTGGTAATAAGGAACTTCCTTATGGTCTTGGTGCAGTAGCTATCACAACATCTTGTAAGAATCCTGCTCTTGCAGCACGTTTCCTTGACTATGGTTATTCTGAAGAAGGTCATATGACATACAACTTCGGTAAAGAGGGAAGCAGCTACAATATGGTTGATGGTTATCCCACATACGTTGAAGAAATTAAAGCTAACCCCGAAGGAAAGTCTATGAGCCAGATGCTTGCTCATAACTGCCTTGCAGGTGTATATGGTCCCTTCGTTCAGGATAAAAAGTATCTTGAGCAGTACTATGGTACAGATCAGCAGCGTGAAGCTGTAAAGATGTGGTCATCATGTAAGATGGAAGACTATAAGATTCCTCAGGTTATCCTTACAACAGAAGAAAACGATAGATACACAGCTATCATGGGTGAAATTAATACCTATGTTAATGAAATGTACAATAACTTTATTACCGGTAAGGAATCTCTTGACAACTTCGATAAGTTCGTTAAGGAAATCAAGGATATGGGTATTGATGAAGCTAATGAAATTCAGCAGGCAGCTTACAACAGATTCCTTAAGAGATAACATCTACGTTTAAAGCAAAATAGAGGAAGGGGCATTATAAAATGTCAGACGCAAATATTACACCAAGCCTCTATAAGCAAAACAACTCTTTTCTTGGCAGAGTCCGCAAGGACTTTGCCAGGAATAAGATTTTGTATCTTATAGTGTTGCTTCCAGTTATTTACTACATTGTATTCCTGTATGTTCCAATGTACGGAGTAATAATTGGATTTAAAAAGTACATTCCGGCACTTGGTATTACCGGAAGTCCTTGGGCAGACCACTTTGGTTTTGGACAGTTTATTAGATTCTTTGAAAACAGATATTTTTTGAGAATTTTAGGGAATACATTAAGAATCAGTATTTCTTCAATTGTATTTGGTTTCCCTGCACCGATTCTTCTCGCACTTTTGATGAACGAGCTTTCAAACAAATATTTTGTTAAGACAGTTCAGACAATTACATACATTCCACACTTTATTTCACTTGTTGTTATGTGTGGTATTATTAAAAGCTTTACAGGCTCAGAAGGTATTATTACACAGCTTATCTCTTCTTTTACAGGCGATACAACATCAATTCTTATTAAACCGGAAATGTTTACCGGCATTTATGTTGGTACGAACATATGGCAGGAGGTTGGATGGGGCTCCATCATATATCTTGCCGCACTTTCAGGTATTGACCAGGCACTCTATGAGGCCTGCGAAATAGATGGTGGTGGCCGCCTTAGACAGGCTTGGCATATTACCCTTCCAGGTATACTTCCCACCATCATTATTCTTCTCATCATGCGTATGGGACAGATTCTTGGCGTTGGATATGAGAAAATTATTCTTCTCTATAATGAGCTTACTTATAAGACTGCAGACGTTATATCTACGTATACTTATAGAGAAGGTCTTATTAATGCAAACTTCAGTTACGCAACAGCAGTTGGTCTTTTTAACTCACTTGTAAACATTTTTCTCTTGTGTGTTGCTAATGCAATCAGCAGACGTGTGTCTGAAACAAGTTTGTGGTAACTACAAGTATAATATAATGAGAAAAGAGGACATATTATGAGAAAAAATAATTTATCCAGAAATGTATTTCTGGTCTTTGATGTACTTATAATGTTGCTGCTGGTTGTTATTTGTCTTTACCCGATGCTTTATGTTTTGTTTGCATCATTTAGTGATTCGGGTGAACTTATGAAAAATCCCGGGCTTTTACTTGCTCCGGTTGGATTTAATGCAGATGCATACATAGCAGTTGTAAAAAATCCTAACATAATAAATGGTTATTTAAACACCATCTTCATTTTGGTGGTTGGTGTTACACTTCAGCTTATTATGACATCGCTTACAGCATACTTCTTGTCCAGAAAGAATGTTATGTTCAAGGGTGCTGTTATGGGAATGATGCTATTTACAATGTATTTTAGTGGAGGTCTTATTCCCACCTACTTACTTATTCAAAACTTGGGTCTTTATGACTCAATCTGGTCACTTATAATTCCCGGTGCAATCAGCACATATAATATGATTATTATGCGCACAAACTTTATGGCAATCCCTGAAAGCTTAGAGGAAGCAGCATATCTAGACGGTGCAACACACCTTCAGATACTTTGGCACGTTATACTTCCACTTTCAAAGGCAATAATGGCAGTTATGGTTCTTTACTACGGTGTTGCTCATTGGAATTCATGGTTCTCTGCAAGTATCTATCTTCAGGATAAAAGTAAATATCCTCTCCAGATGGTACTTAAGGAAATCCTTATTGCTAACGATACAAATAGTATGGCAGGCAGTATGGGTGGTTCAACTAGCTCAGGCAGTGACGCCCAGCAAATTGGTGAAAGCATCAAATATGCAGTTATCGTAGTGGCAACCGTTCCGATTCTTTGTATTTACCCCTTGCTACAGAAATACTTTGTTAAGGGTGTAATGATTGGTGCAGTTAAGGGATAATGGTAGAAAATCTAAATGTAGGTCAAGTATTTAAATTTGAAAGGTAGATAGTATGAAAAAGATTTTGAAAAGTTTATTATGCTGTCTTTTGTGTGTTGTGATGGTTGGAATCCCCGCTATGGCGGAATCGGGTCCAATGAATATCACTTGGGAAGGTGACTACAGTAATCCTTCAGCGCCGAAGCTTATAATAAGCTTCACATCTCCCGCACTTTACACACAACAGGTTACAGCAGTAATGTATCCGGCAAACGTTGAAACCCCGACAATTGCTGACTACTGTCGTATGGCAGAGGTTACAGCAGCCCCCGGAAAGAAAACCACAGTTACGTTTGGTATAGGTAATGACCTTTCTTTAAACAGTGGAGTTTATAGTTTTAAACTTCAGGGTAATGGTCATTTAGCAGAGCAGTGCAAGGACACTGTAACATTTACAATATATACACCTTCTCAGGCTTCATCGCTCCTTACCAGAATTAATGCTGAAACAACCGCACTTGGTATGGCAGGTATTATTGGTGAGGCTAAGGATAAGCTTCAGCTTGAAGTAACAGGTGACCCTGTTCTTTTGGAAAAGCTTGCTAACACAGTTATCGCAATCAGAAAAGCAGACCATGGCAATGCATTTGCAAGTCTCCAGAAATTTAAGGAAACTTTTGTTATGTCTGATATTATTGTATATCTTAAAGAAACTACTGCTACAGCAGCAGGCTTACAAGAAAAGGTTGAAAATAATGCAACACTTCTTGGAATTGATATTACAGATGCAGACTACATAGCGACTGATGATGGTATTTACAACAAGGTAATTGCAAACAAGAACACATATGGTGGCACAGGCATCAATTCTTGTGCACAGCTTGTAAAGGCAGTTAACGAATTAAAGGCTATTGAAATGGTAAATGCTACAGAAGGTCAAAAGCTTTCAGCGGCAATTTCTAAATATTACACAGTATTCGGAATTCCGGTAGATTCATATAACAAGTATATTTCCTACAGTGATTCTGAACAGCAGAAGGTTATTCGTCAGATTTATAGCAAGAACTTCTCTGACATTGTTTCAGTTAAGAACGCATTCATAAACGGCGTTAAAAGCGTAGTAAACTCAGATTCTGAAGGTGGCTCATCAGGACCTGTAACACAGGGCCCCGGTGCATCAAACGGTGCAATCGGCATTGGTGGTGCAACAGGTGGCAGTGTAGCTCCGGCTCCTACAACAACCGTACAGGGTACATTTAAGGATTTAGGTGCTTCTCACTGGGCATATAAGTTTGTTAATGACCTTCAGAAGTCATCTATCATTGCAGGTTACGCAGATGGTACATTTAAGCCTAGCAACAATGTTACAAGAGAAGAATTTGTTAAAATGATTGTTTCTGCAACAGGTCTTTACGATAAAGATGCTGACTGCGATTTCAAGGATATCAGTAAGGATTATTGGGCATACAAATTCATTGCATCTGCAAAGAAGTCTGAGCTTGTAAGCGGTACTTCACAAGAAAGCTTTGGCGCAGGCTCAAGAATTACCCGTGAAGATGTTTGTGTTATTGTTTCAAGAGTAATTGATAAGTTCAAACAATCCGATTCTACAAGCGCACAAAACATTAAGACAGAGTTTAATGACGATGAAAACATTAGTGAGTACGCAAAGGCAAGCGTTCAGACACTTGTTGTGAACAAAGTAATCAATGGGTTTGAGGGCGGAAACTTCGAACCGAAGAGCCCACTTACCCGTGCGCAGGCGGCTAAGGTTATAAGTCTTCTTAGAGACTTAATAGGATGATGAGAGAAGGAGCGAAGAATAATATGAAATTTTATAAAAAATTATTAGCGTTGCTTTTGTCGTTATCTATGGTCCTTTCGGGACTTGTTGTAATGGCAGAGGAAACAACTACAACAACTCAGGCTCCTGTAGAGCCAAAGCCACTTGCATCAGTTGAATTTGATGCACTTCGTACAATGGGATTCCTTGCAGATGATGTGGCTAAACTTGAAGAAGACAGCCTCATCACACGTGCTCAGTTCATCAGCAGCCTTGCTAAAATTGCAGGCTATAGCATGATTGAGTACTCTATCGATGAAATTCCTTTTATTGATGTAAGCATGGATATGGAAGCAAAGAATGCTATCTGCTATTTTTATAATTCAGGCATTATCAATGGCACATCAGAAAACACATTTTCACCTAACGACCCCATTACATATCAGCAGGCAGCAAAGATTATCCTTGATGTTTGCGGATATAAGGAATTCGTTAAGGTTAAGTATGGTGCTAACCTCAACGGATATATGGCAATGGCTCAGTATATTGACCTTGCTAAGAATATCAAGATTGACTCTATGACAGCACCTCTTACAGCTGACAAAGGCGTTAAGCTTCTTTATAACGCAGGTCGTACAAAGGTGCTTGAGCCGTCGTCTTTCGAGAAGTCAGATAAGGTTTCCTACGAGGCACCGGATGGAAATGAACTTCTTTCTAAGGGCAATAATATTTACTACAGTGAAGGTCTTATGCAGTCAAACGGTATTGTATCACTCCTTTCAACTAAGGTTGATGACCTTGTTGCAATAATTAATGGTAAAAACTATCGCCTTAATGACCATGACCTTACACAGCTTATCGGCTGTAATGTAAACTTCTTCTATAAGGAAGAAAACAATACAAAGTGTCTCGTTTGGGTAGGCATTGCGAACCTTAACAATATGCTTGAGCTTACAAGCGATGAGCTTGCTACCGATGATAGCAGATACTCAATGACAAAAATCGTTCACACAAAGAATGGACGTAACATAGTTGAAAATGTGTCAGCTTATGCTAACATTATTTACAACAATGCACTTTACAATGATGCCTCTATTTCTCAGCTTAAGCCTAGTATGGGTAAAATAAGACTTCTTGACAACAACAACGATGGTATTTATGACCTTGTGGTTGTTGAAGAATACAAGAATATCTTTGTAACAGGCACAGTTGTTCCGCTTGGTTATCTTACAGATAAATATGGTAACAGTGTATATCTTGACCAGTACGAGAATGTAAAACTTTATAAGGGCGGTAAAGAGGTTAACTCTGACAACGTTGGTACTGATGTTGTTGTATCAGTGGTTGAAGATAGATATAAAAAGAATCTTATTCTTTATGTAAATTACCCCTTCATTCAGGATACACTTGAGGGCATCTCAGAAGAAAATGACAAAACAGTTTATAATTTTAAGGATGTAAGCCTTAAGTTAGCAGATAGCTATATCAATCGTGACGCCAAATATACTAAGATTGAGCCAAAAATTGGTAAAAAGTATCTTTATTATCTTGATAAAGCAGGTAAGATTGCTGAACTTAAAGACGTTGTAGATAATGTCCTTGATTACTCTCTTATTCTCAAGGCAGAGCCGAGTGAAGAGGCTTATGACCCTGCAGGCACAGTAAACTTCCAGTTCCTTCTCAGAAATGGTAGTATTTCTATAGCTAAATCAGCAAAGAAAATTAAGCTTAACGGTGAAAAAAACAAAACAGGGCAAGATGTTATGAACTACCCCGGCCTTTATGATGAACAGGGTAATTGGGTAAATCAGATTGTTCGTACAACATTTAACGACAATGGTGAACTTATCGAAATTGAATTTGCAAAGGATAACAGAGACCATCCCTATCAGTATGACGAAGCAGTTTTTTCATATGATGCTTATGTATCCGGCGGTATAAATTCAAATGGTGGCGTATATCGTTTAAACAACAGATATATTATGGACCCTTCAGTTACTACATTTGTAAAGTATACTGACCTTGCTGACCTTGGCATTGATATGCCTTATGAAACAATGTCAGGAGTCGATGCTCAAGGCAGAAGTGGTAAAGCAAAGATTTATGATATTAAGGCTAACCAACTTCCATCTGCAATGTATTTTGAAACATCTGCAAAGAGCAGCTGGCTTTTCAGTCAGATTCTTGTAGATAAGGTGTTCGAAAAAAAGATTGATGATGAATATAGCAAGGTAATCGGTTGTTGGTATGGTAGTACATATATGGAATATGTAGAATACCAAGATGGCATTATTCCTAGCGATCTTAAGCGTGGTGACGTTATAAGAATTGCGCTCTATAAGCAAAAGATTGTTAGCGTTAAAAAGGATATTAGCCTTGCAAGTAAACCGGACATCTGGTCAACAGGTAGCTATCCTGCAAATGGACAGATATTCTCATACATTTACGCACTAAGCAACCAGGCTATTTCAATGCTTGCAACACCTGCATTTGAGAGCACAGGAGGTAAGGTAATTTCTTGTGTTATGAACTTGGGTGCAGAAATCCCAGTAACAATTTATGATGTTAAGAACGATGAAATTAAGGTAGGATGTATAACAGACGTTTATCCGTCATCTACACCTGACAAGTTTGGTGACCTTCAGATTGACGATAACACAATGATGGCTCTGGTACAGTGGAGAGATTCCAGAGTGTTTGATGTCATCCTCATATACTATTAATCCTAAAAACAATTCTAAGATATAAGGTGGAAGATTATGAAAATATTTAAAAGTTTCTTATCCGAAACACTTTTAGTAGCACTCGTTCTTATACTTTGTATGGGATTAACAGTTGGTGCTGAAGGTGTAATAGAATGGAGAAGTATTTTCACCCAGGATTATACGGGCGCTAAACACGGCGCCCTCCCAGAGGAAAATACTCCCGAAATAAAATCAGGTATGAGTGCTGCAATTAAAGGTGAAGCACTTGAAGTAAAGTCAAACAACGTTATCTATTGGGAAGGTAATAACCTTGCTTCTCTCAATGATGCGGCTAACAGTGGTGGCATTACCTGTAAAAATGGCAATAAAGTTGCTCTAGCACAAGAACCTATTGTGCATACAGACCCTAACGATAATGTAACAAGAACCTTTACACATACAGGCTCGGGTGACTCTAGTTATCTTCTTGATGAGATTGAGGGTAAAAAGTCACTTGTTATGTTGACTTACATTTACCCAAACCTTGGAGGTTATCGTACAAACTATTATCGTTTTGATATTGCTCAAGATTACTATAAGGAAACAGATAACACATTCGATGTAGAAGTTGAAGTTTTCCTTAAGGAAAATGACGAAGCAAATCAGTATATTACCTTTGAATACATAAACCAAAAGAGCAGCCTTACTACAGTAAAGCTTGACAAGGCTACAATTGATAAGAATAACATTGCTGGAAAGTGGTACACTTGGAAGTTTAGCATTACAGGTGCTGACTTTACAAAGAAGGCTGCAATCGGTGCTGAAAGACTCAGCTTTAGAATGCAGGCCCCCACTCACAGACAAGGCGTTTGGAAAGGCATTACAGCTGTAAGCAGAATATCTATTAAAAAAACAGGCGGTACAATTGCTGATTACTCGGAAAACAACAAGGCAGTTATTCTTCCTGTAGCTGGTGAAGCAGATTTTGGTAACACAAGGCTTTCATTTGATATGATGCTTCCTGCTAGTGAGCTTCTTACAAGTGAAATTTCATACAACACAGGTGCTAACTCAATGACAGTTGGTATCGCAAACGAAAATAAAAAAGATGTTGCTACACTTCAGATTGACAGTGAAGGCACAGCTCAGAAAATTTACGCACTTACTGAAGAAGCTGGAGTTAGGAAAAAGAATCTTATCTATGCAGGCAGCATCCTAGACCAGACACTTCGTTACACACTTGAGCTTAACTGTAAGGAAAAGACCTACACAGTTTCAATCAAGAGTGAGGATACAGAGCTTCTTGAAGCACCTACAACTAAGTATGCAATTATCAATCAGGCTGATGTAATAGGTAACGCACTTGGTAGAAACTTCTCTATCAAGCATCATCCTATTTCATATGCAATGATGGCATCCTTCGATAATATCGAAATGGAGCTTCAGGATGACCCCGATTACCTCATGGCTAAAGCTGATGCTGAAGCAATCGTGCTTGAACTTCCCGAAGGAAATCTTGTAAGTGAAGGCTTTGCACTTCCCACTGAAGGAACCGTTAATGGTTCATCAATCACTTGGGATAGTGATACGCCTGGATCAATTGCAGTAAATGCTGAAGGTAACGGGACAATCGTTACATGCGGTGAAGGAAGGGTTAATGTTGTTCTTACCGTAAAGGCAAACTTTAATGGTCTTGTCCATGCAATAAGATACAACGTTGTTGTTGATGAGCATATTGACCATAAGAAGGTAGTTGAGGATAGCAACTTAATCAAGCTTGACATCCCCTCAACCTCAAGAGTTAAGGAAGACTTTATTCTTCCTCTTGAAGGTGTGGCAAATGCTTCTACAATTTCTTGGGCAACTGATAATGTAGCAGCAATTTCAGTATCAGGCAGCAATGCAACAGTAACTCGTGGTGAGTTTGATATACCCGTTGTTCTTACTGCTGAATTAACACTTGGTGATTTCACTGTTACAAAGGAATTCACAATAACAGTTGCAGCCCTTTCAAATATGGGTTCAGAAGTTGGTAATGTTGTTGCAACAGAAGCAGCAGGTAAGCTTAGTGCTACTGTAAACGTAAGATTCCCTGTAAAAGAAGGTAATCTTTCATTCATTGCAGTTTCAATTGACCCTACACCAGGCACAATCCGTGACCGTAAGGTTGATACAAAGGTTATTACAAGCGCAAACAAATATTCTACAGTAACATTTAACGTTGCAGATCTAAATAAGGCAGCAGGGGATGAGGTTAGCTACTTCCTATGGGATGACAGTGATATCTCAAGAGTAAATAATGCACCTTCGGTTGTTACAGACTTTGCAATTGTTGACAAAGCGAAGGGCCCCGGCCTTTCATGGACACATGCAGAAGACGATAACAATGCAATCGAATACTATTTAATTTATCGTGATGGCGAGCTTTATGCTAGCTTTGGCGACTACATTGTAGATGGCAACAACAAGGTTTCTTACACAGACGCAGCAGTAGACTTTGATGAAGAGCATACATATAAGGTAGTACCTGTTGATACAAATGACCTTATCGGTGGCGAAAGTCCTGAGGGCAAGGGCAAGAAAATGAGTATGTACTACATTGACTTCAACGCTAAGGGTAGCGGGAAGACACCTTTCTTAAATGGTATGGCAGACTATCAGTGGGCATCAGGCACTCCCAATACTGACCGTTACGCTATGCTTGAAAAGGTTACAGATGCTAACGGTGAAACAACATGGGCAGGTACAACACCTAATAAGTGGATTATCTGTGCTACGGATAAGGCAGTTATGGGATCCGATATCAGAAAGTATGTTCTCGAGATAGAATATCTTGATACTGAAGGTAAGATTGAGATGGTTCATAACCAGGTTATTCCTGCGGGTCAAGAAGATAACGTTACCTGGGCAAGAAAATCTGCTATGGTAACAACAGAAGCAATGACAAACACCCGTACTTGGAAAACGGCCATTGTACGCATTTCTAATGCACAATTTAAGAATTCTAACAACTTCTCTGGTGCAGACTTTGGTTTCCATGAATTAAGTCAAAAGTTACCGATTTACATCAGGTCAGTCAAGATTATTCCTGCAGAATTGTATGACTAATACTTAAAATTAAAACAAGGTGAGCTTGCTCACCTTGTTTTTTTGTATAAGATTATTAAATATATATAAGACTGCTACTATATATCTACTACCATAGCAAAATGACTGAAGTAAAAACCACCCACTATCCGGGTAATTGGTTATTGCTTAAGTATATCCATTTTGTAAAGACAAGGAGAGTCGGGCTCTAACTGCCTATTAAAGTATGTTTTTGATTTTTTAATCTTGAAGTTATTGTAAGGAATCAGCCTCAGCCAAGTCCCCCACACCAAAATTACGTAAAGTTATGTGCAAGCAGCTGAAACGGAAAAAATTTCTCCTGAGATAAAGAAAACTAAGAAGTTTATACTGTCGCAAGGACTTTTCTATAGGGGATGTAGTGCTTAAATCAATTAGGGTCCAACTCCCCTCAGCTAAAGGTGGCTGTAAGCTATACTGAGTGAAATTGTAATAAGTACAATCCTATATAAAACTCGTATAAATAAACTTAATATACTCATTGACATAATTTGCTATACCTTGTATAATAGAATGCGACGTATCATAAAGGAGTAAAGGCAATGAATAGTAAAAAAAAGCTTAAACTTGAGATTGTTAAAATATTTGTGACAGTTTTTACTGTTCCAACAATATGTACAATATTAACTGTACTTTCAAAAAATAAAATTAGTATAGTGTTATCGATAGCAATCTATATTGCAACTGCTGTTATTTCACTTGTTCTATATTATAGAAATCATCGTTTGTCTTCTAAAAATATAAGTGGGATTTTAAACTCCGCACCTGACAACAAGTATAAGCGCCAATATAATGAAAGCATGCGTGATAAGTTTATTGACTCTTTAATATCAACAAGGTACGACAATCTGCCCGAGGATGATGCAAAAAAAGCGGGTATTTCATTTTTGTCAACAAGATTTTTTGTGATTCTTGCAGACATTTATAACCTAGAATCCTTCTTTGAAGGGGAAAGTATTAATGACGCAGAGAAGAAAGATGAAGCAGTTTTTATCATTAAAAATGTGTTTGAGGAACTTCTCGGAAAGTATGGTAAAGCATATGTTTTTTCTAAAGATGGAAAGGTTGTTTGTGTTGTAAATCTTGATGATAACGAAGCTTTTGGTGAAAGTGATATTTTTCAAACTGTCGAATATGGTAAAAAATTTATCGAAACTCAGTTTAGTATATCGATGGCACTAAGCATAAGCACAGTAAAAGATGTTTCATCACTACCGGAAGCGTATGATGAGGTGCTTCTTCTTAAAAAAAAGCTAAAGTTTCTACGCAACAAAGAAATTGCTTTTTATAGTGAGCTTTCAAATATAAATGGGGCTGATTATGATGAGGAAGGCAATGAACGCATAAAAGATGCTATTTCAAAGGGAATGATATTAACAGCGAGTGACCTTTTTAAACTTGCAGCAGATTCGTTTATATCCGAAACTACAGATGCAGATACAGAGTTTAAGCTTTTCTCCGTAAAGATGATAAATATGATTATTTCACGTCTTCCCACAAATCGTCAAAATAAAGAGGAAAGTATTTATATAAGTAAAATTCTTGAGTTTGAATCATATGAAAAATGCAAAGAAGAGTTTCTTTCGCTAATAAAATATGTATGTGAATATTCTAAAGAAAATAATGCGCAGGAGGATGATAACCTTACGACAAGCCTTAAAATGGTAAGTCGTATGAAAAAGTGTATTGAGCAAAATTATTCCGATGATGCGCTAAGCCTTACATATATTGGCACACACGTCGGGGTAACGCCATACTATGCATCACATGTTTTTAAAGAAATTACCGGGAAAAACCTTTCAGACTATATAAACAGATATCGTGTTGATAGGGCAAGGAAGATTCTTCAGAAGGATAGTAAACTACCTATATCAAAGCTATATGAACAGGTAGGCTTTGGAAGTGAGCGTACATTTATCCGCACCTTCACGAAGTACGAGGGTGTGACGGTAGGTCAATATAAAGATAGTTTAAAAAAAACTGAGTTGTAATTTTACAGCTCAGTTTTTTATTCTGAATTCACCGGGGCTGGAGCCGATAATCTCCTTAAATGCATTTGAGAAATGATGTACATCGCTAAACCCAACCATTTCTGCGATATCACGAATAGGTGCTTTTGTAGATTGCAATAGATGTAGTCCGGTATAAACCCTGTGTGTAAGCACATATTTATGCAGTGGCATACCTGTTTGGTTTTTCACAAGCTCACTTATATAATTCGGATGATAGTGAAATTTTTCAGCAATGGTTTTGTTCGTAATTTTCTCACTATAATGGTTTTTTACGTAAGACAAAATCTCAATAGCAAGCGTGTTTGATTTTGATGTGTGGTTAACGCTATCCATTCTTGCAGCTGTTGTAAGAATGTCCTTTAAAAGGGCAGAACACCTATTTTCGTAAAAAACCTGCCTTTCTCCAAATTCTTTATAGATTTCATGAAATCTATCTACAAGAATAAATGCACTATATATAATAAAAACGTCATCAAAAAATTTTGTGTCAGAAAATTTAAAGTTCTCCACAAGACATCCGTCAAAATCACAAAATCTAATAGGAGGAATTGGGGATAAGTCCCCGCTTTTGACTATAAAATCAAAGTTACATCCTGATATAATTGCATCTTCAAAAAGCTTTACCTTGTACTTTGTGCCTGCGTGCCAATAAATAACATCGCCCTTTGCGAGTGTGTAGTCTCTATCGTTTAATGTAAACTTGGCACTTCCGTCTTCCACCAAAAAAATACGGTGATCATGAGAGGCATACTCTAAATCGTTAAAGAGTAGCTCTTTTTTTCTTGCAAACCTTACATAGGGATTAATTGAACTAATATCCATAGCGCACCTAAAAATCTTTATTTTTTACAAAAAAATGTTTAATATTCGTATTGATTATAGCACGAATAAATCATATAATCAAGATAAATAACATGTATGGAGTGATAAGAATTGATACAAAGAAGAGTACATCCTAATGCAAAAATTGGCCTTTTTGCGGTTGCACACAGCACTTACTGGGCACAGTTTGACGGCCTTTATGAAAACATCATAGGGTATCATAGAGATTTTTCACAAATGGTTCGAGAAAATGGAGTAGAGGTTATTGACTACGGCATGGTTGATAGCTCTGAAAAAGCGTATGAGGTTTCCAGAAAAATTGCCGCGGATGATGTTGATGTAATCCTCTGCAATATGGTAACATATGCTACATCAAGCGTTTTTGCACCCATTATGCGTGAAGCTAAAGCACCCGTTGTGCTTGTTGCACTTCAGCCGCGCAAGGCTATGGACTACACAAAGGCTTCAACCTTTATGCAACTTGAAAATGACAACATTTGCTCTGTTCCTGAATTTACAGGCGTTGCAATAAGGCTTGGTAAAAAGGTTAGTGATGTTATTATCGGCACTCTGTATGATGATGAAACTGCACAAAAAGAGGTTAGTGAGTGGTGTAATATTGCTAAGGTGCTAAATGGTCTTAAGGGCGCCCGTATGGGCCTTATGGGACACACTATGGAAGCAATGTACGATATGCATGCTGACCCTACAGCTATTTCTTCAGCGTTTGGTCTTCACGTGCCACTTCTTGAGGTTGACAATGTGCTTGACCTATACGCTACAGTCACAGAGGAAGAAATAGAGGCAAAAATCAGCGTGATTGATGAAGAATTTGATATGCCGGAACCGAAGTCTGACCCTGTTACATCAAAGCTTACTGATGAGGATAAGTATCAGGCGGCGAAAAGTGCAGTTGCACTTGATAAGCTTGTTGAAAAGTTTAGTCTAAGCGGACTTGCATACTACTATGAAGGGCAGGCAGAAAGCCTTCATCAAAAGGTTTCCTCAACTTTTATTGTAGGCAACTCAATTTTAAATGCACAGGGAATACCAATGTGCGGTGAGTATGACATAAAGACATGTATTGCGATGCTTATTATGGATAGGCTTGGTATAGGCGGAAGCTTTGCAGAGTTCCACCCCTTTGACTTTAGTGAGGACTTTATCTTGGTTGGTCACGATGGACCGCACCATATTGCAATTGCAGAGGGTAAGCCTGCGCTTCGTAGCCTTAAAAAGTATCACGGAAAACCGGGGCACGGAGCTTCCGTAGAATTTAAAATCAAGGAAGGCCCAATCACAATGCTTGGCATAACCCAAACAGCTGAAGGAAAATTTAAGTTTGTAATTGGTGAAGGTCAGTCAAAGAAAGGCATGATTCCACCAACAGGAAACACAAATACAAGAGGATTTTTTGAGCCTACGACTAAAGAATTTATTAAAAAATGGGTTATGGAAGGCCCAACACATCACTATGCACTTGGCATAGGCCATCATGCAGAAACAATTGAAAAAATAGGAAAGGCACTTGGCATTGAAACTGTTATTGTGAGGGGATAATTATGTTTAAGGGAATAACGCTTGAAATGAGCATAAAGCCATTTAAAAAAACTGATCGAGAATACATAAGAGAAGTTGTTAAAAATGTTTTTGAGCAGTGGAGACCGCTTATAAAAAATAGGGAAGAGATTTCTATTATGCTTTGGACAGCTGATGGAAGCGAGCTTCTCGACTATAGTGGCAATCTTGATGAGGAATTTGAGTGGTGCAGATTTGTCGGCGGTGCATCATGCCCCGACTTTGAGAAAGAAGATGACCTTCGCACTAGTCTTCATCAAAAAAGATTTGAATATATAAAAAACCCGCCTAAAATGACCTATTGTATCCTCAAAAATATTATTACAGAATTTAAAATGCTAGGGAAGGAGATGTTTCCTGATTCCACCATTAGAGTGGGGGAAACCTTTGATATAGGTCCGGAATTTGCCATTTCAGATTTTAAGTATAACAGACATACTGAGATTAGTACAGGACAAGTATTGATTGGAAAGGGATTCTTAAATTCTTACGGGGTTCTTGATGGTGACACAAGAAAATATGCCGCATATCCAAACGGAATTCCTGATAAAACGCCATTCGGTGAGTTTTTAGGTAAGCAGACACAGGCGTTCTTTGATTCCTTGGGCTTTGATTATCTTTGGCTTTCTAACGGCGTTGGATTTTCTGCATTTCCATGGACATCGGAAGGTGCGATTTTTGACGGAAAGAACTTTCACGTAGAAAACTTTGAAAGCTGCAGAAATGATGTTTTCGGCTTTTGGGAAAACTACAGAAAGGGTTGCCCCGATTACCCCATAGAAACAAGGGGCACAAACTATTCTGTTGGTATTGACTATGCCTCTGACGCAGTTGGGCTTTATGATATATATAAGAATGTTAAGGGCGTTATGCCCCCACCAAACTCCCCGTGGGCGGCACTTGATAAAGACTACGGTCTTGAACTTATGGGACACCTTACAAGAATTTGCGAGGTGCCTGGTGAGGACTTCTTATTCCGCTATTATATTCATGACCCTTGGTGGGCAAACACCCCTTGGTACGATAGATATGAAGGACAGCCACATGATATATACCTACCTATGGCGCTTTCACGCGTTAATGATAAGGGAGAGGTAAAAAGTGCAACTAAGTTAAACATACTTAGTATTGATAATAGCTTTGGTGACCTTCCTGATAGCTGTGTAAATGAACCACTTCCGCACATTCTTAAAGCGGAGAAGGACGCCTCGGATGACTTGTCACCCCTTACGTGGGTATACCCCTTCAGGGAATATACCTCCACCAAAAAGGAGGAGGCGCTTCGAAAAATGCTTGCGGGCGACTGGTTTATCTGCAGTGCAATAAACAGTGGATTCCCGCTTAGCTCCGTAGTATCTTGCGACAACTTTATAAAACTTGGTGATAAGCACTTTAAAAAGACTGTACTTGTAACACCTGTCCCATTAAAGGACACTCAGTTTGATAAAGAAATTATTAGATATGCTGAAAATGGGGGAAAGGTACTGTTTTATGGTAGCGTAACACACGCAAGTGAAGAGTTTAGAAAATTCTTCGGCATTACACTTAAAGAGGGCGTAAGTGGCGAAATAAAGGCCACAAACCTTATTAAACAGGTTTACAGAGATAAATCAACGCCCAACACAATAAATGTGCGTGAGCTTATTTGTGACGGCAAGCTTGATAGTGTCTCAAAAAATAGTATTATGGACGTAGACGGTGGCTACACACTTGCTTGTAAAAATAAAAATGCAGTTTGGTTTAGGGCAATAATTGGTGGAAAACTTAGTGACGGTCATATTGAAAACGACGACTTTACAAAGTACATCAGTGGGGAAACGCTCTTTAGACAACTTCTTGAAAACTTTGGCTATGAAATCAAGTTTTCAATGCCTGACCCGAATGTGAGAACACCCATTGTTATGATTAACAAAAGTGACAATGCAATGATGTTTTCAGTATGCTTACTTAATACAACGGTTGATTCATACCTTAAGTTCCCACTTGGTGCACCGGTTTTCACAGGCTATGAAACGGAGCTTGTTGATGGATATTCTACGTATCGCTTCCCAAGGGCAGTGCATAATGAGTGCAGGGCTTTTGTAGAACAGGAAAGTGGCGTGGTATCAATTTGTGAGGAGATTCCCGTTAGCCGAAAATACAGAAGAAGGCTTCGCATGAGAGGACTTAAAAATGCCACTGTAAGATTCTTTGCAGAAAGCTATTGCGCTGACTCTGTAGAGGCGGACCTTAACCCGTCAACGAAGGATGACTCTTTCAATGGGGAAACAGAATTTGGACAGAAAATCATGAAATCTGACGAGTTTGGTACATATTTTGAAGCCAAAGATATTACAGGTGAAATACTTTTTAGTATGCCATTTAAAAACCGTTAAAATAGAGATTGGATGGACTTACCTGTGCCAATTTTATTGTTAATAATGCATAAAAACAAGCCTTTATTTGACGTAATCACGCTAAGCGGTAAAGAAGCAGTTATTAATGAGCTTGAAGCTGCAGGCATCCCAGAGGGTAAGGTTGATGAGCTTGGCGATGTATTCGCTGATGTAACAACAAAAAGAGAAGTGGATATCCACTTCTCTTTTTGCTTTATTATTATCAAAAATCCTGTCCAAGTGCTTTTTATATCTTTTGGCTCTATAATAAATGTTGGGGTAACTAAGTAGAGCCTACGAAAAAAATTA
>CAZYYT010000004.1:27828-33834 GCA_964651775.1 uncultured Oscillospiraceae bacterium | reverse complement strand
CATCTGCTTTGTCATAGTGAGTGCGGGCAGATGCATCATTACCGACAGACGAAGTCCCGTGCCGAGATTTGTGGGGCAGTTCGTGAGATAGCCGAGCTTTTCGTCATAGTCAAATTCTATGCTTTCACCAAGGAGCTTTTCAACCTCTTTCGCGCATTTGTACGCACCCTCTGCGTCAAGCCCGGGATATATTACCTGAAGCCTTATATGATCCTCTTCATTTATCATAATTGAAATGCGTTCATCATCACTTATAATCACGGCTGAAGGCACCTTTGAATTTGCAAGCTGTGGGCTTATAAGGTGCTTTTCAATAAGTACCTGCTTTTCTAAATCAGTAATCTTTTCCATTTCAAAAAGCTTTGACTTTTTCCCCAGGGCAGACATTTTTATTGCACCATACACACGCTCAATCATTTCTGTTGCCTGGGTGCGGGTCATTTTTTTAGGATAGGGGATTGTGCGCATGTTTCTTGCAAGGCGCACCCTGGTGCTGACAGCAATATCATTTTCGTTTCCGATTGTGTTTTTGCCTTTGCTCATCCTTTCCCCTCCTTTTCAAGTGCACGGATTTTATCGCGAAGGATTGCCGCCGCTTCAAACTGCTCTTTTTCTATAGCTTGATTTAGCTTTTCCCTTAGAATTTGCACTTCACTTTTTTCCGTCTCTTCTTTAATTTGTGGCTTTTCATCACAAACATGCTTTGATGTGCCATGGATTTTCTTTAAAATTTCCTCTGCTTGTGTGCGGAAGGTCTTATAGCATTCACCACAACCCGTACGACCCGCGCGCGTAAATTCGGCAAGCGTAGTTTTACAATTAGGGCAAGCAATCATTGTATTTTGTAATGGTCTTGCAAAACTTAAAAGCGAACCGAAATTTTCAAAAATCGACTCCTTCGCAGCACAGTCAGAGCAGATGTGTATCGACTCCTTCTGCCCATTTATTATTTGTGTGTACATAACGGTGGATGGTTTTTTACCACATCTTTCACATAGCATAAGATTATCCTCCAAACAAATTAGTTAAAATATTTTTAAACATTATTGCACGAATTTTATCACGAATTTCCGAAGGAAACGGAAGTGACTTGTTATTTAGTGCCCCAAGCATAATCATTGCCTCACGCTTAGTAATACATTCATAATCAAGCAAATTTCCTATAAAAACCTGTGCAGTTCTTTCAGAAATTGATGCGCCGATTGCATTTACAATGTGCATTGGATAGTGCGTGTCTGTGGGAACAACCCACTTTATTTTTACACCACCGCCACCTCCGCGACGGCTTTCAACATTATATCCCCTCTCGGGAGTGAAGCGTGTTTGTATAACATAGTTTATTTGGCTAGGTACACAGTTTAGTTCCCCTGCAAGTATATTACGCTGTATTTCAAGATTGCCACCTGCTTCACGAAGCATGCCAATCAAAAGTTTTTCTATGTGATCAGACATATTCATACAGATTATCCCCTTTCTCGACTTTGACTTTGACTTTCTTTGACTTTAATATAGCATTCTTTTTTTTCTTTGTCAATATATTTTTTAAAAAAAATAAAAGGGAGTTAAAAAACTCCCTTAATAAATATTTTTGAAACAATATGTTGCATCCGTTTGTTCCAGATTAAACGATAAATACTTCGTTCTCTGTATAGATGCTTTTGTATTTGAGTAATCGTTTGCGTCGGCAACAGAGATATATCTTACGCCTTTATACAGCCTTACACTGTTTTCGGTGCCATTATAAATAACAAATACATTTTTGTTTTTTGCCACATCTGAAAGCATGTCGTGGAAAACTTTATTTTCAAGCGCGTCCTTTAGATAAAAGTTTTCATTCATCAATATGAAAATGTTATTTTCCGATGCTTTTTTTAGGGATTCACTAAGTTTACCCCATTGTCCGTTTGTTCTAAATGAGCTTGCTGTGGACAATCCAAGGGTAATAACGTGGCCATTTTTAATTTTATGCTCATTGAAGCTTCCGCCCGTAATGGGTGTAGTTCCCTGTGGCGTAAGCATAGATATGGTTTTTCCCAGCACTGCGACCGCATCTGCCGTGCGGAAGGTATCCATGGCACGCGCATATACAAGCCTATTAAAAAATGTTTGATGGGGTGCATTTGCTATTATGTTAAATTTATTTTTACCATCTGCATTATTTAAAAGTGAATCAAGTGTAATGGGGTCGTTTGTATCTAGCTTGTAGCCATCGGACAAAAGCTTGATGTAGCGCACCACACTGCCTAATGAAAGTGTAATCGTGCCTGCACCCTCTTTAAGCACCTCTATCTTTGAGTTATCCACCTTCAAGAAGCTTCTGTCATAATCGGGATTTAAGAGGCTAATATTATTAATACTGGCGTGGTTTCCATCCTTGTCAAATACCTTTGCTATGCTTTTTGAATCAAGCGTCGCTGCCTTTTTTACCGAATATGCAGGCTGTACATCAATGCCCGAAACATCTTCTACTCCTAAAACATTAAATGTCTGGGTTGACTGCAATATATTATCATAGTAAAGCTCAATCACTGCTTCGCCTGGGGCTTCAGGATAAAAAACATTGTTTTCTACCTTTCCGCTACCTTTTGAAACTACCCATGTTAGGCTACCCAAAATACTTGCCGCAGCATTTTTATTTTCGTCAAGTGCATTAACGTAGATTTCTATGCTGTCGCCTACAAGCACACAGTTATTAAAAACCTTTACTTCAAAGCTTTGTGCCTTTCCCGGCTTTGCACTGGATACAACCGAAACACCATTTATAACTTTTCGATTTTCACTGGGTGAATTTAAAACGTGCAAATCAGGTTCATCCGTAGTCTTTCCAACAAGTGCTGTAGAGCCGCCACCATCAAGATTTATGGCATTTACCATGCCAAACTCAAGGCATAAATCAGCAAGCACCTCAAGGCTTACCCCACGGCTTATGGTTTGCCTTCCGTCAACCGTAAGCATATAAATAACAGTTCCATCTGCATTTGTGCCGATTGCAGTTCTTGGATTATTTCCCGTTACATTATGTGTAATTTTTGTCTTTTGCCCGTCTTTAAGAAGAAGTGTTCCACCACCGAAAGCAGTGGTTACATCTTTTATAGATGGGTTAGCGCTGACATTTAATTCTACAGCGTCACCAACATTTACATTTATATCAAGCATGGGTGTCATATTATCGTCAATCACAAGAATATATCCGTTTTGTGGGATCGGAATAGTACCGCCCATACTCACACCCTTACCCGTAACAACGCCATCTGTTATTGTAACAGCCGTTACCCCAACGGGAAGAAATGGTGATACCGCACCATTAAAAGCGCTTGTATACATTAAAAGTGCACCATAGTAATCAGTGGGCTTGTTTATATGTGTTATTTTAAGCACACTTCCATTTTGTGCCTTTACGCTTGCATCCATCGTTATATATGAAAGCGATAGTGCGTTATCCTTCACAAAGCCTGCCGCCATATCGCTGTTTATGTGCGATTGAAGTATGGTGCCATCTTTAATCTCTATACCAAGGCTAAAGTTTTGGTCACCCTTATAGCTGGCAAAAAAGTCACAATTTGTTGCAGCAACAACCCCTTCTTTTCCCTTTGCAAGGTTAAGTGTTGTTGAAAGCTTATCTACGCCTTTTGGGTCTTTCAAAAGCTCTAAGCTTAGGAATTCATTTTTCAGGTCTGCCTCAACAAGATTAATGTTAAGTGAGTAGTCTGAATAAAATCTTTGGATATTTTTTATTGTTACACCATTTGTCATCGTTTTTTGGGTGGTGTAAGAGTATATTTCGTTTGCCGATGCTGCAATTGGTAAAAGTAACATCAGCGCAGTTATAATGGCTACTGTTTTTTTCATAACAGCATCATCCTTTCTTTTTACAGTTTTTTTGCCTTTTGAAGCTTGTATACAATCCTTGCGGTAATTTCTTCCGGGATTATTTTTGAAAACAGCTGTGTCATCTTAATAGGAAATGACGGCACTGCACAGATTCTGCCCCTAAGCATAGCATTTATCCCTATTTCTGCCGCAGTTTTAGAAGATATTGAGCCGACGCCAAATTTTACACCTGCAACAGAGTTAAATTCCGTTCTTACCGGGCCTGGACATAAAACGCTTATGGTTACATTTGATTTTGCCCTGCGAAGCTCTTCCTTAACTGCCCTGCTAAGCCTAAGCACATATGCCTTTGAAGCATAGTATGAAGAAAACATAGGCCCCGGAAAAAACGCCGCCGTCGATGCCACATTAAGAATTTTACCACGGTCTTTCTCTTTAAAGCGTGTAAGGTAAAACTTCATCATATAGTGAAGCGCAGTAATATTTAAATTTATCATCTCATACTCACGCTCAAAATCTGTCTGCGTGAATTCGCCAAACACACCAAAGCCTGCGTTATTTATAAGATAGTCAATATCGGGGTTACTTTCGCAAACCTTTTTCACCTCATCAATATTAGAAAGGTCAGCCTTTATAACCTTGCAAGGGACATCAAGCTCCTTTGAAAGATTGATAAGCCTATCTTCTCTGCGGGCAACTAAAATAAGTGAAACACCTTTTTTAGCCAAAAGCCTTGCCATATCCATACCAATGCCAGAGCTAGCCCCCGTAATAAGCGCCTTTTTCATAGCATCCTCCATTAATATCCAAGCTCTTCATTAACTAAAATCACGTTTAATCTGCCACGATTTCTCTGAAAAGCACTTATAACATAGGTGGAGCAAATCCTATCCCCACTTTGACAGCCTTCACAAAGCTTTTCACCAATGCACTTTCCATTTTCACTACAGGGTGTTCTTTTTGAAAGCCTCACGCAGTTTGCAGGTGCGGCAAATTCTTTAACACGTCTTTGTGCCTCCTCAAGGTCACGCACAATTTTGTTTCTTCCTACAATAAAAATAACTTTACTTGGTCCATAACAGATGCAGGCAACTCTGTTTCCGTTTCCGTCAACATTAAAAAGCTCACCGTTTTCTGTTACCGCGTTTGAAGAAGAGAAGTATACATCCGCAGAAAAAGTTTCACGATAAAGACGTGTTACATCCTCTGCACCGACCCTGTCAAGAAAATCATATTTTCCTGAGCGAAGAATATCCATCATCCCACATTCTTCAAGTGTCATTGAGCCCCCACACGATACTTTCGCACCCTCATCCATAAGTGACTTTGCGATTCTTAAGGCTGTTTCGCAGTTTTCTGATATAAAGGCATTGATATTATTTTTCTCAAGCGCTTTTTTTACCCTTCCAAGTCTTTTAAGCGCAATATTTTTTGTATTTTTATCCATTGTTATCAATCCTTACTCACGTTTTTAAACATATCTTCAGGAAGAATTGTAATAGAAACATTAAGCTCTTCCCCAACCTTATCAAGCTCTTTATTAAGTCCATCAAAATCAATAGAGCTTTTGTCAAGGTCAACAAGCGAAATCATAGTAAACAAATTCTGCATAAGCTTTTGAGAAATATCAAGAATATTTATATTTTTCTCGTAAAAAAGCCCGCTAACTCTCGCAATAATACCTGTTTTGTCCTTTCCAACTACTGTTACAACTGCACGCATAATTATTACTCCTTTATTTTAAATTTTGTCTTACGGCCTCATATAAGAAAAGCGATGCCGCAACCGACGCGTTAAGTGAATTAACATTTCCCATCATAGGGATTTTTACTTTAAAATCACATTTTTCAAGCACAAGACGGCTTATACCCTCCCCCTCAGAGCCGATTACTATGGCAACCGCACCCTTAAGGTCTGCCTGATACAGGTTTTGCTCACCGAAGGCATCCGCACCTGTTACCCAAATATTCTTCTTTTTTAAATCTTCAATTGTTTTTGCCAGGTTATTAACCCTTGCCACAGGCGTGTGAAAAACTGCGCCTGCAGATGCCTTTGCACAAACCGCCGTAACAGAGGCAGAGTCGTGCTTTGATAAAATAACACCATGCACACCTGCACAGTTTGCAGTTCTTATGATTGAGCCAAGGTTTCTTGGGTCTGCAATTCTATCAAGAA
>CAZYYT010000004.1:26757-27818 GCA_964651775.1 uncultured Oscillospiraceae bacterium | reverse complement strand
ATAACGCCTTGATGTGCACCGGTTTCACTCATCTTATCAAGATGCGCACCATCTGTCTCCATAACCGGGATTCCCTTCTCACGCGCTATGGCAATAATTGGGATAATGCTTCCGTGCTTTTCGCCCTTTTTAACATATAATTTATCTATCGTTATATCACTTTTGAGCGCTTCCGAAACGGGATTTCTGCCTTCTATTTTATCCATTGTTAAAGCTCTCCTTTATTTTTTATTTATTATAACATACAACTTTAAAAATTGCACTGTAATTATTTATCTTTTAATAAAAAATTTTCATTTCTTTTCAAAAGTTTTGGCTGTATTTGTTTCTGAAGCTCGTTTACGTGGTTGTCTAAAAGAGGGACAAGCCTCATCACAGAGGCATTAGTATCATCATAATAAAGCTTTGCTTTTTCTATTTGTATCCCCTCAAGTGACACATAGCTTTTGTTTTTGCCTTCAATTTTTACTGCACCGGCGCCATTATATTTATTATTAAAGGACATATATTCAGCCTTTAAACACCCAAAAAGAATGCGCTTTTGTTCACTGCCAAGCTTTGTTACAGGCACTTTGTTTTCATCTGCGGCCTTTTCAATTCTTGTAGCGCCTTTGCCAAATACATCCCTTCTTACAATAACGTTTTTAACCCTGCCTGTGTTTATAAGGTCTATGGTTTCGGTTGAGTAATCCTCATTAACTATAATATACTCAATATCTCCATTTCCGTATTTTTCTGCTTCGTTTATTGCGGTAAAATTGTTTGCGCACCCAACAAGCACAGTCTTTCCTTCACAAAAGATTGCACTGCTGCTTTCTCTGTCCCCTCCTATATATCTTATGTTTATATCCCCTTTATTATAAATGCCCAGCCCAATTGATGTAATTGCCACAACAAAAAGTACTACACCAATTTTTTTAAGAAGGCACTTATTTTTTGGATAAAGCATAATAGAACAAAGCATAAATAGCCAAACTAATATAAGAAAAGCATCTATCTTGTCAGTAGAAAGGTCTGCCCCCGGTATTTTATTTACCGCCTCACATACAGATATAATTACA
>CAZYYT010000004.1:0-26747 GCA_964651775.1 uncultured Oscillospiraceae bacterium | reverse complement strand
ATGCACCATTTAAACAAAGCCTAAAAAGCCCTGAAATAATCGGCATTTTAAATACCAACGGAAACACAAGCCCCATAACAACAAAAACATCTGAAATAATTGTTACCGGTAGGTTTGACAAAACTGCATATGGCGTAAATGTGCCGAATTTATATATTATGTACGGAGTAACCAAAAGCTGTGCACTAATACATATTGCGACTACACCACTTATACTTTTAGGTAAAAAAAGGTCAAAAAATCCATTTACACGTTTCCCGAAAAGAATTATTCCCATTGTTGAAATTACAGACAGCACAAACCCCACATTATTAATTATGTATGGGTTTATTATAACCATTATAATTGCCGATATGAAAAGCGAGTTAAGCGCATCACTTTCACGGTAAACAAGCCTTGCACATTGGAAAATAATACACATTATGCACGCCCTTACAACCGATGGTCCACCGCCACACATAAGCGTTATAAAAATTGCGGTAAAAACCGCCACTGCCGCGACGATGCGGCGCTTGCCTAAAAGCTTATTTAAAAGCATGGATATTGCCGCAATCATTACAGATAAGTGCATCCCCGAAACAACTGCAATATGGCTTAGTCCTGCGCCCCTTAATTTTTTTGATATTTCCGGCGATAGAAGTGACGAGTCCCCTATAACCATGGCTTGATAAAGTCCAAGGGTGTCACCCTTAAAGGTTTTTTCTGCATAAGTTCGAAAAGTTCTTCTTATCTTATAGATAAATCCCATTATTCCCGTAAAATCTGTGCCGGAGCTTTCCACTTCGTCTGCGTTTGCACGCAGAAACACACCTTGCCCATATAGGTAATTTGCATTTTCGATACTTATGTTTTTGCAGTTTACAAGTTTTACATCTGCGCTAAACTTATCCCCCGGTGAAACCGCCCCCAATGAATCACTAACAAAATAAACCTTCAGCTTTTTGCCATTATTTTGTGTTGATGCTATAACACTTTTGCCACCTGAAAAATCGCACGCCACAAATTCTGCGCGAAACTGTTTTTGGTCAAGTGAAGACGAAAACCTATCAACGCGCCCCTCCATTAATTTTGCACTTCCAAAGCCTATAAGAAGCACCAAAGTGAGGATAAGTATGTAGGGCAGAAGCTTTCGATTGTAGAAAAACGATGTCACAGCAAAAAGAAGCACCGCCATAGGAATATAAATAAAACCCAATCCATATAGCGCCACAAAAACGCCCAGTATAAATGTGGCTGTCAGCCAAACAATCGGTCGTTTAAGCATAATTGCACCTTAATTTTTAATTAATCTCAACATCGTCAACACAGTTTTCAAGCAAAATATTTATAAGCTCATTTCTTGAGCGATTGCTCTGTGCAGATAATTTATCTATTTTATCAAGGGTTTTTTCTTTTATTCTTACAGAGATTAATCTATACCCGTCTTCGCCCTTTTTGTTAATTCTAATAACTGTTTTACTCATAAAATCACCTCGTATCACAATTTTATTATTGTATGATATCTAATTATATATTATAATTATATTCACTATGTAATACATAAAAGAAAAAACTTTGCCCCGTATGTTCAATTACTCCCGCTTTAGAAATACAAAAAGAGATGTATGCCCACAGCCACATCTCTTTAAAAAACGATATATTAGTCTGCCAAATTGAACTTATCGTGTATAGCCTTTACAGCGTGTTCCGCTTCATCACGCTTGATAAGAACAGTTACTCTGATTTCACTTGTTGAAATCATCTGGATGTTGATGCCTGCATCATAAAGCGCTTCAAACATTGTTGCTGCAACACCGGGGTTAGATGTCATACCTGCGCCGACAATACTAACCTTTGATACGTTTTCATCATGAACAACCTTCTCGGCACCGAAAATTGAATGGTTTTCTTCAATTGTCGCAAGTGTAGCTTCAAGGTCATCCTTACCTACAGTGAAGCTGATATCCTTGTTTCCGTCACGACCGATTGACTGAAGTATAACGTCTACGTTAATTTTCTTTTTAGCAAGTATTGAGAAAATCTGGAATGCCTTACCGGGTGTATCTTTTATATTTATCAATGCAACCCTTGCAATATCATTATCACGGGCAATACCCCTAATTAACATTTTTTCCACTGTCGTTTCCTCCTTAACAATTGTTCCGGGCTCTCTTTCAAGGCTCGAAAGAACTTCCATATTTACATTGAATTTTTTTGCAAGCTCAACGCTTCTGTTATGAAGCACATTTGCACCTGATGCCGCAAGCTCAAGCATTTCGTCGTATGTAATCTCTGAAAGCTTCTTTGCTTCAGGCACTATTCTGGGGTCAGTTGTATAAACGCCCTTAACATCCGTGAATATCTGGCAAAGGTCAGCACCAAGTGCCGCTGCAATTGCCACCGCAGATGTATCACTACCGCCACGACCAAGGGTTGTAATATCCTCATACTTATTTATTCCCTGGAAGCCTGCAACGATAACGATTTTGCGCTTATCAAGCTCAATTTGTATTCTTTCACCGACAACTCTCTTGATTCTCGCCTTTGAGTAGTTGATATCGGTATTCATCCCTGCCTGCCAGCCTGTAAGGGATACTACCGGTCTGCCTATTTTTTCAATTGCCATTGCAAGAAGTGACATAGACATCTGCTCACCGGCGGATAAAAGTACATCCATCTCTCTTTTCGACGCTCTGGGATTGATTTCTGCTGCTTTTTCAAGCAAATCGTCTGTTGTATCACCCTGTGCCGAAACAACAACGACAACATCATTTTCTTCGTCATACGTTTCTATTACTCGGCGTGCAACGTTAAACACTCTTTCAGCGTCTCTTACACTGCTGCCGCCAAATTTCTGAACTATAAGTCCCACTAACAAAACCTCCCCTTATTTATAAAGCCTTAATGTCTTCACGGCTCCACCAATCTTTTCTATGCGCTCTTTAAGCTTTCTAACAGACATTTTGGATGTCAAGAAGCCACAGTCATTTACACCGCGGATTATATCAATATCACCAAACTCTTTAAGTGCCGCCATGCGCTGTTCATTCTTTATACGAACAAAGAATTTCGCACAAACCTCATCATACGGGATAAAGTTAAGTGGGCCCTTTGCTTCCCATGTATAAGAAGGGTTATATGAACCACTTTTTACTATATCACATACATCTGCTACAACTGCCGATGCCGTTGGAAGCTTTCCTGCACCCCTTCCGTAAAAGATTAGTTTGCCAACCATATTTCCTTTTACTGTTACTGCGTTAAATACGTCTATAACACCTGAAAGCAGGTTTTCTTCAGAAACAAGCATCGGCTCAACAGAAGCATTTACGCCGCCATCTTTCACTAAACCATGGCCGATAAGTTTTATCGCACATCCAATTGCCGTAGCATAGGTAACATCCTCCTCCGTTACCTCCCTTATACCCTTTGTGTTAATTTTTTCACAGTCAATCTTTTTTCCTGTAACAAGCGACATAAGAATAGATATTTTTCTGCACGCATCGTGCCCATCAACATCGGCAGTTGGGTCTTTTTCAGCATACCCAAGCTCCTGCGCAGTTTTTAGCGCGTTATCAAAGCTGTCATTTTCACTAAACATTTTTGTAAGAATATAGTTTGTTGTTCCGTTTAATATACCTGCGACCTCAACTATTTCGTTTGCTGCCATGTCACATGCAAGTGGCCTTATAATCGGTATTCCACCGCCAACAGATGCCTCATACATATAGCGTATATTTTTTCTTTTTGCTATTTCAAAAAATTCGTCACCGTGTGCAGCCACAAGCTCTTTATTGCTTGTAACAACACTTTTCCCGCTGTCAAGTGCCGCCTTGGTGTAGTCATAAGCAAAGCGTATTCCGCCCATTGTTTCAACAACGATTTCAATTTCTTCATCATTTAAAATTTCATTAAAATCACTTGTGAAAAGATGACTTTCCTCATGATTTGAAAAATCACGGATATCAAGGATTTTCTTAACATCAAGCTCAGTACCCAGGTTTTTTTTCAAAACCTCTTTATTTTTCCGGATTATTTCATAAACACCGCTACCAACAACGCCAAATCCGATAATTGCAATATATTTCATTATAAACGCCCCCCTTTATTGCTTTGCAAGGACAGTAATTTTTCTAACGCCCTTGATATTTTCAATCGACTCAATAAGTTCATCGGTGCTGATTTTCATATTATCAGTCTGCACTGTCACAGTGATATTTGCAACACCATTTACAGGCACATTCTGATTTATCGTAAGAATATTACAGCCTGCATCACTCGTTTTTAGAATAATATCACTAAGCACGCCCTTAACATCAAGAACAACTGCAAGCAGTGTAAGTATCCCTTGCATATGATTAAAAGGGAAAACATAGTCCTTATATTTATAATACGCACTTCTTGATACATTTGCCTTTTCAGCCGCTTCATTAATTGTTTCGGCCTTTCCCGAGTCAAGCAACTCTTTAGCTAAAAGCACCTTGTGATATACGGGTGGCAGCACCGATAAATCGGCGATAACAAGTTTTTGTTTCTCCATAATGTCCCTCCGCCACGCACATTTGTACGTGATGTAAAAATGTTATCATCAATTTGTCGATTTGTCAAGCCATTTATAATATTTTTTTATCTTTTGTATTCATTGTATATATCTCGCTTTGAAACGCCTCTGTCTTTGGCTACATTTCTCAATGCTTCCTTCTCATCAATGCCCTTTTTAAGGTACATCTCAACATGCTCGGGGATAGTCATCTCAAGAAATGCCCCCTGCTTCTCTTCCTTTGTTTCTTTAAGATTTTTGCCTTCCACTATAAGGACAAACTCACCCCTCGGGCTGTTTTCTTCATAATGTGCAATTGCCTCTTCAAGCGTTGTTCTGAAAATTTCTTCGTGAAGCTTGGTAAGTTCACGACAAAGAGATATTTTTCTGTTTCCAAATGCCTTATACATATCATGAAGCGTATTTTTAAGTTTATGTGGCGCTTCGTAAAAAATCATTGTTCGATCTTCGTTTTTAAGATACTCAAGACTATCCGCCCTGCCACGCTTGTTCACGGTTAAAAAGCCTTCAAATGCGAACCTTCCCGTGGGAAGACCGCTTGCAATAAGCGCATTTATGCCGGCGACTGCACCGGGGATTGGCACAACATCAATGCCATGCTCAGCGCAAAGAGAAACCAAATCCTCCCCTGGGTCACTGATGGCAGGTGTGCCAGCATCACTTACAAGCGCAATATTTTTGCCACATATCATCTCATTTACAAGGTATTCACCTTTTTCACGGCGATTATGCTCATAATAGCTTGTCATGGGCTTTTCAATGCCAAGATGATTTAAAAGCCCAAGCGTATGGCGTGTATCTTCAGCCGCGATAAGGTCAACGCTTTTAAGTGTTGCAACGCATCTGAATGTAATATCACCAAGATTTCCGATTGGTGTGGCACAAAGATATAATTTCCCTTGCATGTATATCACCCTTACTTTAAAGATTGTAGATAGTTTCCTTCATCATCATACATAAAAAGTGGCTCTTCAAGCTTAAGCTGGGCTCTCCCGCCCTCTGCCCCTTCAACTAAAATAAGTGAAGCCACAGAATTCTTTGTCGGATAAACCACCTGAAGTCTTTTTGGCTCAATCTTATATTTTCTGAAAGTGCTTAAAACATCACAAAGCCGGTCTGCACGATGTACCATGAAAAGCTTTCCGCAAGGCTTTAAAAGAGCCTTACTAACACGCACCACATCATCAAGCGTGCACGCTATTTCGTGGCGTGCCAAGGCAAGCTTTTCCGATGGATTTAAAATCCCACCGCCTACATTCATATATGGGGGATTGCACGTTACGACGTCAAAGGCGTGTTTTCCGTATATCTCGGGCGCATCTTTAAGGTCACCCAATGTAACCTTTATTTTATCAGAAAGTGAGTTAAGCTCCATCGTGCGCCTTGCCATGTCAGAAACGCTGTCCACAATTTCTATTGCGCAAACCTCGGAAAGTTCATTAAACCCCCACATTAATACCGGAATTATTCCCGTACCTGTGCACAAATCAAGCATACGCGCACCCTTTTTTGGTTTTGCAAAGCGTGAAAGAAGCACCGCATCACTTCCGAAGCAAAATCCATCTTTGTTTTGTATAACCTTGTAGCCCTTAAGACCAAGGTCCTCTATATTTTCATATTCGTAAATCATAATTATCACCTAAGAAAGAAAGTGTAACTTTTCTTTAATATAACAAAGCCGCCATCTTTTATGAAGGCGGCTATGCTTTTTCTATTTTAGATTATTCAGCCGGATTAGGAGCTGCAACAGGGCATACACCTGCACATGCACCACATTCAATGCATATGTCTGCATCAATTTCGTATTTAGTGTCGCCTTCCTTAATGCACTCTACAGGGCATTCAGAAGCACAAGCACCACAGCTGATACAATCATCGTTGATAATATAAGCCATCTATAAACACCTCTTTCTTTAAAGTTAATTACATTGTAGCATAAATTCGCTAAATATCAATACTTTTTTTGTTTTTTATGTGATTTTGCTTGATAATATAATTCTTTTTATATATAATGAAGATAATTTTATATTGTCAAGGGGGAATTTTTGTGAAAAGAGTAAAATCTTGGCTACATAAATTGTTTATCGATGGTCTCAGCGGAATGGCGCTTGGACTTTTTTCAACTCTTATCGTGGGAACTATTTTATCACAGATTGGCGCCTTTATCCCAAACGAGAGAATCAGCACACTTTTAATAATATTTGGCAAATGCGCTTCGCTTCTTACAGGTGCAGGCATTGGCTGTGGTGTTGCATATAAGTTTGGCGAGTCACCGCTTGTTCTTTTAAGCGCCGCAACAAATGGCTTAGTTGGTTCGTTTGCAGGTAAAATAATTTCAGGCACACTAATAGTTGATGGCGTGTTTAATATAACCCCCCCGGGTGAACCGCTTGGCGCCTTCGTCGGTGCATATGTCGGCATTTTGGCAGGTCATTTAATAAGCGGAAAAACAAAAATAGATATACTTTTAACGCCCCTTACAAGCATAGTTTGCGGAAGCCTTGCAGGCATTTTTGTTGGCCCGCCGATTTCTTCTTTCATAACATATCTCGGCTCACTTGTAAATTGGGGCACACAGCAGCAGCCCTTTATTATGGGAATTGTGGTAAGCGTACTTATGGGCATATTTCTCACACTTCCAATCAGCTCAGCCGCAATCGGCATTATGCTTGGGCTTAACGGGATAGCGGCAGGTGCGGCAACGGTTGGATGTTGCGCAAATATGATCGGGTTTGCCGTTGCAAGCTACCGTGAAAACAAGTTTGGCGGCCTTCTTGCGCAGGGGCTTGGAACAAGTATGCTTCAAATGCCTAATATCGTGCGTCGTCCCATTATTTGGCTACCCGCAATAATTTCAAGTGCGGTTCTAGGGCCTATATCGACAATGGTATTTATAATGGAAAGCAACCCAACAGGCTCAGGCATGGGAACTGCAGGCATTGTAGGTCCTATTATGTCTTTTCAAACTATGATTGAAAAAAACTCCCTTGAATTTACGCTTATAACAAATATTTTAATGTATTTCGTCTTTCCGGCAGTAATTACACTTGTTATTTCCGAATTTATGCGCAAGCATAAATTTATCCGCCAGGGTGATATGAAGCTTGATTTATGATGAAAATTGCGGATGTAACTTTTAAAAACAATATATTTCTTGCACCAATGGCAGGAGTTACAGACCTTGCCTTCAGAAAAATATGTGACAGATTCGGTGCAGGCCTTTCTTATACGGAAATGGTCAGCTTAAAAGCACTTACATTTTCCGACAAAAAAACGCGTCGCCTTATGCTGACACAGGATTTGCCCACCGCAGTACAGGTTTTTGGAAGTGAGCCGGAGAATTTTACCAAAATTATTCCCGAGGTAGAGTGTGAGGGCCTTTTCGTAGATATAAATATGGGGTGTCCTGCACCAAAAATTGCAAACAATGGTGAAGGTAGCGCCCTTATGAAAAACCTATCTAAGGCGGAAGCGGTTATTGATGCCGCGGTTAGTGCCGCTACAAAGCCTGTCACAGTTAAAATGCGCGCAGGGTGGGATGAAAATTCCATAAACGCGGTGGAGCTTGCAAGGATTGCACAAAGTTGCGGTGCATCAGCCGTAACAGTGCACGGCCGCACTCGTGAGCAGTTTTATAGTGGCAAGGCGGATAGGGGCATAATCAAAAAAGTTTGTGAAAGCGTATCCATCCCGGTTATTGCAAATGGGGATATCTTTTCTGCAGAGGATGCGAAGTCGGTGATAGCCGAAACGGGCGCCGCCGCAGTCATGGTTGGTAGGGGTGCTGAGGGGAATCCATGGATTTTCTCGCAGATTAATGAGCTTTTTTGTGAAGGAAGCGTAAAAACCATCCCCTCACGAAACGAAAAAATAGATGTTGCACTTGAGCATATACGGCTTATTTGCGACCTTAAGGGTGAATATATAGGCATCCGTGAAGCACGCAAGCACGCCTCTTGGTATATAAAAGGAATGAGGGGCTCTGCAATCTTACGAAATGAAATTTTCACTGCCACATCTTATGAACAAATGGAAAGCATACTTAAAAAGTTAAAGGACTGATAAATTATGAGAATAACAGTAAAGGTTGGCACATCAACCCTTGCACATACAACTGGGTGCTTAAATATCCGCCACGTTGAAGAATTATGCAAGGTATTAAGTGACCTTAAAAATGCAGGCAATGAGATAATTCTTGTTTCATCCGGCGCAATAGGCATGGGCGTTGGCAAGCTTTCCCTTGGGAAAAGGCCCGTTGATATGCCCACAAAGCAGGCGGCAGCGGCTGTTGGCCAGTGTGAGCTTATGTATGTTTATGACAAGATTTTTTCAGAATACAACCACACGGTTGCGCAGGTTCTGATAACCTCCCCCGATATGCAAGATAAAGAGCGTTATCATAATTTTCATAATACAGTGAACAGACTATTGGAGCTTGGCGTACTTCCTATTATAAATGAAAACGATACAGTCGCTACAGAAGAAATTTCAGTAGGCGATAATGATACACTAAGCGCTATTGTTGCAAAAAGCTGTGGTGCGGAGCTTCTTATTTTATTAAGCGATATAGATGGCCTTTATACAAAGGACCCCCACAAAAATAAAAATGCCACCATCATTTCCGAGGTTTGTGATATAACACCCGAAATAATCGCACTTGCCGGTGGCAAAGGGACAGCGCTTGGAACAGGCGGTATGGCAACAAAGCTTCATGCCGCACAAATTTGTACTGAATGCGGAATTGATATGATAATCGCAAATGGCGCACACCCATCTTATCTATACGATATTTTAGATGGAAAAAGCATAGGCACAAAATTTGTTGGAAAGAAGGAATGATTATGTTAACATCTCAAATCCTCGAAAACGCAAAAAAGGCGAAAATATCGGCATCTAAACTAACATCGGAAGAAAAAAACATCGCGCTTTTATCTATGGCAGAGGAGTTAATTTCTCAAACAGATAAAATTCTTATTGCAAACGAAACTGATGTAAAAAATGCACAGGGCAAAATTTCTGACGTTATGATAGACAGGCTCACCCTTACAAAAGAAAGGGTTTGGCAAATGGCACAGGGCATCCGTGAGGTTTGTGTGCTTCCTGACCCTGTGGGAAGAATAATAGAAACATCCACCCGTCCAAACGGACTTGTTATAGAAAAAACGGGCGTGCCCATAGGGGTAATTGCTATTATTTATGAAAGTCGCCCCAATGTTACAAGTGATGCGGCAGCGCTTTCACTTAAAAGCGGAAATGTATGTGTGCTTCGTGGCGGTAAAGAAGCGTATTACAGTGCTTTTGCAATTGTTTGTGCCCTTCGTGATGGGCTTAAAAAGTGTGGCTTTTGTGAAGATCTTGTAAATCTTGTTTCCGATACCACCCGTCAAAGCGCAAGTGAGCTTATGCAGGCTGTCGGCTATGTTGACCTTCTCATCCCGCGTGGTGGAAAAGGTCTTATACGTGCCTGCACAGAAAATGCGAAAGTGCCCTGTATACAAACCGGCACCGGCATCTGCCATATTTATGTTGATGAGTACGCAAAATTTGATATGGCACTTGATATTATAGAAAACGCAAAAACAAGTCGCCCATCCGTTTGCAATGCGGCGGAGGTTTGTCTTGTCCATAAAAATATTGCCCAAAGCTTTTTACCGCTTCTTAAAAAACGCTTGTATGATAATCGCAAAGAAAAAGGCGTTACTCCCGTTGAGCTTCGTTGTGATGATAGGGCTTATGAAATTATTTCAACAAAAAAAGCCTCGGAAAACGATTTTGACACTGAATTCCTTGACTATATAATGGCAGTAAAGGTTGTGGATAGCACTGACGATGCAATTAGGCATATCACACTTCATTCTACGGGCCACAGCGAAAGCATTGTAACTGAAAACAAAGAGAACGCACAGCTTTTCACAAGACTTGTGGACAGTAGCGCAGTTTATGTAAATGCCTCTACACGCTTTACTGATGGAGGGGAGTTTGGGCTTGGGTGTGAGATGGGTATATCCACACAAAAGCTTCATGCACGTGGACCTATGGGACTTTGTGAGCTTACTGTTTATAAATATGTAATTAAAGGAACCGGGCAAATAAGATAGGAGTGTTGGTATGGGTAGCATTGGATTTATCGGTTGCGGAAATATGGGCGGCGCACTCGCAAGCGCTATCATAAAAGAAGTCGGCGCAAAAAATGTTTTTGTGTCAGACCACAGCAAAGAAAAAATCGAGGAGTTTTGCACTGCAAACGGCGCAAATGCTTCAAATAACGAATATATCTGTCAAAACTGCAAATATATCTTTCTTGCAGTGAAGCCACAAATAATGGAAAGCGCACTTTTGCCGCTTCAAGGCATTCTGAAAAATCGCAGTGACAGGTTTATACTTGTAACAATGGCGGCAGGGCTTTCAAAAGATGCAATACTTAAAATGGCAGGCGGGGATTACCCCATAATCAGGATTATGCCAAACACACCATGCAGTATTGGTAAAGGTGTGATTTTATACACTGCTAGTGAATATATATTAAGTGAAGAAATTGATGAATTTACTAAAATGCTTTCGTCTGCAGGCATCACAGACCCTATCTTGGAAGCAAATATTGATGCGGCGGCGGCACTTTCGGGCTGTGGTCCTGCCTTTGCATATTTATTTGTTGAAGCACTCGCCGATGGCGCGGTAGCTTGTGGTGTCCCGCGTGATAAGGCACTACTCTATGCGGCAGAAACGGTAAGCGGTGCGTGTAAGATGATTACTGAAACAGGAAAGCACCCCGGTGAACTTAAGGATAACGTATGTAGCCCCGGTGGAACAACAATTGCAGGTGTTCAGGCACTTGAGGACAGTGCATTTCGCAGTGCCGCAATGAATAGCGTAATTAGGGCATATGAGAAGACAAAAGAACTCAAAAAATGATTATTTATGCATTTTTTAAAAAACGCTTGCATTTTTATACATTGATGTTATAATAAAAACATAACATAAATATTGGAGGAACTAATTATGAAAAAATTACTTACACTTATACTTGCAGTTATTATGATTGCAGCAGTATTTTCAGGTTGTGGCGCAAAAGAAGAAAGTTCAAAGCTTACAATGGCTACAAACGCTGAATTCCCACCATTTGAGTATCTCGAAAACGGTAAAGTTGTTGGTGCAGACGTTGAAATCGCACAGGCAATTGCAAAAAAGCTTGGTAAAGAGCTTGAAATCACAAATATTGACTTTGATGCAGCCTTGACAGGTGCAGCAACAGGCAAATATGACGTTGCAGTTGCAGGTATCACAGCTTCTGACGAAAGAAAGAAGAATATGGGCTTCACAGATAACTATTACAAGGCTTCACAGGCTATCATCGTAATAGATGGCAGTGAAATTAAAGCAGCAGCTGACCTTAAAGGTAAGACAGTTTCTTGCCAGGAAGGTACAACAGGTGAGCTTTATCTCCATAAGAATGGCTACAACGTACAGTCATTTAAGACAGGTGCTGAAGCTATAGCAGCTCTTACAGCAGGTAAGGTTGATGCTGTTGTTATCGATAATGCAGTTGCCGCAGCTCTTTCAAAAAAGCAGAACGGCAAAACAGTTGTTCTTAAAGATGCTCTTACAGAAGAAGCTTACGCAATCGCAACAAAGCTTGGTAATGACGAAATGATTTCAAAAATCAATGCAGCTCTCAAAGAGCTTAAGGAGGACGGTACTTTAGCTGATATCTTTGCTAAGTACGAGCTTCCCTACGACGCTGAATAATTTTCAAACGCTAAAGATTTAAATATAAAAAGCGGTGATTAGACTAAATCGCCGCTTTTTTGAGGAAGGTTTCTTATGGACAAATGGCTAGATACATTATACAATACATTTATTGTAGATAAACGCTATATGACGCTTGTTGAAGGTTTTCAAAAAACAATTATTATTACTATCGGTGCTCTAATTCTTGGTGTTATAATTGGTACTATAGTTGCTTCAATCAAGGTTTTTGCGGCAAACAACAAGGCACTTAAGCCACTTGAAATTATCTGCAATACTTATCTAACAGTAATAAGGGGAACACCGGTTGTTGTTCAGCTTCTTATCTTCTTTTTCATTATATTTATTAATGCAAAGGATGGCACGTGGGTTGCTATAATAACATTTGGCGTTAACTCGGGCGCGTATGTTGCGGAGGTTATTCGTTCAGGTATTATGTCTATTGACCCCGGTCAGATGGAGGCAGGGCGTTCACTTGGCTTCTCACAATTTCACTCAATGTGGTATATTATACTTCCACAGGCATTTAAAAATATTCTTCCCGCAATAGGTAATGAGATGATTGCGCTTCTTAAGGAAACCTCTGTTGCAGGCTATGTAGCCGTCGTGGATTTAACAAAAGCAGGTAACCAAATAAAAAATACTACATATGACCAAATTAATCCCATTTTAGTTGTAGCACTCGTTTATTTGATTCTTGTTGTTGGCTTAACAAAAATCCTCGGCATACTTGAAAGGAGGCTTAAAAAGAATGAACGATAACCTTATCAAGACAACAGACCTTTGTATGTACTACAAAAATGGTCTGATTAAGGCACTTAATGGTATATCAACACAAATTAAGAAGGGTGAAGTTGTTGTTATTATTGGGCCTTCAGGCTCTGGCAAGTCTACTTTTCTTCGTTCACTTAATCTTCTTGAAAAGCCTACTTCAGGGCAGATTATTTTTGAAGGTGTTGATATTACACATCCGAAAACTGATATAAACCATCACCGTCAGAAAATGGGTATGGTTTTTCAGCAGTTTAATCTTTTCCCACATATGACAGTTCTTAAAAATCTTACTATCGCACCTATAAAACTTCTTAAAATGAGTAAGGATGAGGCGGAGAAGAAAGCAATGTCACTTTTAGAGCGTGTTGGCCTTCTGGACAGGTCAGATAGCTACCCCGCACAGCTTTCCGGCGGACAAAAGCAGAGGGTTGCTATAGTTCGTGCACTTATGATGAGCCCTGACGTTATGCTTTTTGATGAGCCGACGTCTGCGCTTGACCCTGAAATGGTTGGTGAAGTGCTTGATGTTATGAAGCAGCTTGCAAAAGAGGGTATGACAATGGTTGTTGTTACCCACGAAATGGGCTTTGCGCGTGAGGTTGGAAGTCGCGTGGTTTTTATGGAGGATGGCTTAATCTGCGCCGAAGGTACTCCTAAAGAAATTTTTGAAACAAATCAAAATGAAAGACTAAGAAGCTTCTTAGGAAAAGTGCTTTGATAGCAAAAGGGTATGGATTTAATTCCATACCCCTTTATTTTATATTTTTGGAGATATATCCTATTTTATTTATACTGCTAGAACTCCACTTTCAGACTCTAACAAAATTTGCATATCTTCAACATCCCCTGTTTGTGTGTTTACATATACAAGGAAATGCTTGTCACCCACAATGCCTCTTATCTGATAACAGGGTGCCTCTTCACCATTTTCAAGTGGAATCACTGCCATCGTTACAGTTTCAGTCTTTAGTCCATTATTTATATTTGCAAGCGCCTGCTCCTCGGTTATAACAGGCTTTGGAATATCTCTTACAGTATGGTTCATAATATACCCCCTACTTTCAAGACCTATTATTTCCCCATTATCAAGTGCTACCTTTACCTTAACAAGGTCAGGATAAACAATGTATCCATCCTGCTCATATGCATAGTTTATAACAACGCTTCCCTCCCTGTTTTCGTAGTAGCTTTCTTTCATATTTTCAAATCCGTTTTCACGCAAAAACTTTTCCACAAGGGTTTTTGCCTCTTTTTTATCGATTTTTGCTTCGTCGGGCATCCTATTTTTCATAAGAAGCAGCAATATTCCGCCATCACGCGTATATTCCACTGTTGTCTCGTTTGATTTTATGCTGATGCTTGGTAGCACCCCTTCAATTTTAGCTGTCTTGCACTTTCCTTCAGTTATAAAAGCCTTTGCCTTTTTTATGGCTTGATTTTCTGTTATTTCTGCCTTCCCTTTTGTTAATACAGCCTCTTTTAAGGTAAGATGCTGAGAAAACGGCCCGTCATAAACCAAAGACGGATAGCCGTGAAACTCCTCCTCAAGGCCCTCAAGCTCGGTTGCCATTGCCACGCTTCCGCCGGAGAAAATATTTTTTAATTTTGCATCTGTAAAAGATATATTTCCGTCACTTATTCCTAATTGTAGTTCATCCATTTTGTTCTTCAGCTTCTTGGCATAGCTTGAAAGTTCACCCATCGTTTGCATTTCCTTTAGGGATATCTTTTCATTCCTTTGCATTTTTTCTGATATGCATGTCGCATATTCTCCAATTTGCGACAAAAATTCTGACGTTTTTTCAAGCTGAATCTCCCCAACAGGAAGCATCGCAAGGTTTGCTTTTGCAGCGCTTGCTTGCCTATATAAATCGGCAGAAAATTTAGTCATCTGCGGAGCGCTATTTACAAGTTGCCCCTTTAAAAGGGATATGTCTATATCATCAACATACTCTGAAAGTTCAGCAAAGACCCTATTATACTCAAGGTCTTGGCTGTATTCAAGCTTTTTTGCCCTGTTATATTGATAAATTCCAAAGACCGACACCGCACATAAAAGCGCGGATAGTAAAATGTAGTTTTTCCCTCTTTTTATTTTTTCTGTCAAAGTATATCACTCCCTCTTTTTATAAAATCTGCAAAATTGTATTTTTTATACTCATATTTTAAATAAATGGTGTTGAATTTTAACGCTTATGTTGTTATAATAAAGAAAACTATTTGAAAGGCAATGAATGCAAAATGAAATACGTAATTATTCTTACCGATGGTTGTGCCGACCTTCCCGTTTTAAGTCTTGGTGGAAAAACACCACTTGAAAAAAGCAATACTCCCAATATGGATGAATTTGCATCAAACGGACAGCTTTATCTTGTAAAAACTGTGCCCGATGGCTTAAAACCTGGTAGTGATGTTGCAAATCTCTCTGTTATGGGTTACAATCCCCTTGGTTGTTATACGGGGCGTTCCCCTCTTGAAGCGGCAAGCATCGGTGTTGATATTAAGGATAATCAAACAACATTCCGTGCAAACCTAGTAACACTTTCCGATGAAGAAAATTATGAGGAAAAGACAATGCTTGACTATTCTTCGGGTGAAATTACAACAGAGGAAAGTCGTGAGCTTATGCTTGAAATTGAAAAACAGCTGGGGGGCGTGGGTACGCACTTTTTCCCTGGGATAAGCTATCGTCACCTTTTCGTTTGGGATGATGCACCCCAAAAATTTAATCTTACACCGCCTCACGATATTTCTGACAGGAAAATTAAACAGTATCTTCCATCAGATGAAATAATTCTTGATTTTATGAAGAAAAGTGAAGAGATTCTTATAAACCATCCCATAAACAAAAAAAGAATTGCTGAAGGCAAGAATCCTGCTACATCTCTTTGGATTTGGGGCGAAGGCACACGTCCCTCTCTTGAGGAATTTTCAAAATTATATAATATAAAAGCTGCTGTCGTAAGTGCTGTTGACCTTGTAAAAGGAATTGCCATTCTTGCCGGTATGGACAGCATTGATGTTGAGGGTGCAACAGGAAATATTCACACTAATTTTGACGCAAAGGCAAAGGCAGCAGTAAAAGCACTTATAGAAGATGGTAATGACCTTGTGTATGTGCACCTTGAAGCTCCTGACGAATGCGGTCATCAGGGTGACGCAGAAGGAAAAACAAGAAGCCTTGAAATTATTGATGAAAAAATTATATCTTATATTAGGAAAAGTCTGGAAGAAAATGGATATGATTATAAATTCCTTGTAATGCCGGACCATCCCACACCTATTCAAACAAAAACACACAGTCGTGAACCGGTGCCCTCTGTAATCTACAAAAAAGGCGACAATCGTAATAATAATTATCGTTTCACAGAAGAATATGCACAAAAATTTGGCACAAAAATCGAAGATGGATATACTATAATGAAAATATTTCTTGAGGTTTAAAAATACTGAATACGAATAGAATAGAAAGAGAAGATTTCTCTTTCTATTTTTTATTGGGGGTGTATTTATGAATGACCTGCGAAAGCTTTTTTCCCGACTTTCACTTGATATAGTAATATTTTCACTCCCGATATTTGCATTTGTATATGTTTTTCCAAAGCTAATAGGGGTATTTATTCCCCTCATACTGGGATTTATAATATATCTTTTGGCAAAACCAATAAATAAATTTCTTCTTGACAATCATTTTTTCCCGTCACTTGCGGCGCTTTTATCAATTTTACTAATAGCGACCATTCTTGGAAGTTTATTGTGGGTTTTACTCACTACAGTCTTATATGAGCTACGTGGCATGACCATCAATTACAGTGATTTTCCTGAAAAATTACGTATTATCACTAATAGAATAACTTTTTTAAATAGGTTTGCTTCTACACTCAAAGCACAATTATTTAATTTTATAGTTCAAGCTGTAAAATCTATTTTTGAGTATGCTAAAAACCTTCCATTCCTAGTTATAACTGCATTTTCTTCTATTTTTATTTCATTCTTTCTGCTTAAAGATACGTCTGTTATATCAAACTTTTTTATTATTGTTTTTGGGCGTTCTTTTTATAAAAAGGTTTTGTTTTTTAAGCAAAAGGTTTGCAGTGCTTTATTTTCATATATAAAAGCACAACTTTTAATTGAATTAATTATTTTTACAGTGCTTTTTATCGGTTTTACAGTTTTGGAAATTCCGTACTCACTAATATTTTCTATAATTGTAGTAATAGTGGACGCTATCCCAATCCTTGGCACAGGCACAATACTAATTCCGTGGGCAATTTTATGTATTATGTCTGAAAACATTGCCCTCGCCTGGGGTTTATTGGCGCTTTATGGGGTATGCTTAATCACCAGACAAATTATAGAACCTAAGATTATAGGAAGTCGGTTCGGCATTCATCCCATAGCGAGTATTTTGTCTATCTATATAGGGATGAAGCTTTTTGGTGTACTAGGACTTTTTTTTGGTCCATTAACCGCACTTTTTGTTAAAAGCCTATTAAAATGGCAGGATACTGATTAGTATCCTGCCATAATTGTTTCACGTGAAACATTTTATAATAAATCAACAATTCTTGTAAGGTCTGAGACAGAATAGAATTCTATCTCGATCTTACCTTTTTTATTGCCTTTAATTCTTACCTTTGTACCATATTTTTGGGAAAGTGCTTTCTCAACATCGGGATATACGCTTTGTTTTGCGGTTTTTGGTGGTTTTTTCTTTACTTCTTCACCTTTAACAAGACTTTCAACCTGTCTTACATTAAATCCTTCTTCTGTAATCTGTTGGGCAGCCTTAATTCTTTTTGGCCCCGGGGGAAGTGATAAAAGCGCCCTTGCGTGTCCGGTTGTTAGCTTGTTTTGTGCAAGCATATCCTTAATTTCTTCCTCAAGTGTAAGAAGTCTAAGCATGTTTGCAATATTGCTTCTGCTTTTTCCTACACGCTCACTCACTTTATCCTGCGTCATACTGAATTTTTCCATAAGTGTTTTATAGCCGATTGCTTCTTCGATAGGGTTAAGATCTTCCCTTTGCAAATTTTCTATCAAAGAAACCTCCGCAATCTGCATTTCATCATACTCGCGCACAATTACAGGTATTTCTGAAAGCTCGGCTATTTTAGCGGCTCTCCAGCGTCTTTCTCCCGCAATTATATTATAATATCCGTTTTTACCTTCAGCAACGATGATAGGCTGAATAATACCATGCTCCGAAATGGACGCTGCAAGCGCCTGAAGTTGTTCACGGTCAAAATTTTTACGTGGCTGATCTTTTCTTGGTTCAACAATGCTTGTTTTAACAATTCTTACATCGCCATTTATATCTTTTTCATCTTTTTCTACACTGGTTGTTTGCTCAAAAAGGGAACTAAACCCTTGTCCAAATGTTCTTTTCATCACTCATCACTCTCCAAGGCTTTATTTTCTTCTTCTATCTGGGTCTTAAGCTCATATGCAAGCTCCGTATAGCTTTCTGCACCACGAGACGAGTTGTCGTAGTATATAACGGGTCTTCCAAACCCGGGCGCTTCACTAAGGCGCACATTTCTGGGAATAATTGTTTTGTACACCCTATTAGGAAAGAAGCGTTTAACCTCATCAACAACCTCAATTGCAAGGTTTGTACGCGCATCGTGCATTGTCATAACTATTCCTTGTATGTAAAGATTGGGATTTAATGCTTTTTTGATTTGCTTTATTGTCTCAACAAGCTGACTTACACCCTCAAGCGCGTAGAATTCGCACTGAATAGGAACCAGCACGCTATCTGCTGCCGTCATTGTATTTACCGTTATAAGGCCAAGAGATGGGGGAGTGTCAATGAAAATATAATCAAACTCCTCCTTCACACCCTCAAGCGCATTTTTAAGTCTATTTTCACGGCCCATAACACTTATAAGCTCAATCTCTGCACCCGACAAGTTAAGGTTTGAAGGGCATATCCAAAGATTTTCGTATTGTGTTTCTATTGCTACATTTTCCATCTTTTCTTCATTTATAAGGCAATCATAAACGGTTTTTTCGCACCTTCTTTTATCAATTCCAATCCCGCTTGTAGAATTGCCCTGCGGGTCAACATCAACAATCAACACCTTTTTTCCCATTTTAGCAAGGCATGCTGCAAGATTAACCGTTGTTGTTGTTTTACCAACACCGCCCTTTTGGTTGGCTACTGCAATTACTTTTCCCATATATATCCCTTCTTCTTATCTGTTATAGTTGTTTTTTTTCATTATAGCATAAAATTGTTTCACGTGAAACAATTTTATGTAAAAAAGCCTATATTTTTTTAAAATACAGGCTTTTTTACTAATTTTATAGTATATTCTACATATTCTTCATTTTCTGTTCGTGCACATTTTACGCTTGGATCATTATCCTTCAGTAGTTTAATTGTTTCCTCTATCGTGTTTGACAAAATGTTTATATCAAGTGATTTCTTGTTAATTTCATATAATTTATGCTCTTCTGCTATTTTCTTTGCTTCTTTTTTTGCAATTTTACAAAACTCTCTATATGTTAGATTGTCAATATCCGCTTTTTCTATTAATTCTAACTGTCTTTCTTTGTCGTGAATCTTTAAAAGTTCTTTAGCAAAGCTTTCAGGAAGCGCTTTTTCTTCTATTTTATATCTTATATCTTCATCAAGACGAAGGAGCCTAATCTTTTCGTTTATCCTCGAAAAGTCAACAGAAAGGCCTTTTTTTAGGGCTTCCTTTCTAATTCGATGGTAGCTCATAAGATTAAAGTATCCTTCTCCCTCTTCTATATAGGAAAGTTGCTTTCTATGTATATTTTCTGCCATTGAAATTTCGGCACACTTACTATCCTTGACGTTAATTATAATGGCAGGAATCTCAGACATCCCCGCTATTGCCACTGCGCGGACACGTCTTTGCCCACAAATTATCTCATACCCATTTTGAGAGGGGCGAAGAAGCACAGGGGATAAAACACCATGTTCTTTTATTGATTCTGAGAGAGAAAGAAGCCCCTTCATTTCAAAATTCCGTCTTATTTGATATGGATTTGGAAATATATCGTCAATTTTAATCATTTTAATCTTTTGTTGAAAGGAAAACATATAAAAACCTCCAATGTTTTATTAAAATAATTATATCACCTCTAAATGGCTTTATAAATAAGATTTTATCGTCTTTTAATGACATATGATACCATTATTCGTATTAAAAAGAGCAGGAGTTTAGGCAGTTTCGTAGGGAATAATCTCTACGAAACTGCCTTTTCCTGCTCTTACCATTTTAAAATAGGGTCTTTGGTTGGCTTGCCTGCTTTTCTGGGATACACCGGCGGTGTGGGGGAAACCTTTTCAATAATCACAATGGAATGCTTAATTCCGGAAGGAAGCAAAACCTCCTGCACACGCTTTGTTTTTCCGCCAAGCATTTTTATAGCGGGTTTTGCCTTTTCAAGCTCTTCTTCTATATCTGCCCCTTTAAGTGCAATAAAATATCCGCCTATTTTAACAAAGGGAAGCGCATATTCCGATAATACTGAAAGTTCAGCAACTGCACGGGCTGTTGCAATATCAAATTTTTCCCTAAAAGAGGCGTCTTTTCCGCCCTCTTCTGCGCGAAGATGAAAAGCTTTTGCATTTTCAAAGGAAAGCTTGTCTATAACGCTTTGTAAAAAAGCAATTCTCTTATTTAAAGAGTCCAGCATAGTGATATTTATGTCTTTTCTTACAATTTTAACAGGAACAGAGGGGAACCCGCCGCCTGCCCCAATGTCAATCATACTACATCCTTTAAAAACCTCTTCACAAAGGCTAAGTGATGCAGAATCGAGAAAATGCTTTTCTTTAATCTCTTCCTCCTCAGTTATCGCGGTAAGATTTACAACCTTGTTGTAGTCAAGCATCATATTTTTATAAGTTTCAAACTCACTTAGCATATCCTCTGTAACAGATAGCCCCATTTTTGTTGCTTCTACAATAAAATCCATAATTATTTTCCTTCCGATGCAAGATATATAAGAAGCACACCGATATCTGCAGGGCTTACACCGCTTATACGGCTTGCTCTACCTATGTTTTCGGGTCTCATTTTTTGAAGTTTTTGACGAGCTTCTGTTCTCAAACCATATATTTTTTCGTAATCTATGTCTTCCGGAAGCATTTTCTTCTCATTTTTCCTGTATTTTTCAACCTGTTCAAACTGTCTTTTTATATATCCTTCATATTTAACTGCAATTTCAGCCTGTTGCCACTCTTTCTCTTTGAGACTAGGCCTTTCCTTATCAAATGGGGCTAGCTCCTCATAGGTAAGCTCGGGCCTTCTGATAAGTTCTGCAAGCTTTATCCCTGTTGTAAGGGGTTGACTTTCCTTTTTTTCAAGCAATTCATTAATTTCCTTTGAAGGTGATATATTGGTTGACTTAATTCTTTTAATTTCTTTGTTAATGTTTTCCTTTTTTTCCAAATACTTCAAGTATCTTTCCTCGGAAATAAGCCCAACCTCATGACCTGTCTCCGTAAGGCGGATATCTGCATTATCCTGACGAAGAAGAAGCCTGTATTCTGCCCTTGAGGTCAGCATTCTGTAAGGCTCATTAGTTCCTTTGGTAACAAGGTCATCAATCAAAACACCAATATATGCATCACTTCTGTCAAAAACAATGGGCTGTTTACCTGTTATTTTTCTTGCGGCATTTATTCCTGCAATAAGCCCCTGTGCGGCGGCTTCCTCATATCCGCTTGTACCATTAAACTGCCCTGCGCCATAAAGGCCGGGAATATCTCTAAATTCAAGTGACGGCTTAAGCTGAAGTGGATTACAGCAATCATACTCAATAGCATAGGCACTTCTCATAATCTCAACATTTTCAAGGCCTTCCATGGTTTTAAGCATCGCAAGTTGAACATCCTCAGGAAGACTTGTACTCATCCCCTGAAGATACATTTCACTTGTTGAAAGTCCCATTGGTTCAATAAAAACCTGGTGACGCTCTCTATCGGCAAACCTTACAACCTTGTCCTCAATAGAGGGGCAATATCTTGGGCCTACACCATCAATTAGCCCATTAAAAAGAGGGCTTCTATGAAGGTTTTGCCTTATTATTTCATGTGTATTGTTATTTGTATAGGTAAGATAACAACAAACCTTGTTTTTCTGCTCCTCTGTTGTTTCAAAGGAGAAGGGAACAATCTTTTCGTCACCCTCTTGTACTTCAAGGTTTGAAAAATCAATGCTTCTTTTATGAACACGCGTTGGGGTACCGGTTTTAAACCTTCTCATCTCAACACCAAGTTCTTTTATGCTTTCGCTTAATCCGTTTGAAGGGAAGAGGCCATCCGGCCCTCCACTGTAGGATGTTTCGCCTATAATAATTCTACCCTCAAGATATGTCCCTGTAGATAGAATTACGCATTTTGCACTAAACTTTGTACCCGTATGGATGGTAATGGAGTATTTCTCACCATCTTTTTCTATTTTCTTAACCTCTGCCTGCCTTATGTAGAGATTTTCTTGGTCTTCAAGGCGCTTTTTCATCTCAATCTGGTAAGCACGCCTATCTGCCTGCGCACGAAGTGAATGTACTGCGGGGCCTTTACCTAAGTTAAGCATTCTAGTCTGAATTTTAGTTAGGTCTGCAACCTTACCCATTTCACCACCAAGGGCGTCAATTTCCCTTACAAGATGGCCCTTTGCAGTACCACCGATACTTGGGTTGCACGGAAGATTTGCGATAGAGTCTAGGTTTATTGTTATTATAATTGTTTTCATCCCAAGGCGTGCTGTGGCAAGCGCCGCCTCACATCCTGCGTGGCCTGCACCAACAACTAAAACATCATATTTAAAATTATCTACCATAATTCTCTCTCCAATTTATTTACCTAAACAGAATTTTTCAAATATTCTGTTCACTGTTTCCTGATTTACACTTATACCCTCTGCCTCACCAAGGAATTCTATCGCCTCACGGATATCTATTGCGGCAAGGTCACTGAAAAACCCTTCGCTTACAGTTTCTTTTGCTCTTCTTATACACTCTGCGCTTTTTACAACCGCTTCAAACTGTCTTTCGTTTGCAATAAGAGTAGATGTATCTTCATTTCCTATAATTTTAAGAATTTTTTTCTTAATACATTCAATCCCATCATTATTCTTGGCACTTATTGAGATGTATCCTTCCTTGTCATTTTCCTTTACATCATTTTTATTTGCAACAAAGATGCAATCCTTATCACCTATAACCGATATTATCTCTTTTTCTTCATCTGTAAGATCGCGTCCTGTTTCGGTTACAAAGATGCATATATCGGCATTTTTTATATAATTATATGATTTTTCAACACCGATGCTCTCCACAACATCGCAACTTTCACGGATGCCCGCAGTATCACCAAATTTCACAGGTACCCCTTCGATATCTATAAAATCCTCAACAACATCTCTTGTTGTGCCTGCAATATCCGTTACAATGGCCTTATTTTTCTCTAAAAGTGCATTTAATAATGAACTTTTACCGGTATTGGGAATCCCACAAATTGCACAAACAATGCCTTCATTAAGTGCTTCCCCCATACGGGCGCTTCTTTTAAGTTTTTCAAGCTCATTTAGCGCATTTGTGAGAATATCTTCTAATATTCCACCTGCAAACGTATCAATATCCTCTTCCGGAAAGTCACTTGCAACTTGAATTGATGCATACAAGTCAAGAAGCTGTGTTCTAATTTTAATAATAGGCTCCGTGATAGAGCCTTCAAGCCTGTTTACAGCCGCATATAATGCACGATCTGTCTTTGATTCTATGACATCTTTTACCGCCTCTGCCTGAGTAAGGCTTAATTTGCCGTTTAAAAATGCCCTTTTTGTAAATTCACCCTTCTGTGCGATGGCAGCGCCATTTTCTATAAGTGCATCAATTATTCTTTCAGCACTTATTACAGAGCCGTGGCAGCTTATTTCACATACATCCTCACCGGTAAAAGAGTTGGGTTTTTTAAAGACCGATACAAGGCAATCATCTATTTTATTGTTATTTAAGTATGCAGTTCCTCTTGTTATGGTGTAGCCCTTCATAGAAGAAATTTCTTTTTTTGAAGAAACAACTTTTTGTGTTATTTCAACGGCTTTTTCCCCGCTTACTCTTATTACAGCTATTCCACCCTTTCCGTGTGGGGTGGATATCGCACATATTGTATCCATATTAACACATCCAATATAATTGTAGGTAAGAAATAGGGCAGAAGATTCAATCCTCCGCCCCCATCATACTATTCCGTTTTAAGCTCGTTCTCTTTACGGTTATAGCGATATTTTGAAACATAGTCACTGCCATATTCCTTCTTTTTTGTTGTAACTACAACGAATCTATTAGGCTCTTGACCCGAAGAATATGTTGTAACGTTTTTGTAATCCTGAAGTGCAGAATGTATAATTCTTCTTTCATTAGGATTCATTGCGTCAAGATTGACACTTTTTCTTGTTTTAATTGCTATTGACGCCATTCTCTTAGCAAGCTTTACAAGAGTTTCCTCTCTCTTTTTGCGATAGTTTTCTGTATCAAGCGTAACTCTCACATAATCCTCTTCACCCTTATTTACAGCAAGTGAAGTAAGATACTGAAGAGAATCAAGTGTTTCACCACGTCTACCTATAAGAAGGCCAACCTCTTCAGAGTTTCCCTCAATTTCAATATTAACCGTATCATCCTCAAATGAGGTGTTATATTTCGCTTCAATACCCATCTTTTCCACGATGGATCTTACATAATCCTCTGCCTTTTTTCCTTTATTTTCTTCTACAGAAACCCTTACAACTGCATTTTCTGACCCAATTCCTAAGATACCGCGCTTGCCTTCATTAACAACCACAATATCTGAAGGATTAATATCCTCTTTTTCTATTCCAAGCTCTAAAGCAGCTGCTGCAACAGCTTCATCAACTGTTTTACCTGTTTTTTCAACTATCTTCATTCTTATTTTTTCCTTTCTTAGAAAGAGTCTTCTCCGTTTCTTTTTTTACAACCTTATTTGTTATATACTGCTGAATAACCTGTACCACTGATGATACAAACCAATAAAGAGACATTCCTGCAGGCATAATATAAGTAAAATAGGCAGTCATAACAGGCATCATCATCATCATGGTGTTTGACATTGATGCTGCACTTTCATTTGGATTAGTTTGCGATGACATTTGCTTCTTTGACATATATGAAGTTAAAAACGTAGCTGCTACCGCAAGAATTGGGAAAATCCACATACGATAATCCCCTAAATTACCCTTTAACATACGTGTAAGGTCTATACCAAGAAAGTCAAAATTAATAGGCTCTTTTCCAAGCTCTATAATCTTTTCTCTTACACCCTCCAAACCACAAATTGTTACCTGGTAATCTGTTATCTTTGCACCAACTGCTTTTTTAATTGTATCTATCTGTGATGCTGAAAGCCTTAATATATACTGAAGAGGCTTATATATAACATCAATAAATCCAAATAAAACAAACATTTGCGCAACGAGGGGAAGGCACCCACCCATCGGGTTTATGTTATTACTAGTATAGAACTTTTGAAGCTCCGTACTCATTTTTTCTTTATCATTTTTATATTTCTGTTGAATTTTTGCAATTTCCGGCTGAAGCATCTGTGTTTTTGCGGCACTTTTTTGTGATGCAAATGTAAGCGGAATTGTAATTAATCTAATAAGTAATGTTACTATAATAAGAGTTAACCCATAATTTCCGATATAATTATAAATAGGTCTTATTATAAAAGCAAGCGGCTCTGCCAATAAATACAGAATTCTCATATCATTTCTCCTTTTTACGGAACGGGATCATATCCACCTTTATGTAGGGGATGGCATTTTAAAATTCTTTTAACAGACAAATAAAGCCCCTTTAATACGCCATGTTTATTGAATGCTTCAATAGCATACTCGGAACATGTCGGTACAAAGCGGCAGCATGGTTTTTTTAACGGAGATACATATTTTCTATAAAGCTTGATAATAAAAATAAATAAATTTCTAATCAAAGCTCATCCCTTTTTAATAAGCCCGCTGTCACATAGCGCACTTTCAATATCATTCTTTATCCCGTAAAAATCGGTAAATGCAGCACTTTTACGAGCAACAATTACAACGTCATATCCATTAGTAATATCCGATAAAAGTCTGTAGTTTTCCTTTATCAATCTTCTGATTTTGTTTCTTAAAACAGCTTTTCCAACTTTTGTCGAAACGGTAATTCCAAGTCTGCTATAGTTAAGATTATTTTTTCTATAGTATAAAACCAATCTTTTTTTTACAATAGACTTTCCCTTATAATAAGCTCTTTTAAAATCGCTATTTTCTTTAATAGATACTGTTTTCATAGTTAAATAGGCCGGTTCTTTCTGCTATCAGGCAGAAAGAACACGTCTGCCTCTCTGACGGCGTCTTCTGAGCACCTTTCTACCATTGGCTGTACTCATTCTTTTTCTAAAGCCGTGATCCTTTTTTCTTTTTCTAACATTTGGCTGGTAAGTTCTGAGCATTTATCTTACACCTCCTTATATTAATAAGCCTATATATAGGCATGTTTACTCAATTTATCATAGAGATACTTTTCTAGTATACATAAACAAATTGTTTTTGTCAATATTTTTTTATGCTAATCTGTGTTTTTTATTGTTCAATTGTCAATGATGGGTGACAATATGCTCCAAAAAAATATGATATAT
>CAZYYT010000003.1:1635-36197 GCA_964651775.1 uncultured Oscillospiraceae bacterium | reverse complement strand
CGTTTGTAATCTTAACATATACACCCATACGTTGTCAACACCTTTTCGCAAATTTATTTATTTTTTTTGTTTATTCGACTATTTCCGGCAAAATACCCATAATAAACAGGTATCCGAGTGCCGCAAGAAGTATATAATCATCGCAACCTTCTAACATTAATGTAACGATTATTCCTGCGAGGATATAATCATCCTTTTCAAACATTTCAAGTTTTGAAAGCAGCTCCTTAAAATTTATCCCTTTTCTTGTGCCCTTATTTATTTCTGTATTTGTGGCATTTGATACAGGATTAGACATTGGCGGGGCGCATTTTTTTGCATTTTTAGGGGAAGCCGGCATCTGGATAACACGCATTTAAACACCCCATTTAGAATAATTTTAAGTCTTTACCGATTTTTCCCATCTTAAGCAGGCTAAGAATTGTTACCGCCGTATCCATATACGGGGCACGCTTTTCGCTTAAAAATGGTTTAATTGCCATAAGAAGCTTTGCTCTGTCATCAGGTGGAAGCTTTGGGATAGATGGTATTAGTGCTGCAGGTGCGGAATCATCGCCTTGTGAGTCTGCACCACCTAGTGAAGATAGGATGCTACCTACCTTACTCATAATTTCCGGGTCTTGAAGCGCTTTTGATAATTCCTGCTCAAGGTCCATAATATCACCCTTTCCCAAGTAGATCTGCTATTTTCTTTGCTGCTTCAGGATTTTTGCTAAGCTGTGAAATCAGATCGTTTTGTTGGTCGGTGGAAATGGGAATACCCTCAATGCCCTCTCCACGTTTTAATTTGCCCACTAAATTTTGCCCTTCGGGTGTGTTTACAAAGTCCCGTGCCCTATTTATTGCATCCGATAGTTGATTTTTGTCCATCTGCCCTAACATTTTGAGAATTTCTTTCATAAAATACAACTCCTTTCCTTTCATTTTCATTATATGTAATATTGACAAAATCCGTTCTTTAAGATAAACTAACTATAGTATGTAATGGGGTGATAATAATGCGTGCGATAGTTTTGTCGGACAGTCATGGGAATGTGCGTGCATGTGAAAAAGCTATTGATAGTATGGGGGAGATAGATTTAATAATCCATCTTGGAGATATTGCACGTGATGTGAAGGCTATCAGGCAGAAATATCCCCATGTTAGCCTTGTATCTGTTATAGGAAATAATGACTTTTCTTTTTCTTCTGAAGATTATGAGAGGGTTATTGAGTTTGACGGGCACAAGATATTTATTTGCCACGGACACACACTTGGTGTAACCCATGGCACACAAAGACTTGAGGCTGTGGCACTTAAAAAGGGGTGCGAGGCAGCGCTTTTCGGGCACACACATTGTGCATATGACAAAAAGGGTGAGCCAGGGATAATTATTTTAAACCCTGGAAGTGTGTCAAGACCAAGAAGTGGCAGCCCATCATTTGCAGTGCTGGAAACAGATAGCGGGATCCTTTCGTCTATTGTTTGCGACTGGATACTATAATATAATAGAAGAAAGTGATATTTATGGATAAAGAAGAAATTTATAAAGGTAGGGCACTTACACCAAAAAGCCCGGGACAGACGCTTATCGCACTTTTAGTGCTTCTTTTATGTTGCGGTGTAGTATTTTCGCTTGAAAGCTACCTTCCTTGGGCATGGATATTTGAATTAGCTGCAATTATATTTAGTGCAGTTTATGCAAATAAAATTTTAAAACAAGGTACATTTACAAAAACATACATATTATATGAGGATTTACTTGTTGAAGTAACTCGTTATGGTCTTATCGAGAAAATTACGGCACAGTTTAACCTTGATGAAACACTCATAACTGAAAAGGAAATAAAGGTTGGAGAAAAAATTTATCCATTTTATCCCGATGAAGCACTTAAAAAGCTTCTTAATTTGTGATTTTCGGCATAGTATTTACGGGGTGATATATCGTGAATACTATTTTCATATTACTAGCCGGTGTGCTTATTCTTGTGTTTTTTCTTAATATAAAGCCTGCAGCGGAGGTTTTGTGCAGAGTAGCATGTGGATTTTCGCTTCTTATATGCTATAATGTGGTGGCTGCACTGCTTATTTTAAAGCCAATAGGGATTAACCTTATATCTTCGCTTATTATTGGCGTGTTTGGGCTTCCCGGGGGGATACTACTTTACTTGTCGGCGCTATTTCTTTGATTACGAAAGGATAATTTTATGAATTTATCAAGTACAGAATGCAAAAACAAGTATCTTGTAAGGTCAATAAATACCGAGCAGGATATTGAAAGAAGGCTTGAGTCGCTGGGGCTTACAGAAAACTCTGTGATTGAGGTTGTCTCACGGAAAAAGGGCGGTGCATCCATAGTAAGGATACGCGGCACTCGTTTTGCACTTGGTAAAGAAATCTGTGATAAGATAGAATTGTGGGGTGAGTGCAAATGAGTAACGATTTAAATGTCGGATTTGTCGGAAACCCTAATTGTGGTAAGACCACTCTTTTTAATGCCTATACTGGCGCTAAATTAAAGGTTGCAAACTGGCCCGGTGTAACGGTTGAGAAAAAAGAGGGCCTTTATAAATATCACGATCATGATTATAATTTAGTTGACCTGCCTGGGATATACAGTCTTACAAGCTATACAATGGAAGAAAAGCTTTCGAGAAAATACATAATGCACGGCGATGTTGACGTTTTGATAAATGTTGTTGATGCAAGCTGTCTTGAGAGAAATCTTTTTCTGACGCTTCAACTTATAGAGATGGGCAAACCCGTTGTGCTTGCACTTAATATGATGGATATTGTTGAGGAGCGTGGGATGGAGATTGACCTGCATCGTCTTCCTGAAATGCTTGGAATACCCGTTGTCCCCGTAAGCGCACGAAAAAGGCACGGCCTCAGTGTGCTTATGCATGCGGTGGCGCACCATAAGGACAAGCCTATTGGTGTGCTTGAGCATGAGCATACCAAAAAAAGCTCACATATCCACGACCATCATATAGATAATACGATTGTTTACAGTGATATGATTGAGGATAAGATTGATATTATAATCGAAAGGATAAAAAAAATCGCACCTGATACTCCTAATTTTCGTTGGCACGCTATAAAGGTGCTTGAGCATGATAAGGAAATAACAGATGAGATTGGGATAGATTTTTCAGATATTGTACCAAAAAGTCTTGAAAAAGAAATAATAAACCAAAAGTATGACTTTATTGAAGAGGTTATAAGTGAGGTTTTGGTAAACAAAAGTACAAAGGAACGAAAAACAGATAAAATTGATAAGGCTTTAACCCACCCGATTTTTGGGGTGCCCATATTTTTTTGTATAATGGCACTTGTTTTCTTTTTAACATTCACTGTGGGTGATGTTCTTGCTGAGTTGATGGGAATAGGCATTGACAGTCTTAGTGACCTTATCCACGCAGTGCTTGTAAAACTTGACGTGGCGCTTTGGCTTCAATCACTTGTTGTAGATGGAATAATATCAGGCGTTGGAGGGATACTTACCTTCCTTCCCAATATATTTATATTGTTTTTATGCCTTGCTTTTTTAGAGGATAGCGGATATATGAGCCGCGTTGCCTATGTCATGGATTCACTGATGGGCAAAATGGGTCTTAGCGGAAGGGCATTTATACCGATGCTTCTTGGCTTCGGTTGTACAGTGCCTGCAATTATGGCATCGCGCACACTTGAGGATAAAAATGACAGACTTCGCACAATACTTGTAACACCCTTTATGTCCTGCAGTGCGAGACTGCCGATTTATGTTTTATTCTCGCATATATTTTTTGATGATTATGCTATGCTTGCGGCATTTTCAATGTATGTTTTTGGGGTAATAATGGCAATACTTTCGTCTTTTATTATAAAGCTTTTAAGTAGAAAACAAAAAAAACCCGCACTTTTAATCGAGCTTCCTGAATATAAAACACCTAATCCGCGCAATATTTCGATTTACGTTTGGGAAAAAATCAAGGACTACCTTACAAAGGCAGGCACAACCATTTTCGTTGCATCCATTATATTGTGGATACTTCTTAATTTTAACGAGAACGGAATATCCGATATGAATAATAGCTTTGCGGCATACATCGGAAAGGCGCTTGTGCCCATTATGGCCCCGACGGGGCTTGGGCAATGGCAGATTATTGTCGCACTTATTGGAGGAATTGCCGCTAAAGAGGTTGTTGTTTCAAGCTGCAGTGTGCTTTTTGGAATAGCATCTATAAATTCTGCCTCGGGGATGGCGCTATTTAAAGAAGCACTATCCTCCATTGGTTTTGGTGCAGTTAATGCATATGCACTTATGCTTTTCTGCCTATTATATTCACCCTGTGCGGCGGCAATTGCAACGCTTTGGCGTGAAACCAAAAGCCTTAAGTGGACAGCCGTTTCTGTGCTTTATCAAACGGCAGTTGCGTGGCTTGTGGCATTTATTGTTTTTCAAATTTTTTAATTTCTGATTTAATGTGGCGAAAGGTTATTCTTTCGCCCCTTTCTTTTAGCATCACAAGCCACCCCTCAAGAAGGTCACTTGTTTCGGGGTGGATAAATCTGTTTGCCTTTCCACGCATAAAGTATTCAATCGGATGCGCCTGTGTATAGTTTTTTCCCTGATAAATTTTACTTGCAGCAACCCTGTCGCAAAACATTTCAGCAACATACTTTATCGGCATTTTTACAGGCATAACCTTTTTTTCGACAGGGTTATAGTCATTCCAATATTCAAAATGATGCTTGTTTCTGCCTTTATGGTGAAGCCATGCCGCGCTGTATCCGTTTTCACGCCTTTCAATCTCATTAGGGCTGCAATGCCCCTTATAGTTTTTTACACCTGGTATAAATTCCGTATAAGTATATTTTGAAAGGTCATGAAGAAGCCCCTGAATGGGGATACCCACCCCTATACAATGCTTTAAAACTGCGTGACGATGACGTGTTACTGTGGAAAAATGGCCGAGGAATTTTCTAATAATATTTTTTTGCATTTAAAACACCCCCTTTTATAAATTACATCATATCACCTCTTGATTATTTTATCAATATATGATATAACAAAATTAGTCGCAACCAAACATTACAGCGGCTCGCAACGAAAGGATGATTTTTATGAGACTTGGTGTGGATATCGGTGGCACGGAAATAAAATTCTTGGTGCTTGACGGTAAGGAAATTACATATAGATGCTCTATCCCCACTGAAAAAACTTCAACTGACAAATTTGTTTCAGAAATAATTGCAGAAGCAAAACGTATTATTAAAGATTTTGACATTGAATCCGTTGGCTTTGGTGTGCCGGGCGGAATAAAGAATGGCGTTGTTTCTGCAGGCAACCTTCCGCTTAATAAAACCCCACTTTTAAATCTTTTTAGCGAAGGCTTAAATATGCCGATAAAGCTCGAAAATGATGCTAACTGTGCCGCACTTGGTGAGATGATGCTTAACAAAAGTGGCTATAAAGACATTGTGCTTGTTACCCTGGGAACAGGAATTGGTGGTGGCATCGTGCTTAATGGCAAGTTGCTTGAGGGGAGAGGCTCCGTCGGTGAGGTTGGACATATGATTGTTGAGAAGGATGGCCTTCCATGCTCTTGCGGCACGAATGGATGTTGGGAGCAGTATGCTTCTGCTACTGCACTTATCCGAGAAGCGAAAAAAGAGGCAAAAATAAGTCCGGATAGTCTTCTTGCAAGTATTTTAAATAGAGATGGCGATAAGTTTAACGGAAAATCTTTTTTTGAGGCATATAACCGTGGTTGCCCCAAAAGTCAGAAGGTATTTTCAAGATATCTTGATTGGCTAGCGATCGGCACAATAAATATTATAAGAATTCTTGAGCCTGATGCTGTAATTTTTGCAGGTGGAATAACAAAGCAGGGCGATAAGTTTATAAATGGACTTCGCGAGCGTGTGTATTCACAAATGGAAAAGACAGAATCAAAGATTGAGATTTCGCAATCACAAAGTGATACAGGTGGCGTTGGTGCAGCGGTACTATAAAATAAGGACTGTTTGAAAGAATCAAACAGTCCTTATTTTATGCCAATTCCACTTTTAAATTAATGTTTTCACCAATTTTTGCTTTAACAATTGCAAGTGCACGCCCGTAAAATGCGTGGCAGGTGCCATCTACCCAAACATCCTCGTTTGCGGGGTTTCCACTAAATGCACACAAAAGCTCTCCACCATCTGTGGTGCATTTTATTTCATTTTCTGCAAAGGGTACTCTGTTTCCTTCATCATCGGTGATAGTTATATCAAAATAGTGAAGCTCCTGATTTCTAATTACGGGGGCTTCTTCTTCTATTTTCACATTTAAGCCTTTTCCTATAGTGGTAAGTGATGACTTACCCACCAATTTGCCATCTTTATAAGATGTGGCAGTAAGTGTACCCTTTTCATAAGGGACATCTACTGATGCAATGCCCTCTATGGGTGATGCTTTACCAACAAATTCTCCGTTTAATTCAAAGTGGATTTCATCTGCATCTGTATAAACATCTGCCTTAACAAGCTTTCCTATATACTTATCATCAAAGCTCCATGATTCGTTTACATCATACCAGTGCCAGCCTGTTCCGGTGAACTTTTCACCATAATGCTCGGGATGGGTTGTGAAAATCCTTGGCTCGCACCCTCCTATCCACACTGCTTCGCGGAAGTATGACTGTGGCCTTCTAAAGCCACAAAGGTCCAAATCGCCTTGATAGCAGTTTCTCCACGGATATTTTGCAAGAGAAATTCCCTTAATTTCACCGTCACGCTTCCAAAGGGCGCGACCTGTCCCTGCCTCACCAAGGTTATCGTAGGCCGTCCAAGTAAAGTCACCCAAAACGTGGCTGTTTTCCAAAGTTGCATTCCAGGATTTGTAAAACTCAATCGCCTTTGTTTCAGAGCCCCAGATAATTCTGTTTGGGTACAGCTTTTTATCCTCAGCATATCTAAAATACATATAGTTGTAGCCAGTCATGTCAAGCGGCTTGATATAATCCTCTGTACGCTTTGCCCAAGACGTTTCAAGGCGACCTTCCTCGCCTATGTCACCAAAGCCTTTCATAAAGTCTTTTTTGTACTCCTCGGGGGCGTTAGGGTCACAAGCTTCCCATAATCCGCAGATGCCTGATGTTACGGGCCTTGTAACGTCGTACTTACGCACTTCATCGTATAGCATTTTTGACCACATCGCACCTTCGGAGTTTCCGTTACGCTCTGATATTTCGTTACCGATAGAGTATGATGCAACTGATGGGTGATTTCTGTCACGAAGCACCATATAGCTTATATCCCTTGCCCACCAATCTCTAAACCACAGGCTGTAATCTGCACTTGATTTTGCCTGATTCCACATATCAAACGCTTCATCCATTATGATAATGCCAAGCTCGTCACACGCTTGTAAAAGTGCAAGTGAAGGTGGATTATGCGCAGTACGGATAGCGTTAAAGCCTGCATTTTTAAGCTTAAACACCTTCCTGTACTCTGCCTCTTTATATGCAGAGCTTCCAAGTGCGCCATGGTCGTGATGAATACACCCACCGCGAAGCTTCATGGATTTGCCATTTAATTTAAAGCCTTCCTCCACACTTACGGAAATTGTGCGTATGCCAAATTTTACCTCGTGAGTATCTTCTGTTTTGCCCTGTACAATAATTTCGCATTTAAGTGTGTAAAGATACGGGTTTTCCGTACCCCAAAGGTTAGGTTTTTCAATTACAAGTTCGTCCTTAAACCGGTTTTTTCCGGCTTTTTCCGTTATATCACTGCTTTTTTCTAAAACAACGCTTCCCTCTTTATCAAGCATCTCTATTTTTATGGTAGCGTGTGCATATATGTCTGAAGAAATGTCTGCTTCTACACTTATAGTCGCATTATCACCTGCAATTTCTTTTGTTGTTACAAACAAATCCCAAGGCTCAATACGCACTTTTCCGCCCGTCCATACAAAAACATCACGATATACCCCTGCGCCACTGTACCATCTTGAGGAGGGTTGCATGTTTACAGTAGATATGGCGATTTTATTTATCCTGTCTTTTCTTACCTTATCAGATAAATCCACCAAATATGGGGTGTATCCGTAAGGGTGCATATCAAGAATGTTGTCGTTTATACGAATCCTCGCGCACATATATGCACCATCAATATCTAAGATGGTATGCTCCCCCTTGGGAAAGGTTATGTACTTTGAATATTCGCCGTATGTTCCTTCATAAAACCCGTTTGATGCGCCACCTCTTGATTGTGGGTTTCTTGGAATCTGTATGGAGTAATCGTGCGGAAGGTCCACCTTTTCGGTGATGTTTTTGTAAGAATTCCTAAACTTCCAGTCTTTAGATATACATATTTTCTTCATATTCCCACTCCTTGTTGACTTTTTAATTTAATAATAATATAATTATATCACAATAAATACGCTAAACAATATAAGTATCTTTTATTTTATATAATTATATTTCAGAGGTATGATATGAAAACAAGAATTTATGAAAACGAAGCATCAAGTCTTTTCCCTGTATATCCACTTACAATTGGTGTAAACTACCCGCAAGAAAAAACCATAAGGCCATCGGGGCTTGGTTTTGACCAAATTTTTATGGTTTCAAAGGGAAATGGCACACTTATTGTAGACGGGAAAAGCTATCCCCTTTCTTCGGGTGACCTTTTCTTTGTAAAACGCTTCATCCCACACACCTACTTTGGTGATGAAAATTTTGAAACGTGCTTTATGGGGTTTTGTGGTAGCCAGTGTCAAGGGGTTTTAGCGCCCTTTAATGTAGGTGATTATGAGGTGTACTACGATAAAGATGCAAAAATGTTTTACTCCTCGCTTAAGGAATTTTATTTTCTATTTAACTCAAACCTTACGTTTGCGGAGCTGTCCTCTTACACCTATAACCTCTTAATGGTATTTTTTGATGAGGCAACAAAAAAAGCTGCCTCACCCATTGAAATGGTGCACAGCTATTTAGAAGAAAATTTTAATAAGCCAATAACGCTTGACGATATATTGGCGTTTTATCCGTTTTCAAAAACAACGCTTTGCAGTGAATTTAAGAATTTTTACGGCAAAAGCATTTTTGATGCACTTATAAAAATAAGGATAGGGCACGCACGCTTTATGCTAATAAACAACCCACATATGAAAATAAAAGATTTAATACGCTACTGCGGTTTTAATGATGAAAGCTATTTTTGTAAAATGTATAAACGTGAGTATAAAGAAAGTCCAAAGGGGATGTGATTAAAACAATCATATCCCCTTTTTATTATTCTTCAATTAAAAGCTTTGCCTCATCCTCAAGCATATCGCTTATAAATTCAATATGAAGCTTGCCGTCTTTTTCGTAGATATTAATCTCTTCACTGTTTGGTGAATTTAAAAACCTTGACTTAACTATTATTTTTTCATCCTCTATTTTATAAGAAGAGGCTGTATGTATCATTTCACTTTCTTTAGCGTGCATAAGTCCAAGAAGTTTGGGCTTTCTCCAAGATGCGGTGTAGCTTGAAAAAGCATACTCCCCATTTCCTGAAAGAATGGTTTTTTCACTTCTTCCGTCTGAAAATCTTATTGCAAGGCTGTTTCCCTCATACTCTATGTAAACCCTTGTAAAGCCAATAATATTTTCCTTAAGCTTTATCATTTTGTTCATAAAGGGAAATTCCTTCTTCTCTGTTTTGCCAAGCGTTTCAAACTGCCAATCCAAAACAGGCTCGTCCTCTTTTTGATTAAGATTTTCCAAAAGCTCTATAATGGCATCAATCTCTGTCTGCATATCCCTACATCTGGCAACTACAGTCACAACGGTATCACGCTCGGGAAGCACAACACAAAGCTGACCAAATGCGCCGTCACCACGAAAGCCCCCACGCGCATTAATCCATATCTGATAGCCGTAGCCTGCGCACCAATCGGGATTTCCGTTATCATTATTGTCTGACCAAGGGGTGCTTGCCTCTTTAATCCACGCCTCCGACACAATTCGCTTATTATTGTAAACGCCCTTATTAAGGTACATAATGCCAAGTTTTAAGATGTCATCACAAGAAACCTGAAGGCCAATGCCACCCTCTGTGGTTTTGTCATCAGTTCTGTTCCACGAAGCATTTGTTATTGAAAGTGGCTTAAAGAGATTCTCATTTGCAAACTCAAAAAGTGGCATTCCCGTTATTTTCTTTATAATCGCACTAAGTAGGCAGGTTGCCCCTGTGTTATAGGCAAAATGCGTGCCGGGCGTAAACTTAACCTCGTTTTTAAGAAACGCCTTTACCGCATCTTCACTTTTATACATTGTTTCCATCACACAGCCACTGTGTCCTGTGTTCATGGTTAAAACGTGCTTCACCGTCATTTTAGAGAGGTTTTCACTTATATTTTCGGGGCACTTATCGGGAAATATATTCACAATTTTTTCTTCAACACTTAAAAGCCCCTTGTCAACCAAAATGCCTACTGAAGTTGATGTAAATGTTTTACTGAGAGAGTAAAGCTCTCCCTTATCTTCGCATTTATACGGGTGCTGAGATGCCCTAAGTGTAAGCTTTCCACCGCTATAAATTTGGATAGCATGAATCTCGTTATCTTCACTGTAGCATCTTTTAAAAAAGTCATTGATACTTTTACCCGATACGCCGTCTGCTTTAAAAAATTCTCTCATAATTCTCTTCCTTTGTTTCTATATTCTTGCGTATTTAATACTTTCCTTTTCACTTATCTTTTGAAGAAGTGAAGACTTGTCAATGTTTTCTGTTAGCATTGTTGTGAAAATCACCTCAATTTGGCCATTTTCACTTTTTATAAACTCCGTATTGATTACGGAAATTTCATACCCACGAAGTGTATTTATAAGAAATTCTATATCTTCTATTTTTTCAACTGTGAATTCCATTTCACTCTCTACCGGTGTGTGAATAAATTTAGTATACCTATGAAGCACATAGTGAATCACAAGAATAAGAATTGTGCATGAAATTCCCATAAAGTACATACCACAACCGATTGCCATGCCAATTCCTGCAGTTGCCCATATTCCCGCTGCGGTGGTAAGCCCTGTTACGATGTTTTTTTGTACAAAAATCATGCCTGCGCCCAGAAAGCCGATACCGGATACTATCTGTGCCGCAATTCTTGAAGGGTCAATGGCATTTTGCAGTTCCGGGTGATTAAAATGCTTGTAAAAATCCTCAAAACCATACTGCGAAAGCACCATTAACAGGCATGATGCAATTGCAACTATGATATGCGTTCTTATCCCTGCACCCTTGCCACGGTTGGTTCTTTCAGCGCCAATAAGTCCACCGCATAACATTGATATAAGAATCCTTCCAAAAAGCTCTGCCTCGAATAAAAATGACATTTTATCACCCCTCTTAATATTTTATAATGGTATGCCTGACGCGATTCGAACGCGCGACCTTCAGAGTCGGAGTCTGACGCTCTATCCATCTGAGCTACAGGCATATATTTATTTAATTATATTTCAAAGAATTGTCCAAAGCTTTAGGTAAAATTATCCCTTATTTAAGGGTTCTCACAGTCTTAAATTGAAGGGTGAAATAAATTTTCACCCTTCAATAAAATTTTGTTATTGTGCTGTTACAGCCACGGTTGTTCCAATCGGAATATATCCGGAAAGCCACTTGATGCCCTCCGGCCTTATGCGAACACACCCGTGTGAAATTTTAACACCAACACGATTATCATAAGGCGTACCATTGTACTTTATAAGGGTGGAGTGAAGTGCATACCCATTATAAAACCTCATTATAGGGCCACAATAGAATTTCTCATAGGTCCATTTTGGTTGCCACTTGAAGTATTCAAACACACCCTCAATTGTGGGTGTGTTCGGTGCACCGATGGCACAATCAAGCGCCTTCACAAATCTCCAGTTTCTGTTTGTACCTTTATATACATATACCTTATAGTTTCCCTTTGAAATCCAGATAAGATAGTCTGTTTTGCTTGTTAAATCACGGCTGTTTACATAGTGAATATTTTTGCCGATTTCAGTATATGCTGATGGTGACAAATAGACCTCATCCATATATTGGGACAAACTCTTAAGTTTATAGTCACACGCAAAGTATATCGCAACCTCTTTAAGTGGGATAAAAGGCTTGCCGTTTTCAAGATATGGTGCAGTGCTTAAGGTTTTTAACTCATTTCCAAAGTAAGCATTTGCGTCATTCATAAAAAGCTGTGCGCTGTAACTATATAACTGTGATTTAAGGTTTAGGGTGGGCTTTTCACCATCTGTAAACGTATGCTTTATTCCCAGTGCATCAAGAAGGTCATAGGTTACAAAAACCTCATCATTTACAATGCGTGTTTCGTATTTTACGCAAGTTTCCATACAAAAATATATAACAGCCTCTTTATTCCACGCAGGCTCAATTTCTACAGAAAATTCGTTTATAAGCTTTCCGTTTTCATCTGTCTTTATATCCACAAGATGCCTATCTTGTGTTACACCATTATAACAAAGCCCCTTTGCGCCGCTGCCAAGTACAATATAAAACGTATCGCCGGCTTTATACTCGGGCACATTAAAATAAATATCGAAGTTTAGGTTTGTTTTCCTTACATCCCCAACTTTTGTGTCAATAAGATTTCCGTTTGCGTCTTGTATCCCAAGCACAACACCCCCCTCAATCATTGTTGGGATGTCTGTGGTGCTAAAGTGCACAAGGATTTCGCTACTTCCCTCTGCAAATGTGGCAGGGCAAACACCTATTGAGAAAATAAGAACAAGTGCAATAAACAAACGAAGGAAACGCATACCATCACTCCTTGATATTTCTAGACTTATTATACATTTTTTGGCTATATATGTCAACATTGATTTAGCACAGGAGGGCTTATCCCTAGTAAACCAATGAAAAATATACTTTATTAGGCTCTCCGGCTATAGTTGACGTGGCAAAAATTTCATGGTATAATTGCAAAGAGTTAGTATGCATTTTTGAAAAAGGTAAAAATGCTTGAACGGAGGATATCACGATGAATGACGAAAAGGTGTCTTTATCTCTTGAAGGCATAACCCAGACGCTTGAAAAAAACTACATGCCCTATGCAATGTCTGTTATCATATCTCGCGCAATTCCCGAGATTGACGGATTTAAGCCATCACACAGAAAGCTTCTTTACACTATGTATAAGATGGGGCTACTTACGGGCAACAGAACAAAAAGTGCCAACGTTGTCGGCCAGACAATGAAGCTTAACCCCCACGGTGATATGGCCATTTACGAAACAATGGTTCGTCTTACTGAGGGTAATATGGCGCTACTTCACCCATTTGTTGATTCAAAGGGTAACTTTGGTAAGCAGTATAGCAGAGACATGGCATTTGCGGCATCACGATATACTGAAGTTAAGCTTATGCCTATATGTAACGAGATTTTCAGTGATATTGACAAAAACACCGTTGAATTTATAGACAACTATGACGGCACACTTAAAGAGCCGGCGCTTCTGCCCACTGCATTTCCAAACATTTTGATAAATCCCAATCAGGGCATCGCAGTTGGTATGGCAAGTAATATTTCAAGCTTTAACCTGCGTGAAATCTGTAATGCAACAATCGCATTTTTAAAGGATAGTAAGGTTAACCTTATGGAATTTATCCATGGACCTGATTTTTCAACAGGCGGCTATCTTCTTCATGATGACGAGGCGCTCTCTAAAATATATGAGACAGGCCGTGGAAGCATTCGTGTTCGTTCAAAATATAACTATGATAAAAAACAAAATCTTATTGAAATCACACAAATCCCCTACAGCACTACTGTAGAGGCAGTTATAGACAAATTGGCTGAATTAATAAAGGGTGGCAAGCTTCGTGACCTTAATGATGTTCGCGATGAAACCGATAAGACAGGCCTTAAAATCACGCTTGAGCTTAAGCGTGGGGTTGACCCGGAAAAGCTTATGGCTAGATTATTTAAGCAGACCCCGCTTGAGGATTCGTTTAGTTGCAACTTTAACGTCCTTATAAATTCGGAGCCACTTGTTCTTGGTGTGCGTGATATTCTTTCACACTGGGTAAATTTCCGTATGGATTGTATCCGTCGCAGACTTCTTTATGATATAGAAAAGAAGGAAGCGCGCCTTCATCTTTTAGAAGGCCTTGAAAAAATCCTACTTGATATTGACAGGGCAATACATATTGTCCGGAACACCCCCGAAGATGCAATGGTAGTGCCAAATCTTATGGAAGGCTTTTCAATTTCAAAAGCGCAAGCAGAGTTTGTGGCAGAAATAAAGCTTCGCAATTTAAATAAGGAGTATATTTTAAAGCGCACATCTGAAATTGAAAACCTTATTAAAGAGCTTGATGACCTTCGTAAAACTGTCTCAAGTGAAGCTAAAATTAAAAAGCTTATTTCAAAGCAGCTTCAGGAAATTTCCGATAAATTCGGCGCTGACAGACGCACCGTTGTTCTTAGCGAGTTTAGTGATACTTCGGAGGCGGAGGTTAATGTTATTGAGGATTATCCCGTACGCGTGTTTATGTCTAGGGAAAATTATTTCAAGAAAATAACCCCTGCAAGTCTTCGCGCAGCAGATAAGCAGAAGTTTAAAGAGGGGGATGCGCTTCTTTGTGAGGCTGACGCATCCAATAAGATGGATATGCTCTTTTTCTCTGACAGACAAAATGTATACAAAATGCGCCTTAACGATATAACCGAAACAAAGGCAAGCGCACTTGGTGATTACATCCCCAACCTTGTAGAGATGGAGCCGGGCGAAAAGGTGCTTTATTCCACCCCGTCATACGAATATGGTGGCTATATGCTCTTTGCCTTTAAGAGTGGTAAGGTGGCAAAGGTCGATATGAAGAGCTATGAAACAAAAACAAATCGCAGGCGTCTTACAGGTGCATATGGCAAGGGCGAAATTGTGGACATCCTCTATATTCCGGAGGAAACAAATGTTGCCCTGTTTAGTAATATAGATAAATGTGTTGTGTTTAACACCAAAGACCTTGCTACAAAATCAAGCAGGTCAACACAGGGTGTGCAGGTTATGACAATGCGCAGAAAATCACTTTTGTCTAAGATGGTGCTTCCAGAAAATGTGATTAGTGATATTAAAGGATATGAGGCAAAAACTATCCCCTCGGCAGGCTACTACTTAAAGGATGAGGATAGCAAAACTGTTCAGCTTTCAATGTTTGTAAAGGATGATAACAAGTGATATATTTTGACAACTCGGCAACCACACCCCCGTCACAAGAGGTAGTAAGTGCAGTTACCGATTATATGAAAAACAGCTTTGGAAACCCATCAAGCAGACACGCCCTCGGACTTGAGGCGCAAAAGCTTGTAGATGCTTCAAGAATAAGTGTTTCAAAGGCGCTTGGGGTAAGTAGTGATGAAATCTATTTTACATCAGGCGGAACGGAGGCAGATAACATCGCAGTGCTTGGTGCGGCAAATATAAAAAAGGGCAAAAGGGTTGTTACAACAGCGGTGGAGCACCCTGCCGTTTTAAGTGCGATGGATTATCTTTCACAAAACGGATTTAATGTTGTAAGAATTAACCCCCATGAAGACGGAAGTATATCTGTAAACGATATTTTAAGCTCTGTTACGCCCGATACCTCCCTTGTTAGCATAATGCATGTTAATAACGAAACGGGCACTATTTTCCCGATTGATAAAATTGGCCAAGCAATAAAAAGGATAGCACCACGCGCGCTTTTTCACGTGGATGCGGTGCAATCCTTTGGGCACATCCCCTTTAAGCCAAAAGCATGGGGGATTGACCTTGCAAGTATAAGTAGTCATAAAATCCACGGGCCCAAGGGCGTGGGTGCACTTTATATAAAAAAGGGCACAGCGCTTAAGCCATCTGTTTTTGGCGGTGGTCAAGAGAAAAATATCCGTAGCGGCACCGAAAATGTTGGCGGGATTTATGGTTTTGGCGTGGCAGCGTCACTTAATGACCTTGATGATATGAAAAAAGCGCAAAAAATAAAAGATACCCTTAATAATGGACTTCTTGGGATTGAGGGCGCAATCCTAAACGGAAGCGAAAATTCAAGCCCATATATTTTAAATATTTCTTTTGGGGATATACGCTCCGAAATTATGCTTAATGCACTTTCAAACGAAGAAATATATGTTTCAAGCGGGTCTGCCTGCGCATCAGGTAGCCACAAAAGCCACGTGCTTTTGGCTATGGGAGTATCAAAGCCGGACAGTGCCATTCGTTTCAGCCTTTCAAAGTATAATACGTTAGATGAGGCAAACGTTGTAATCGAAAAAATTAAAACCATTGAGAAAGGTTTGAGAAGATGAAGGAAGTTATCCTTGTAAAATATGGAGAGATAATCCTTAAGGGCCTTAACAGAAGCCGATTTGAGGATATGCTTATTGCAAATATGAAAAAGGCAGTCGGCAAAAAAAATATTGCCGAGATGAAAAAATCACAGGCTGTTATCTACATAGCGCCATCAGAAGAAGGCGATATTGATGAGATGATTTCAAAGCTAAAAAAGGTATTTGGCATTGTGTTTATTGCTCGTGCAGGTGTGTTTGATAAAAATATGGACGCCATTCTTACGGATGGTGCAGACTACATCGTGCAGTCACTTTACGGGGTGCGCACCTTTAAGGTTGAATCTAAAAGAAGCGATAAGGCATTCCCCCTTAAATCCCCTGAAATCAGCAGTGAAATGGGTGGCGCAATACTTGACCGTTTGCCCAATATAAATGTTGATGTGCAAAACCCTGAGGCGCTTGTTCGTGTGGAAATACGTGAAAACGTTTCTTATATCTATTCTGACAGTGCGCGTGAGCGTGGAATGGGTGGTATGCCAACAGGCAGCAGCGGCAAGGCAACCATACTTCTTTCCGGCGGGATTGACAGCCCCGTTGCGGCTTGGATGATAGCAAAACGTGGTGTTGAGATTGATGCTGTGCACTTTTTCAGCCCACCATATACAAGTGAGCTTGCAAAAGAAAAGGTTATAAAGCTTGCGCGCATTGTAAGTGGGTACACAGGTAGATATAACCTTTATATCGTGCCTTTTACAGAGCAGCAGCTTGCTATTCGTGGCAATTGCCCCGAGGAGCATCTTACACTTATTATGCGCCGAATGATGATGATGACGGCGGAGCGCATCGCACTTAAAAACAATTCAAATGCGCTTATCACAGGTGAAAGCCTTGGTCAGGTTGCGTCGCAGACAATTCACGCCCTTGCAGTAACAAATGAATGTGTAAACACACTTCCCGTTTTCCGCCCGCTTATCGGTATGGATAAAAACGAGATTATTGAAATCGCACGTAAGATAGAAACCTTTGAAACGTCAATTCTTCCCTATGAGGATTGTTGTACGGTTTTTGTACCCAAGCATCCCACTACAAAGCCAAGACTTGATAAAATTTTGGAAAGTCAAAGTCGGCTTGACATGGAATATTGGGTAAGTAAGGCAGTTGAAGAAACGGAAGTTTTTTATATCACGCCCGAGGAATGATTTTATGAATGAAAAAGTTATCCGCGCACTTATTGAAAAAAATATAACTATTGCTACTGCCGAAAGTTGCACAGGTGGTATGCTTGGAAAAGAGATCACCGCTGTTAGTGGCGCAAGTGAAATTTATGGGTTTGGATTTATAACCTATGCTAACGAAGCAAAGGTTAAAATCCTTGGTGTCGGTGAAGATACACTTCAAAAATTTGGCGCAGTAAGTGAAGAAACAGCCCTTCAAATGGCAGATGGCGCAAGAAGGGTTAGCGGTGCTGATATTTCTGTAAGCGTAACAGGCATTGCAGGGCCGGGCGGCGGCACAAAGGAAAAGCCCGTGGGCCTTGTATGGATTGCACTTTCCTCAAAACATGGCACTATAGCAAAAAAGCTTAACCTATATGGTAAGCGTGGCAAAATAAAAAAACAGACCTGCGAAAAGGTTTTTGAGTTTATTAATGAACAAATCTTAAAAAAAGATTGACATTTATTAGTTTTGGCATTATAATTAGAACAGATGTTCGCGTATGGAGGTAAAAATATGTCTGAAGGAAAAAAAGAGGCCCTCGCCATGGCGATGGCACAAATTGAAAAGCAGTATGGCAAAGGCTCCGTTATGAAACTTGGCGAAAACACACACTATAATGTTGAGACTATTCCCACCGGTTCACTCAGCCTTGACATTGCACTTGGTATCGGTGGCGTTCCACGTGGCAGAATTATAGAAATCTTTGGTCCTGAATCAAGTGGTAAAACAACCATCGCACTTCACATTGTTGCTGAAGCGCAAAAGCTTGGCGGTGAAGCCGCCTTTATTGATGCAGAGCATGCGCTTGATCCTACATATGCAGCTGCACTTGGCGTTGATGTTGATTCTTTAATCGTGTCACAGCCAGACACAGGTGAGCAGGGGCTTGAAATTGCAGAAGCACTTGTTAGAAGCGGTGCACTTGACGTTATTGTTATCGACTCTGTTGCAGCACTTGTACCCAAGGCAGAAATTGATGGTGAGATGGGCGACTCTCACGTTGGTTTACAGGCAAGACTTATGTCGCAGGCGCTTCGTAAGCTTGCAGGTGTTTTAAATAAAAGCAACACCATATGCATCTTCATCAATCAGCTTCGTGAAAAAATCGGCGTTATGTACGGAAACCCCGAAACAACCGCCGGTGGACGTGCGCTTAAGTTTTATGCATCTGTAAGAATGGATGTAAGAAGAATTGATACAATTAAAAACGGTACTGAATTTATCGGAAACAGGACACGTGTTAAAATTGTTAAAAATAAGGTTGCGCCCCCGTTTAAAGAGGCGGAATTTGATATGATGTACGGCAAGGGCATTTCAAGGGAAGGTAACCTTTTAGATGTTGCTGTAAATCTTGATATTATCAGAAAAGGCGGCTCATGGTTTAGCTATGGTGAAGAAAGACTTGGCCAGGGCAGGGAAAATGTTAAGCAGTATATGATTGACAATAAGGAATTTGCGTTTAATATTGAAAACCAAATCCGTGAAAAACTTGGTATGCCGCTACTCACCCAAACAGGTAATTAAAAATCCTTTAAAATTAATATCTATAATAAAAGTTGTGATGCTAACGCATCACAACTTTTATTATTTTATTTAATTAGCAAATGCCATAAGCAAGCATTGCTTCCGCAACCTTCTTAAAGCCTGCAATGTTAGCACCTACAAAAGGTCATATCCAATGCCACTATTTTTAAGAGCATAAACTACCACGTTAATTGTATTAACAGCTAAATTTTAACAAAATAATTAGATTACTGGCAAAAAATGATGTCAATATTTTTGTTACTTTATTTCAACCACCGTAACGCCTGCCTCACCCTCACCAAATTTCCCTGGGCGAAAGCTCTTTGCGTGGGGATGATGCCTGAGCATGTCGGTTATCACGCTTCTAAGCACACCTGTGCCCTTCCCGTGAATTATGCTTACCAACTCAAAGTGTGCGCGATAAGCATCGTCAAGATATTTATCGACCATAATAAGTGCATCATTGGCAGTCTGACCACGAAGGTCAATTTCCGGTTTAATATCAGAAAGCGGACTTCCGGATGAAGAAATATAGCTTGTACTTTCCACCTTTTTCTTCGGTTTCTTGGCAGGTGCTAAAGTTGATACGTTAGTTTTAATTCTAAGGCTTCCCACCATAACAAAAAGCTCGCCTTTTTTATCGGGAAGGGTCATTACCTCACCAATCTGGTCCATTGTTGTAACCGATACCACCTGACCAAGCTTTATATTCTCTGCCTTAAGCTTTTTCTCGGTTTTGTTTTTAAACACATCACCCGTTATTTTGCCTGCAATATCATCTGAGCTGTGCTTAAGACTTCTTCTGCCCTCTTCAATTTTGCCTCTGTTAGCACTTGCAGACTCGTTTAAAAGCTTTTGCATTTCCCGCACTATTCTGTCAGCCTCATTTTTTGCCTGCTCGTATATTTTTTGTGCATCCCTTCGTGCTTCCGTCAGGATTTTTTCGCGCCTGCTTTCTATAAGCTTACGCTCATTTTCTACCGCATCCTTATGAATTAAGCTCTCTTCCTTTGCCTTACTTGCCTTTAAAAGTTCTTCCTCCGCCTTGATGCGCTGTTTTTCAAGTGTTGAAATAACATCCTCAAAGCGTGTATTTTCACTGTCAATAAGCGATTGTGCGTGGTCAATAATTTCTCCCCCAAGGCCAAGCCTGCGTGATATTGCAAACGCATTACTTTTCCCTGGTATACCTATAAGAAGCCTATAGGTGGGCTTAAGGCTTTGAACATCAAACTCACAAGCAGCATTTTCCACCCTGTCTGTAGAAAGGGCATAAAGCTTAATTTCACTGTAGTGCGTTGTTGCACAAACCTTTGCACCTAAAGCACGTGCACGCTCAAGTATTGCAACTGCAAGCGCCGCACCCTCGATAGGGTCGGTACCGGAGCAAAGCTCATCAAAAAGAATAAGGGACTTATAGTCTGCCTTATCTAAAATATTTATTATATTGGTCATATGCGCCGAAAAAGTACTAAGCGATTGCTCAATCGACTGTTCATCACCAATGTCTGCAAAAACATTATCAAAAACTGCAATTTCACTGCCATCAGCACAGGGTATTGAAAGGCCCGAAAGTGCCATAATCGTAAAAAGGCCGACTGTTTTAATGGAAACTGTCTTACCGCCGGTGTTTGGACCTGTTATAACAAGCGTGTCAAAATTACGCCCAAGGTAAATATCCGTTGGCACAACCTTTTTTTGGTCAATAAGGGGATGGCGCCCCTTTTTAATATTTATAATTCCATCTGTATTAAGTTTTGGGGCACTGCCTTTCATTTTAAGAGAAAGCTTACCCTTTGCAAAGATAAAGTCAAGCTCTAAAAGTGCATCGTAGTTTCTTATAACTTCTTCTGCACAATCTGATACCCTCAAAGAAAGCTCCATTAAAATACGCTCAATCTCGTCCTTTTCCTCACCCATAAAGGCGCGAAGCTTGTTATTTATCTCCACCGCAGCCATCGGCTCAATAAAAAGTGTTTGCCCACTTGCAGAGCTGTCGTGTACAACGCCTGCCACCTTTGACTTATGCTCACTTTTAACGGGGATAACGTATCTGTCACCACGCATTGTAACAATCGGCTCTTGAAGGGCAGTACTGTAGTGTGGTGAGTGTATCATATCATTAAGCACCTCACGAACCTTTCCGTGAAGTGCGCGCATTTTTCTTCTTATTGCCAAAAGCTCGGAGGAGGCATCGTCCGCCATTTCCTCATCACTAATAATTGCGGAAGAAATCGCCTGCTCAAGCTTTTTATTTTCTGTCACGCTTTTGAAGATATTTGCTAAATTGGGGAAAAGCGAATCAAAATCATCCTCATCAAAATAACTTACAAAGCCCCTTGCCATACGAAGTAGATGTGAAACACCAAGAAGCTCACCCATCGAAAGCGTGCCACCGGCACTTGCCCTTTTTGCCGATGCAGACACATTTTTCACAGGGCTTATGGAAGGCGCACCCTTTTTGAGGATAAGTGTTTCCGCCTCAGCAGTTTCTAAAAGCATCTTTTCTGCAAAATATATATCGGAAACAGGTGAAATCTCCTCACAACGTGCCTTGGTTTCACCGCAAGCAGCACATTCTGAAAGCATTTGCCTTATTCTATTAAACTCAAGCACTCTCAGAGTACGCTCATCCATCAGTTACCATTCCTTTTTTATATGCTGGGGAAGTCCGTTTACTGTCATCTGCGAAACCTCGCCCATAATAAGCGGTCTTGCATACTTAATAAACGCATCTGTAACCCCGTCACCATTTTCATTAATCATAAACCTTGGCACCTCTTTTATAAGATTTGCCACCTCGGCTACATCGACAGTGTCAGTAGTGGAAACATATGGCTCATCAGAAATTCTTTTAATAAGCGCCATCTTGCCGCTTTCACCATTTGCCGCGGCAAAAGTTGCTGCCTCACCAACAAAAAAAGCTTCGTTAACATCTGTAAGAGAAGAAATGTGCGATCCGCAGCGCTGGATTGTGGAAAGCTCCACCGCGCGTGTTTTAATCTTGAGGTCGTTTTTTAGCCTTTCTGCCACAACCTGCGATGCTGCACTTAATTGAACATGGCCAAACACGTCCCTCTTTACTTCTGCACCTTCCTCACAAACGTACATGCCTTCTCGTGTGCGAATGCCTTCAGACATTGTAATTACAAGTGATTTTTTGGTTTTCATAAGCTCACTGACACGCTTTTTTACATATTCGTAATCAAACGGAACCTCCGGCAAAAATACCATTGCAGGACCTTCGCAGTCCTCCCCCTTTGAAAGTGCCGAGGCCCCTGTAAGCCAACCTGCATCACGGCCCATAATTTCAACAACCGTAACACTTTCAAGGTCATACACAAGGCTGTCACACACAAGCTCTTTAGTAATAGTTGCAACATATTTTGCCGCACTGCCAAAGCCGGGGGTGTGGTCAGTAAGTACAAGGTCATTATCTATTGTTTTGGGCACGCCTATAAAGCGAATGCTACTATTATTAAAACCGGCATACTCACTTAGCTTTTTAACAGTGTCCATAGAATCGTTGCCGCCGATATAGAAAAAGCAAGTAATGTTATACTTTTTAAAAAGAGAGAAAAGCTTTTCGTAGATTTCGTTTCCCTCCACAGGCTCAGGAAGTTTAAATCTGCAAGAGCCAAGGTATGACGATGGTGTTCTTTTAAGAAGCTCCACATCATTATCGTATTTGATGTGATCTTTCATATCTATCATCTCTTCTGATAAAAACCCCTCAATTCCGTTTTTCATACCGAAGATTTTTTCAGCGCCAAGCTTTTTTGCACCGTAAAATACCCCTGCAAGAGATGCATTTATAACAGCCGTCGGCCCACCTGATTGTCCAACAACAACATTTCCGTTTATATTCACTGCATTCACCTTATTCATTCTTATTCTTCCAAAGAAGTGCAGCACCTATAATGCCTGCATCGTCACCAATACGAGAGTTGATGATTTTCGCCTTTTTAACGTTTGGCTGTGTAGAGGTGTATTCCTCTTTATAAACAAACTCACGAACAGGGCCTAAAATAACCTCGCCCTGGTTTGAAACTGCACCGCCTACTACAACCTCATCAGGTTGGAAGATATTTACCACATCAGCAAGACCGATAGCAACTTCCTTTACCCATTCATCACGAACTCGGATAGCTTCCTTATCGCCTTTTTCTGCGGCGTCGAATACTGTTTTACCGGTGATAATTTCATCTTTACCAATGGACGCAATTTTATCACGATTTTCTTCAGTAAGCTTAATTAGTCCACTTGTTGAAGCATAAGCTTCCCAGCAACCAAGTCTGCCACAGCCACATTTTCTGCCGCCTGCGTGTGTTACTATATGTCCAAGCTCACCACCAACACCATTTGAGCCTGTGTAAAGCTTTCCATCTATTACAATACCTCCACCAACACCTGTACCAAGTGTGATGAAGATGAAGTTTCTTGCATCCTCTGCCGCATAGAATTCGCCAAGGGCAGCACTGTTTGCATCGTTTTCAACAAGCACCGGTACATCAAATTCCTTTGTAAGATACTTTCCAACAGGCGCGTTTTGATAGGGGATGTTGCAGCTATATACCAAAAACCCCTTCTCGCGGTCAACAACACCCGGTGCACCGATACCGATAGCAATGATTTCACCCTTATAATCGGCCTTTTTGATAACACCACGAACAGCCTCTGCCATTGCTTCGCAGAAGGCATCGTTACCATCGAGGGGCGTTTTTACGCTATGCTTACAGATTAGCTTTCCCTTTTCGTCTACAAGACCGGCCTTAATACTCATACCGCCTACGTCTATACCAATGTACATCATTATTTCCTCCTAGAATTTGATATATATATTTTATTATATTTACCTGTTTCTGTCAACAATTCCCTTATATTTTATTCCATGATTTGGGCACATAAAGGTTATTATATGTGTATATTGCAAATCTATCACTCATCCCTGCAAGATAGTCACAAACTGCACGCTCAACGCCCTCTTTTTCTGTAGTTTCCTGCATGTTTTTGGGCATCTCTTCGGGGTGCTCCATATAGTGGGTGAAAATCCCCGTCATAATGCCTTTAATCTTAACCTCTTCCTCTTTTGCGGTTGAGCCGATATATACATTGTCAAACATAAATGTGCGAAGCTCATGCATTCTTTTCTCTACCTCATCTGTCATATAGATATCGTCCTTATTAATTGACGAATTTATAATATCAACAACAAGCGTGTTAATTCTTTCACCATGTGTTTTTCCAAGCACATCTGTAATAGATTTGGGTATATCATCTTCCGAAATAATTCCCCCACGCACAGCGTCATCAATATCGTGGTTTATATACGCTATTCTGTCTGCATATTTTATAAGCCTGCCTTCAATCGTATGGGCAACGTCACACCCTGAATGGTGCAGTATTCCGTCAAGCACCTCGTAGGTAAGGTTAAGGCATTCAAGCTTTTCTGCAACACGTATACTGTGAACACTGTGGCAAAACCCCTCACTTGAAAGCTCATTAAGTGCGGTTTCGCCAGAATGCCCAAAGGGGGTGTGCCCTAAATCGTGTCCAAGCGATGCCGCCTCCGCAAGGTCTTCATTAAGTCTAAGGGCGCGCGCTATTGTTCTTGCTATTTGCGCGACCTCAAGCGTATGGGTAAGACGTGTTCTGTAGTGGTCCCCCTCCGGAGTTATGAAAACCTGTGTTTTATGCTTAAGCCTACGAAATGACTTTGAGTGGATTATCTTATCTCTGTCACGCTGAAACTCCGTCCTTATTTCGCAAAGCGGCACATCTATTGTTCTGCCCTTTGTGTTTTCGGAAAGCGTAGCGTATTTTGATAGCGTTTCTCTTTCAATTTTTTCGGTCTGTTGGCGAATATTCAATTCAATCACTTACCTTAATAAAAAATAGGGTTGCCCGCTTTGCTGCGGACAACCCTTAATGTATCAACAAGGAATTTTCAGCAATTTCGAGAAAATTACTTTACAAAAACCATTGTATTTTCAATTATTAATCACCGAAGCATATGCCCTGTGCCTTTGCCATTTTAACAAGTTCACCATTTGGATCAACCTTTTTATTTTCCTGCCCGACAACATCCTCAAGTGATGCGTAGCCAATTTTATCGCCCTGAAGTATAACCATATTGCCAAACTTGCCTTCCATAGCAAGCTCAACAGCAGCATAACCATAGCGGGTCGAAAGAATTCTGTCGTGACCTGTTGATGCACCGCCACGCTGAACATGACCAAGTGCGGTAGCCCTTGCTTCATTTTTGCAAAGTGCTTCAAGTTTGTCTGCAACAACTGATGCTATACCGCCAAGTCTGATTGGGTCGGGGCTATCTTCACGAACTTTAAGAATTACAGCCTCTCCATCTTTTTGCTTTGCCCCTTCTGCACAAGCAATGATGCAAAAATCTTTACCACGTGCGAAGTCTGCCTTTATTTTTGCTGCAACCTTTTCAATATCAAACGGAATTTCGGGAAGAAGAATAACATCTGCCGAACCTGCAATACCACCATAAAGTGTAAGCCAACCGGCACCTCTACCCATAATTTCAGTAACCATAATTCTACCGTGGCTTTTTGCAGTTGTCCTTATTCTGTCAAGAGACTCTGTAACAACGCTTACTGCAGTGTCAAAACCGAAGGTGTAATCTGTGCAATTAAGGTCATTGTCAATTGTTTTCGGGATACCTATAATATTTACACCAAGACGTGCAAAGTCACGGCCACTTGTAAGTGTTCCGTCACCACCAAGGATGAAAAGTGCATCAATACCTTCTTCATTAAGATTTTCTACACCGATCTTTGAAACGTCCTCACATACAATCTTGCCATCCTTTTTAACTAATTCCCCATTTTCATCAATCACGGGATACATAAAAAGGTTATCCTTGTTTGAACTTTTAAGAATTGTGCCCCCCTCACTAAGGATTTCCTGCACACTATCGAGTGTAAGCTTAACAAAATCCTTATGGTAAAGACCATGATAGCCCTTGCGGATTCCAACAACCTCAAGACCATATTTAGTAATTGCTGTTGTTACAACTGCACGGATAACGGCGTTAAGCCCTGGGCAATCTCCGCCACCTGTAAGAATAGCTATTTTTTTAATGTTACTCATTATAATCATTCCTCCATGGAAAAAATTTTGACCTGTTCCCCTATTTTACTACATTTTGCTTGCTATTTCAAGTATAATTTTTTTTATTTAAGATTATTTTACATTATTGGACTATAATTTCACATTCTTTCTATTTCATCAATCCAAAGTGCCCAAGAAGCATCGGATGGCATACGCCAATCGCCTCGGGGGGAAAGGCCTATATCCTCTATTTTTACGCCATCGGGAAGGCAGCTTCTCTTAAACTGCTGGGTGAAAAATCTTTTGTAAAAATACTTAAGCCACTTAATAATTGTCTCATCGTCATATTCACCATCAAAGGCAAGCTTTGCAAGGTTATAAATTTTAAGAGGCGTAAACCCAAACCCTACTACATAATATAAGAAAAAATCATGAAGTGCATATGGGCCCACTATATCCTCTGTCTGTTGAGAAATTTTTCCCGATTCATCCAGTGGCAAAAGCTCCGGACTGATGGGGGTGAGGCAAATATCATTTAAGAAGCTTTCGCTACCCTTAAAAATCCCCTCATTTATAGCGCCTTCAATTATATAACGTATAAGCGTTTTGGGAACGCCCGTATTAACGCCATACATACTCATATGGTCACCATTATAGGTGCACCAACCAAGCGCAAGCTCTGACATATCGCCTGTCCCAACAACCATGCCGCCGGTCTTACCTGCATAGTCCATAAGAATTTGTGTCCTCTCACGCGCCTGTGCGTTTTCGTAGGTAAGGTCATGCGCATCCATAGAATGTCCGATATCTTCAAAATGCTTTATGCAAGCATCCTTTATATTTATTTCAACCATTGTTACGCCAAGGCTTTCCATCAGCCCAAGTGAATTTTGGTATGTTCTTACCGAAGTTCCGAAGCATGGCATGGTAATGCCAATAACATCAGAGGCCGGTCTTTTAAGCCTTTTCATCGCATTTACGCAAACTAAGATTGCAAGAGTGGAATCAAGACCGCCCGATACACCCACAACTGCCTTGGCACCGGTAATTTTAAGGCGCTTTTGAAGTGCCTTGGTTTGCATATCAAATATTTTAAGGCATTTTTCTTGCCTTTCTGCTTCACAATCAGGTACAAACGGATTTTTTTCAATTTTAAAGTACCGACCGTCAGCAAAATTTTCTTTTTTTATCGTGTCTACAACCCTTATATCTGCATTTTCGTGGATTTTTGCGCAATCTCTGAAGGTTGTGTTTTTCCTTCTTGAAGAGTGGATTCTGTCAATATCCATATCTGTTATAAGAAGGTAATCTGTTGATACACCCTCATTATTTATTGCGGTGATCTTTCCATTTTCCGCTATTATGGAGCTTCCCGACATGACGACGTCCGTAGTAGACTCATATGACCCCGATGAGGTGTAGATATATCCCGCAATAATTCTTGAGCTTTGTGTTTTAACAAGCTCTCTTCTGTATTCGTTTTTAGTTGCTGTTTCACTGCTTGCAGAAAGGTTTACAATCACCTCTGCGCCTGACATTGACAGAACTGCCGATGGAGAAATAGGTGCCCACAAATCCTCACAGATTTCAATGCCTACTTTAACACCGCAAATGTTAAACAATATATCTTCACCGACAGGGATTTGGTACTTTTCTTTAAAGCCAAGCTGTGATGAGCAAAGCTCCCTCTTTTTTAATGTGTGGCACGATGCAAAGTAGCGTTTCTCACTAAATTCCCCGTGATTAGGGATAAAGGTTTTAGGCACGATTCCCTTTACCATACCTTCAGCAATAACCACAGCACAGTTATAAAGTGTGCCCGAAATTTCTATCGGCGCGCCAACTACTGTTGCAATATCGTAAACCTCACTCTCACGGCAAATGCGTGAAAGCGAAGTATTTGATGCCAAAAGAAGAGTTTCTTGCAAAAACAAATCACCACAGGTATAGCCCGTAACAGAAAGCTCAGGGCATACTAGAAGTGATGCATTTTTTTGTGCAGCTTCTTTCATCTTTTTTATAATTTCCTCTGTGTTTTTAAGTGCGTCACCAACAAAAACACTTGGTACTGCGCACGCAGCTCTGAAAAACCCATACATATTATCATCTTCTTTTTATGTTTTATGTTTTATCTATTATATTCTTAACTAAAATTTAAGTCAAGCGTAAAATAAAGTGGCTAAAAAGCCATTTTATTTTACGCTTTTACTGCCCATCTTAATTTTGTTGAGTGTGCCCTTGGGTTTTTATAGCATTCTTCTTTTGAGGGTCTTATAACGTCCTCACAGATTTTACTGTAAACTTTGTCTTTAAAACATTTTTTAAATGCCTTTTTAACAAGCCTATCCTCCCCCGAATGGAAGGTTAGTACCGCTACCCTTGCGCCACTATTTAAAACATTAGGCAGCTTTTCAAGGAAAGCATGAAGCACCTCAAACTCACTATTGACATCTATTCGTAGCGCCTGAAATGTACGCTGGCACGATTTTTTAATCTCTTGCTTGCGGTCTTCTTTGTTTGGCATAAATGATAGCGCATTGTCAATAACATACCTTAACTGCTGGGTTGTCTCTATATAGCATTTAGAGTTTTGCTGATTTATAATCGCCTTTGCAATTTTTTTTTGCGTGCGGCTCGTCAGAATTTTCGATAAGCATATACAAAAGCTCTTCATAATCAAGCTCACGCAGTCTTTGTGCGGCAGTTACGCCCGATGTTGGGTTAAGCCTTAAATCAAGTGGCCCGTCATATTTAAATGTAAAACCACGGTCGGGGTTATCAATTTGCATTGAGGATACACCCAAATCTGCAAGCACAAAATCAAATTTTCCATGGGGTGATACCTGATCTATATTTGCAAAATTAATATTTTTGATGGTGAGAATATCTTCCCCAAAACCCAGCTCCTCAAGCCTTTTTTTCGTTTTTTGAGATTCAATTACATCTACATCTGTAGCATAAAGATGCCCCGTCCCGTCAAGCTTTTTTAGCATATAAGATGTGTGTCCACCATAGCCTAAGGTGGCATCGTAGCCGATTTCCCCACGCTTTATATCAAGCACGCTTAGAATTTCATCCACCATAATAGGAATATGCATCCCTGCGGGGGTTTTCCCTTGCTCTATAATCTTTTTTACATCGTCTTGATACTTCTCGGGGTTAAGCTCTTTATATTTTTCTTCAAAGTGGCGCGGATGAGTGCCCTTGTACCTGACCCTTCTTTTGTGCTCCATAATTTACCTCCAAAACACTTTGCTTGGGTTTTTCTTTGATATATAAAAGTGGTGTGATGAGTGCATCACACCACTTTTTTTATAGTAATTATTTCGTATAAATCTAAATGGAAAGAAGCATTGCCTTAATATCTTCGATAATCTTTGAAGTAATCTTTTCTACACCGGAAGAAGAAAGATTTTCTGCATCTGAATAATCAGTGTCTTCAAGTGCGATATTAGTATCTATAGAAATAATACCATATGCTGCTGCAATTTCTTTTACAGCGGCTTGATAATCTATATAAGCTGTTTCCTTACCATCAACAGGTGTGCAAATAACGGGGATAATCCCTGCTCTGCGAAGTGCAAGCACTGTCTGTGAAAGAAGCGCCTTATACTCCGCCTTTGAAGATGTATCCTTCTTACCTACCATAACTACTGCATAATCACCTACTTTAGCGTCTGTGATAATACCATTAAGCGCATCCTCTGTAAGGATTGATTTTGCAGTTGTGTTTTCTGTAGCCCTGTTATTTACGCTAACCTCTGCTGTAAATTTACTTCTAAGCGACTCTGCTACAAGAGAAGCTGTAGAATCACCAACAACATAAAGTGTAACTGCTGAGTTTACTTTGCCCATAGAAACCTCTGTATATGTACAAGGTCTAAAAATTCCGTCAAATACAAATACCTTGTATGTATCGCCCGCTTCAAGTGTAAGGTTAACATTAACGTCGCCTGATGCTGAAATATTGCTTTTTGCTACCTTTTTGTACTTACCATTGTTGTATACTGTAACAAACAATGTAGCATCCTTACCAATGTTATTTGTTATGTTAAGCTTTTCAATTTTTGCACCTTCCACAGGTATAAATACCTGCTTACCATCCTTTGTTAATGTTATTGAATTTATAACGTAAGGTGTGCGATTCTTAACAGCGTATGTGAAGTCTTTTGTTTTTGTCTTTGTACCAACTGTAGCAGATGCAGTAATTGCACCTTCACTTGTGCCAAATCCGATACCTGCATTAAGTATTGCAATCAAGGGATTTGACTGTTCAAACTTAAATCCGTTTGTTGATGAATATGTAATGCCTTCACTTTCAGTAACTAAAACATCACTTTCAACAACATCTGTCTTAACGAGGGGTGCGGGCGCTGTATTTACAATTACCTGTGCCTTACCTTCGTTTGGAATGTAGGTTTCTGTCAAATCGTCGATAACATATGTGCAGTCAAGCGCATTACCAAAACGATCTGATGAAAGCGTAAACGTGGGGGGGTTCTCAACCAATGTTGTTTTGTTTTCGTGAATAACATCCTCCGAAACGGCTGTCTCGGGAAGGCCAAAAACAATTTCACTTGAATATTTCTTTGCCAAACCATCTGTTACCTCAAAGTAAACAGGAAGTCCGTCAACAAAAATTCTGGCAATTCCGGTGTTATAGTCAATCCTATATGTAAGTGTTCTCCAATTGCCAATTGATGTGTAGGGCATTTTCATTATATATGTCTGGTCTTCATCAAAAACACCAATTGTATCGGGTGTTTTGCCAACATACAGCCCCTGTGCAGATTTTTTAAGCTTTACTGCACGTGTAGAGTCAAGTTTAAGCGAAAATCTGGACTGGTCATCACAAACTACGCTGTTTTCCCTAACTGAGAAGCTGTTTCCAGATATACTTAAGGTAATGCGACTATCATTTAGTTTTCTTCCACTGCCGTTTTCATCGGGAAGTGCAAAGCGAAAGCCAAGTGAATATTCACCGGAAACATATTTATCTTCCTTCTCAATTGTTGCCGATGTGGATCTGGATGTAGAGCCTGCAATAAGCCTACCATCATTATCAAGGATAGGTGAGCCATCTAAGTATATAAAGTTTTGATTTGGTCTGTATTTTGATGAATCTACAACATATCCATCTTCTTGATTTCCTGTTACATATACACCTGCCCAAGTACCACCCTTGTCGTATGTACCACAAAAGTATGTACCTGTATCGTTTGTACGGGGTGTACTTTCAAGCTCATATGTACGATTATTTACAGCGTCTACAAGTATGTTATTTGCTGCCTTAATTTTGGCGTAATCTTCAGATTTCATATAGTGTCTGCCTGCACACATATCAAGCTTAAGGACCTTGTTTGTACCGCCTGATATCGGGTCATTAACAACAATCCACTGACCGTTACTGGTAACTGCATTGTTAAAGCCAAATGAAATTGCGTTTGCATCCTCTTCACCATCGAAGGTGATTGTGTTTACATATTCAGCATTTATAAGGCCCGGTACAGTAACATTATAAGTATACTCCACCCCATTTTTTAATGTGGCTGTAAGTGTAACATTCTTTTCTTTTATATCACGCGTTACAACACCGGTGTTTGAAACAACCTTTTCATTACTTGATGTCCACAAAACATCATAGGTGTTTCCTGCACGATTAAACTTATCCAAAAGATTAAGGTCCTTATAAACATTTGCCTGCGCCTGCCCGTTTGAAGCATCTGTCCAGAGATCTTTTTCTAGATTCTGAATATCGTATTTAATTACAATATCATCAAAGTAAGGTTGGTTTCCGGCAAATACATTAAATCTTGCTGAACCAAGACATGGAAGCGGATATGCCTTTTTCTCGTATTCATCAATCGCAAGGTCACTTGTCCATAAATTTGTAGCCTTGTGCCAGAAATAAACGGGAAGGCCACGGTCAAAAAGTCTGTAGGTTCTTGCGCTATAGTCGACAACAACCATAACATTATACCACTCTCCACCTACGCGTTCAGGCATATCAATAAGTTCATCAGACTTTTCTTCTTTAAAGCCATTTACAGAAGGTGATTTCCCAAGCTTGGTAGCTGTGCCTTGTATAAGATAATCGGATGTACCCGCGTTAACCCATGCCTTTACCTGTTTGTTGTCAACACGGATGAAATTTTTCCTCATATAAAACTGAGCAACCTGTGAGGGGAAATTTACCATAAAACCGGCACCATCATCACCTGACCACGGGCCTGTTCTGGGGTTCATAAGATTCATAGAAAGGGTGTAAACACCACTAAGTGGGCTTGGAGAATAAAAAGTCGGGATCCTTGCATTGGCACCATCAGCCTCTATTAATGTGCCTGTGGTTTTACCCTCCTCTTGATATGTATAAGGAGTGCCATTTTCATAAAACCAGATGTTTGCTGAGTTTGTGGCACCGGTATCTATAACGCCTTCACTATCGCAGGCAAACCATCTTTTAGCATTGCCAACGCCTGCGGGTGCTGTTATAAGAAAATATTTATCACCAAACTGCTTAAGCATAGCCTTTTGGCCATTTGCAAGGTATGTACTTTGGTTGATCTCCAAAAGCTCTTCTTCCGTTGCATATACATTTGTTATTTTGGGCATAGGGGTTGCTGCCTTGTTAGATGCACTTTCATCTTTGGTTATATTGGTAAGAACGAAATCAGTTATCCTATAGTTACTCTTTGGGTCGTCAGCCTTGTAATCCGACTCTACAAAGCCAAGAGATGTAAGGGTATCTGTTTCAAGATTTACCCCTTCAAAATCCTCTTCATAAAGGACAGTACCTGTAACATCATTTACAGTTAGCCTGTCTTCTTCAATTGCAGAAACCTGTGTTACTTGGGCAGAGCCAAGCAGAAGAATAAGTGCAAGTGCACTAGATATTATTCCTTTAAATTTCATTTTCCGTTTCCTCCTTTATAATGTTATGTATATTTTACCACTGATTTAAAATAATTTCAAGTGCTAAAATATTAAAAAAAGAGAGGAAATCCTCTCTTTTTTTTTATTATTTTTTATTAATAACAATCTCATCATTTTCCGCGCTGACAACTACGTTATCCCCAACGCTTACCTTTCCGTCAAGCATTTGCTCTGCGAAGAGATCTTCCACTTTTGCTTGAATTGCACGCCTCAATGGTCTTGCACCATAAATGGGGTCAAACCCTTCTTTTGCAAGAATTGTTTTTGCCGAATCGTCAAACTCCACACTTATTCCATTGGTTTTAAGACGCTCTTCAAGTGATTTAAGCATTATGGATGCAATATCCTTGATTTCCTCCTCAGTAAGCTGTGAAAATACAATTATTTCGTCAACTCGGTTTAAGAATTCGGGCCTAAACATTCTCTTAAGCTCATCCATGACGCTTGAGTGTATGTTTTTCTTCATAATTTCTGACCTTACCTCTGCTGCCGAGAAGCCAAGCGACTTCGGCTCTGATATATTTCTTGCGCCTACGTTACTTGTCATAATTACAACAGTGTTTTTAAAGTCAACAAGCCTGCCCTGGCTATCCGTAAGCTGGCCATCATCAAGAATCTGTAAAAGAATGTTAAACACATCAGGGTGTGCCTTTTCAATTTCGTCAAACAAGATAACGCTGTAGGGCTTTCTTCTTACTTTTTCGGTAAGCTGGCCACCCTCATCATATCCAACATATCCGGGAGGTGAGCCAACAAGCTTTGATACGGAATGCTTTTCCATATACTCAGACATATCAACCCTTATTATAGCACTTTCGTCACCAAAAAGGCTTTCTGCAAGTGCTTTTGAAAGCTCCGTTTTACCAACACCGGTAGGGCCAAGGAAAATGAATGAGCCGATAGGGCGCTTGGGGTCTTTAAGGCCCACTCTACCACGGCGTATCGCACGTGCAACCGCACTTACTGCCTCGTGCTGACCGATAACCCTGCTGTGGAGTATTTCTTCAAGCTTACGAAGGCGCTCACTTTCCTCGTCGGCAAGCTTTTTAACGGGAATTCCCGTCCAACCTGACACAACCTCTGCAATATCATCCTCGGTGATTTCACCTGTTGTTTTGCTTGTGCTTTCCTGCCACTCATCTTTGTTTTTTACCAGCGTTTCCTTAAGCTTTTTTTCTTTGTCACGAAGAACTGCCGCCTTCTCGAAATCCTGGTCGCTTATGGCCTCCTTCTTTTCAAGGGTTACAGACTCAATCTCCTTTTCAAGATCTCTGATTTCGTTTGGTGCAGTAAGTGCACCCAATCTTACTCGGCTACATGCTTCGTCTACAAGGTCGATTGCCTTGTCCGGCAAAAATCTGTCTGTTATATAACGGCTAGACATCTTTGCAGCGGCATCTATTGCTTCATCGGTGATTTTAACACCGTGGTGCGCCTCATACTTAGCACGAATTCCTTTGAGAATTTGAATTGTTTCTTCAACAGAGGGCTCGCCCACTGTAACGGGCTGAAAACGCCTTTCAAGTGCAGCATCCTTTTC
>CAZYYT010000003.1:0-1625 GCA_964651775.1 uncultured Oscillospiraceae bacterium | reverse complement strand
TACCTCGTAGCGCTCCTTCAAGCCGCGCAGTATGGAGATAGTCTCCTCCACGGTGGGCTCGTCCACCATGACTGGCTGGAAGCGCCGCGAGAGCGCCGCGTCCTTCTCGATATACTTCCTGTATTCATCGAGCGTTGTTGCACCTATAAGCTGAAGCTCACCGCGTGCAAGTGAGGGCTTAAGTATATTTGCCGCATCTATTGCACCCTCTGCAGCACCTGCCCCTATAATTGTGTGCATTTCGTCAACAAAAAGGATAACATTACCCGATGCGATAACCTCATCAACCGCTTTTTTAAGCCTTTCTTCAAATTCGCCACGATATTTTGCCCCTGCAACCACGCTTGAAAGGTCAAGTGAGAAAATGCGCTTGTCTTTAAGCAGCTCCGGCACATTTCCTGAAACAATCTTTTGCGCAAGACCCTCTGCAACTGCAGTTTTACCAACACCGGGCTCGCCAAGAAGCACCGGGTTATTTTTTGTTCTTCTTGAAAGTATCTGAATAACACGCTCAATCTCTTTTTCTCTGCCTATAACGGGGTCAAACTTACCCATTTTTGCAAACTCGGTCAAATCTCTGCCGAATTGATTAAGGGTGGGTGTTTTTGAGTTTTGTGGATTTTTATGTGCCCCTTGGTTTTGTGCATTTTCCGAAAGCATTTGCGTTAGCTCTTGGTAAAGGTTTGGAGAAACGCCAAAGCTTTGTAAAATGCGGAAGGCAACACTGTCTTGCTCACGAGAAAGCGCAAGAAGTATATGCTCTGTCCCTATATACTCACTTCCGGCGCGGTGCGCCTCTTCAACGCTTCTTTGAAGGCATCTGCTTGTTCTTGGGGTAAAACCCGAAAACTCATTTCCTTGTGGAATGGCGCTGTTATATTTTTGAATCCTTTCTAAAAGTTCTGCCTCGTTTACACCTGCATTTAAAAGATATTTTGCGGCAAAGCCACTACCCTCAGCCAAAAGGCCGTATAAAAGATGTTCTGTCCCTATATAACTGCATCCACTTTTTTGTGCACATTCCTGTGCCAATGAAATTGCTTTTTGTGCTTTTTGTGTAAATTTGTTTTCAATGCTCATTTTTATTCCTCCTTAAGTGCCATCTGCAGCCTTTGCGCGCGTTTAACGTCACGCTCTGCCGCACTTTGGCTTTCATCTGTAACCGATAATGTTGCAGGCATTGATTCAAACATTGCGTCCCTCAGTGCGCAAAGGTCTATGTTTTTTATTATGCCTATATTTTTGCCCATACAAACATCAGAAACAAGGGAAAGTGCCTCATTGCTTGAAATCATATACCCGTATTTAAGAAGCCCAAGGCTACGAAGGCACTTATCCATTACCGTAGCAGGTGATTTTTCGAAAAGTTCGGCACAGATACGCCTTTCCTCACTTATAAGTGAGCACGCCGCCGCAGTAAATCTTGAGATAATATCCTGTTCGGTAGTACCAAGCGTTACCTGATTTGAAAGTTGAAAAAGTGCACCGCTTGCCTTTGAGCCTTCACCATAAAACCCACGAACTGTCATTCCTAAATTAGCCGCCCACTTTATAAGTGGATTAACGCTTTTTGTAAGGCTTATAGCTGGAAGGTGAAGCATCACCGAGGCACGAATCCCGGTACC
>CAZYYT010000002.1:43532-47120 GCA_964651775.1 uncultured Oscillospiraceae bacterium | reverse complement strand
ATATGCCTTTATCACAACCGGCTCGTATCCATGAACCTTGAACCTCTCAAGATTCATACTCATCGTCTTAGGATTGCATGACACATAGAGAATCTCAGGAATGCCGTAAGCCGACAGCATATCGACAACCTTGTCGTGCATTCCGACTCTTGGCGGATCGACCACGATTACATCAGGTCTCTCCGCAAGCTCCGAGAGCTTCTCCTTGACATCACCACAGATGAACTCGCAGTTATCTATACCGTTAAGCTCAGCATTCATCCTTGCAGCATCTACCGCATCCTGCACAATTTCAACACCATAGACCTTTGATGCTTTTTTTGCCATCAGCTGGGTTATCGTTCCTGTTCCGCAGTAAAGGTCAAACACGTTTTTATTTTCAGCACCCTTGCAGTGCATAAGCACCTTGTCATAAAGTAGCTTTGTGGTGTAAGGATTTACCTGATAAAAGCTTTTATAGTGAACCTTATATTTAATATCGCCTACACTGTCGTATATGTACGGGACGCCGAATAAGATTTTTTCTTTATCCCCGTAAATTGTGTTTGTTATTTTATCGTTATAGTTTTCAATTACCCCTTTTATGAATGGGAATTTGTCTACAAGAGCATTTGTAAGTGCGCCACTGTTATTAATAGGCTTTCCGGTAACTAATACAATGACTGCCTCATATTTTCCGGAGCGGATGCAAATTTTTCTTAAAACACCTCGTCCTTTTTCCTCATCAAAAACGGGAATGTTATTTTCCGTTGCCCAGTCTGTAATAAAGTTAGCGATTTTTGTTGTGCAATCATCTGCCAGAAGGCAATCCCTTGTTGGAATTACCCTGTGTGAATGTGGTGCATAGAAGCCACAGACAACTTTTTCATCTTGCTTACTAACGGGGTAGATTGCCTTGTTTCGATAGTGAAGTGCTTCTTTACTTGCGATTATCTCTTTAACTCTAAAGCCTTCAAAACCGCCGATTCTTACAACTGCATCCTCAACCTTTTTACGCTTAAACTCAAGCTGACCCTCGTAGGTTACGCTTTGAAGGTCACAACCACCACATTTGTGAGAGAGTTCGCACGCCTCTTTGCACCTTATTGGTGACGGCTCAATTACGCGGAGAAGCTTTCCAAAGCCGAAATTCTTGTTTTCTTTAATAATTAGTATTTCTGCCTTATCACCCATTACCGCAGACGGAACAAAAACTGTGTAGCCATCTATTTTTGCTATTCCGCTACCTTCTGAAGAAAAGGCCATTATATCTACTGTATGTGTTGTATTTTTATACATCGTGGGTTGTTCCTTTCAAGTGAAAGCACCTTGTAGGATAGTGGTGCAAGCTGAAATTCAAATGCATTGTTATGGGCGGTTACCTGCCCTGACTCAAGATCCGTGGCAGATACTACATTAAACCTATCAAGGCATAGCTTTATATACTCATTTTTTTGTAACGCGTTAATTACAACCATAATACTACCGTCAGTACATCTGTTCCCAAATGCATCTTTTCCGTTTATAATGCTTCTCATATAGCATATAACACCGCCATAGTAGTAAAGCATTTCATAATTACCCGTTTTTAAACAGGCATTGTTCTTTCTTAAATTCGCAAATCGCTTTGTATGAGAATAAAGCTCACAACCAACAGCGTCCCAATCAAAGGTTGCCCTGTTAAACGGGTCTGCAAAGCCTGTCATACCGATTTCGTCACCATAATATATAGATGGCGCACCCATCATAGTCATCTGCATAACTATGGCAAGGCGCATTCTTTTTTCTGCAAGGAAAAGCACCTCTGAAGGTATTTTATAGTCGTGCTGTTTTTTCCTTGTCATTGTGCGAAAATCAGGCGCACCGGAAAGCACCGTCATCGCACGTGGCACATCGTGTGAAGAAATAAGGTTCATACAGCTGTAGAGAGCTTCCTTAGGGTAGTTATTAATAAGCGTGTCAATCTGCAATGCAAAAAGCGACGCATCGTTTTTTAAAAGAAAATCAAGCACTGCACTTCTAAAAACGTAATTCATAACACCATCAAGTGATTTTCCGTGAAGAAAGCTTCTCATTTTTCCATAGCTTACTTTATTGCTTGCATCCTCCCAAACTTCACCAAGAAGAAGCGCATCGTCTTTTTCCCTTTTGAGAGCGGTGCGAAGCCTTTCAATAAATTCGTCAGGCAGTTCATCCGCAACATCAAGGCGCCAACCATCAGCACCAAGCCTTATCCATTTTTTTATAATAGAATTTTCACCCTCAACAATATAACGAAGAAAGCTATCATCAAGCTCATTAACATTGGGAAGCGTTTCAAACCCCCACCAAGCATCATACTTATCGTGGAAGCTTTCAAAACTGTACCAAGAAAAATAGGGTGACTGCTTTGATTGATATGCGCCCAGAGAATCAAAGCTTCCAAGCTTATTAAAATACTTGCTGTCAGCACCGGTGTGACTGAACACCCCGTCGAGGATAATACGGACGCCAAGTTTGTGCGCGCCTTCGCAAAGCTTCCTAAAATCTTCGTTTGTGCCAAGCGTTTCATCAATATTTTCGTAGTCCGAGGTATCATATCTATGATTTGAAAATGCCTTAAATATAGGATTTAGATAAATTGCTGTAACTCCAAGATCATAAAGATAGGGAAGCTTCTTAGTTATGCCCTCAAGCGTTCCACCGAAAAAGTCATTTGAAAGATATGCCCCCCCAAACTGGGAACCCATATAAAAAGGCTCATCCTTCCATGCGTGCGCCGGCCCATGAAAGGGCGTATCGCCATATCTATAAAATCTATCCGGGAAAATCTGATAAATAACTGCATTTTTCATCCAGTCGGGTGTTTTATAGCCCGCCTCAAAAACAGTTATCTGAAAAAGGTTTTCCGGCTTTTTATAATACATTTCACCTTGCCCTGCCAACTGCCTGTTATTACCTCCGCAAAACATTTCAATTTCATCCGAAACCACGCGGAAATAGTAAAAAAGAACACCCGAGGTTTGGGGGGCTTCAACAGTGCATTCATAAACCCTTGAATTGTGTATTTCATAGGCAAAGGACATCTTTACCGAGGTGGTGCCCAAAACACACTCAACCCTTTGGGGAATAGAGAGCGATTCCACCAAAACACGAAGGCATAGCCTTGTATTTACAGCGACTGCACCAAGCGGATTTCTGTAAATTAACTTACTTGTATTATGCTCTAAATACAAATCATTCAACTCCTGCTTATAAGTATATAACTAAGTGGCTAAAATGTCAAAATAAAATAAATATCTTGTAAAATACGCGTATTTATTATATAATAAACGCAGTATGTAAGCCGAGGGGAGTCGACCCCTAATGCCTATTAAAGCATATTTTCTGATTCTTTTGGATTGTCGTCTTTGTAAGGCGTCAGCCTAAATTCGTCCTCCGCACTAAAATTATCAAAAAAAATATCATTAATAGGTGCAAGCAGTTTTTATTTAGTTAATTTTTCTTAGAACAAGGAAAATTACGAAGTTTACTTTGTATTTACAAGAAATTTTCCGTAGTTATCGGGAAAATTAACTAAGTAAAACCAATAAGGGTTGACACTCCTTGACTTAACTTGAAAGGAAAAAC
>CAZYYT010000002.1:0-43522 GCA_964651775.1 uncultured Oscillospiraceae bacterium | reverse complement strand
CGTGTATACTGTCATGGTACACGTTTATACGGAGAAAAACAAATGAACAGACTTTTACTGACAGTTCCCACGTTCTTTGGGACGGAGGCTATTGTAGCGCACGGGGTACGCTCTCTTGGATATGAAACGACGGAGGTTTGTGACGGAAGGGTTACCTTTGAAGGTGATAGTGAAGCAATTGCCCTTGCAAACATCAATTTAAGATGTGGTGAGCGTGTGCTTATTAAATTGGCAGAATTTAAGGCAACAACATTTGATGAGCTTTTTGAGGGTGTGCGCGCTATAGAGTGGCAGGATTTCATTCAAAGTGACTGTGCATTCCCAGTTAAGGGAAGCTCACTTAAAAGTGTGCTTGCAAGCGTGCCTGCCTGCACAAGTATTGTAAAGCGTGCAGTGGTAAAAAAGCTTTCAGAAAAATATGGGATAGAGCATTTTGAAGAAACAGGCCCATTGATGAGAATTCAGTTTTCGCTTCTTCGTGACACTGCTACCATATATCTCGATACAACGGGGGAACCGCTTTATAAAAGAGGATATCGTGAAAATGGGGTTTTGGCACCACTTCGTGAAACGCTTGCATTTTCTATTATAGATATTACCCGCTGGAGAGGGGACAGGCCATTTCAAGACCCGTTTTGCGGTAGTGGCACAATCCCGATTGAGGCGGCGCTTTACGCAAAAAATATTGCACCCGGTCTTAAAAGAAGCTTTGCAAGTGAATCGTGGCGAATGATGAATGGTGTTATGTTTTCAGATGCCCGTGAGGAGGCAATGGATAACATAAACCACGATATACAGCCACAGATTTTTGCATCGGATATTGACCCGGCAGCAGTTAAGATTGCTATAAGCAATGCAAGAAAAGCAGGCGTGGATAAATATATTAAATTTTCCTGTTGTGATGCACAAAATGCAACAATTTTTACGGAAAAAGGTGTTATTGTATGCAACCCCCCATATGGTGAAAGGCTTCTTGACCGAAAAAAATGTGAAGTGCTTTATATTATGATGGGCAAAAAGTTTTCAAACTATCCAAATGCGGCCAAGTATATTCTTACAAGCCATAGTGAATTCGAGAAATTTTACGGAAAGACTGCCGATAAAAAAAGAAAGCTTTACAATGGGATGTTAAAGTGTGATTTATATCAGTATTTTAAGTGATTTTGTGCATATCCTTTATTGAGGTGAGCGCAATGAATAAAATAAAAGAAAAATTAAAAAAATCGGCAACATCATTTTTATATCGATTAATTATTTGTGTATGCATTTTCGCTTTAGCGTTTTCGACAAAACGCTTTTTCCCGCATGCTTGGGATAAATGCGCTACAGTTTTCGTGAAGGATATCGATATTAAAAGCGCAGGCACACATCTTATCGCCTTTTTAAAGGAGATTTTGCCGTTTTGAAGGGAAGTTTACTTTGATTAAAAATCTTGATAAAATTTTAAAGAGAGTACAAAAGGCAACCCATTATACAGGAGGGGAGTTAAATAGTGTTATTAAAGACCCCGATAAGGTTTCCATACGCTATGCGTTTGCGTTCCCGGATGTGTATGAGGTGGGGATGAGCCATCTTGGAATAAAAATATTATATAACGTGCTTAATAACCGCGAGGACACTTATTGTGAGCGTGTTTTTGCCCCATGGACAGATATGGAGGCCGAAATGCGTAAAGAGGGGGTACCCCTTTTTACAAACGAAACACATACCGAGGTTAAAAAATTTGATTTCCTTGGTATAACGCTTCAGTATGAGATGTGCTACACAACCGTACTTAATATGCTTGAGCTTTCGAATATACCCCTTAAAAGCTGTGACAGAGGGGAAGATGACCCGTTTGTAAATGGTGGTGGGCCCTGTTCATATAATGCAGAGCCACTTGCAGATATATTCGACTTTTTCACAATGGGTGAGGGTGAAGAGGTTATAAATGAGCTTATGGATGAGTATATCGAGTGGAAGAAAAGTGGGGGCACCCGTAAGGACTATTTAAAAAGAATTGCTAAAATCGAAGGAATATATGTGCCAAGCTTTTATGATGTAGAGTACAATGACGACGGTACAATTAAAAGTATGACACCTAACTGCGAGGAGGCAAAGCCCCGCATCCGTAAAAGAATTATTTCAGATTTTGATAAGGTATGCTACCCCGATAAATTTATCGTTCCGTTCTCTGATATAATTCATGATAGGGCAAATATTGAGGTTTTTCGTGGTTGTATTCGTGGGTGCAGATTTTGTCAGGCAGGCATGATTTACAGACCTGTTCGTGAAAAAACACCGGGCACACTTACGTGCGATGCGGCAAATCTTATAGATTCAACAGGGTATGAGGAGATGGGGCTTTCAAGCCTTTCAACAAGTGACTATACAAGGCTTTCCGAACTTACCGATAGCCTTCTTGAGCTTACGGAGAGTAAAAAGGTAAGCCTTTCACTTCCGTCACTTCGTGTAGATAATTTTAGTGTTGATCTTATGCAAAGAGTGCAAAAGGTGCGAAAAAGTGGCCTTACATTTGCGCCGGAGGCAGGCAGTCAGAGGCTTCGTGATGTTATAAATAAAAACGTGAAGGAATCTGATTTAATCACTTCTGCCACGCTTGCGTTTGAGGGTGGTTGGAATAATGTTAAGCTTTACTTTATGATTGGCCTTCCTTACGAAAATTATGAAGATATAAAAGGCATTGCAGACCTTTCACAAAAGGTTGTTGAGTGCTATTACGGAAGTGAGAAAACAAATAAGCGCCGTGCACCGTCGGTAAGCATCAGCGTTGCAAGCTTTGTTCCAAAGCCATTTACTCCGTTTCAGTGGGCTAAACAAAACACCATGGAGGAGCTTTCGGACAAGCAGCATTTCCTTAAAGAGCAAATTCATAACCGCCATATAAAATATAGCTATCATGAAAATGACGTCAGTGTACTTGAGGGTGTGTTTGCGCGTGGCGATAGAAAACTTGGCGAGGTGCTTATCCGTGCACATGAGCTTGGTTGTAACCTTGATAGCTGGAGTGAGTGCTTTAACCTTGATTTGTGGAAGCAGGCATTTGAAGATTGTGGTATAGATATGGCCTTTTACACCAGGGAGCGTAGCTATGACGAGATTCTTCCATGGGATATCGTAGATATTGGCGTAAGCAAGAAATTTATGATAAACGAAAACGAAAAGGCAAAGCTGGCAGCTACAACACCAAACTGTCGTGAAAAGTGCAGTGGTTGTGGGGCAAGCACGCTTTGCAATACAAAGGAAGGATGTGTCTGCTTTGAGTAATTACCATATTGTATATGAAAGAAGCGAAAGCGTTAAGTACGTTTCGCATCTTGACTTTGTGAGGATGTTTGGTCGTGCAATTCGTAGGGCTGAAATTCCGATAGCATATTCAGAGGGGTTTAACCCGCATCCGCTTCTCACATTTGCACTTCCTTTGCCGGTAAGTCACACAAGTGAGTGTGAAATTCTTGAAATAACACTTGCAGAGGAGCTTTCACCACAGGAAATAATGGACAGGCTTAACAAAGCACTTCCGTTAGGCGTTAGAATAACAGAGGTTATTGAGGGCAAAAGTCTTATGAAAAAGCTTGATAACGCGCTTTATGTTGTTAAGGCAGAGCGCCTTCCCGAAAGCGTTGATGATTTTTTAAATAGAGATACAATTCTTATTGAAAAGAAAACAAAAAGCGGAATAAAGGAAACCGATATCCGTCCTGATATAAAAGAAATAAAGCTTTTTCCTGACAGAGCAGAGATGGTTTTATCTGCCGGAAGTAGGGCTAATATTAAGCCTGAGGTTATAGTTTTGGCAATGAATAAGTATATAGAGGGCTATGATAGTGGTGAATGTAGTTTCCATCGAAAAAATATTTACGATATAGATATGCACCCTATATTAAGAGGTGAATAAAAATGGCACTTTTCGGTTTTAATAGAAATAATGGAAAGGGAATAAGTAAAGAAGATGTGGAAAAAACAGGCCCATCACTTTATTTTGACCTATTCTTTCGCAAATTTTGGGATTTTCTTAAGCTTGATATTATATATCTTATAGCATCAATTCCGTCTATATTGGTGCTTGCAGTAATTTCAAGTGTGGCAGTAACTATTCTTGCGCAAAACAGTAATATAAATGTATTTGAAAGTTCCAGTGCACTTTCGACTATTTATATGCTACTTACAGCCATAATTCTTGGCATTATTGGGGCAGGTGCACCAAGCGCAGGGCTTTCATACATTGCAAAAAACTTTGCAGCAGATACCCACACATTTGTTTTCAGTGACTTTTTTGACAAATATAAAAGCAACTTTTTTCAAGCAACGCTTGTTTTTATAATTGATGTAGCTGTTGTTCTTGTAGGTGGTTTTGCGTATATCTTCTACACAATAAAGGGCGGGGTAATGGGTATTATACTCAAAACTATTATAATTATTGCAGCAACGCTGTTTGCGATGATGCATATGTATATTTATTCAATTATGGTTAGCTTTAAGCTTAAAGTAAGGGATATATATAAAAATGCATTTTTTCTTGTTATGGCACGCCTTTGGTGGAATCTTTTTGCATTTTGTGTAAGTGCGGTTATAATATATGCAGTTATGGTATTTACAACCTCATCCCCGTTTGGATTTGCACTGCTTCTTGGCCTTTATCTGCCAGTGCTTTCATTTACGCAAATATTTATGACAAAAAATGTTTTGTATGAGATTCTCACTAAGCCTTCACTTGAAAGAGAAAACCAGAAAAGGGGATGAATTGCTTGAAAAAGAAGCAAAGCTTTATCACGGGTGCAGTGGTAATGGCGGCTGCATCAATTTTATGTAAGATGATGAGCGCCGTATTTAAAATCCCGCTTGACCAATTTTTTCTTCATGAAGAGGGAATTGCAGTATATCAAAGCGTATATTCCATATATAATGTGTTTCTTGCCATTTGCGTTACGGGAATTCCTATTGCACTTTCAAGCCTTGTTGCAAAGGCAAGCGAAAAGGAAGGCGCTGACCTTTGCAAATCAACCTTCACTGCAGTAACCCTTTTTTGTGCAGTGTTTTCTGCCATAATATTTGTGTGGGCAAGGCCCATCGCAGTGTTTTTATCAGGTGGTGGTGAACCATTCGCTGAAAATGCACTTCGTGCAATTTCGCCTGCGCTTTTATTTCTTGGTATGATAAGCTCTGTACGTGGATATTTTCAAGGAAACTCAAATATGATTCCGTCAGCACTGAGTCAGCTTGGCGAAAGCCTTACAAAGGTTGTACTGGGAATCACCCTTTGCGGCATTTTTGTAAAGGGCGGTATGGAGCTTGGTGTTACAGGTGCGGTAATAGGTGTTACATTTAGTGCCATTTGTGCCGCTTTTGTTCTTTACGGATTTTATACGAAGGAAAATAAAACAAAGGGCAGCTTTTCATCAAAAAAGGTATGGAATGTGTTTAAGCTTTCACTTCCCGTAACTCTTGGCACATTTGGTTATGCGGCAGTGATGCTTTCAGATTCACTTACAGTTACAAATATTTTATCAGCAAATGGGATTAATGGAGTTTCAAGACTAAAACTTTTTGGATACCTTACAAGGGCAAACACTGTTTATAATCTACCTGCTGCAATTATAACGGCTATCACAGCAAGTATTGTACCAATCGTTTCTGCTGCAGCGGCCAGAAAAGACGAAGTTTCACTAAAAGATAATTCGGGGAAGGCTTTAAAAACAATCTTTTATGTGGCAAGCCCCAGTGCATTTGGGCTTATGCTTTTCGCACCACAGATTTTTAGGCTTTTATTTTCAAGCACAAATTCAGCATCGCTTTTAATTTTCACAGGTATATTGGTGCTTATTCTTCCTTATGTTCAAACAACAACCGCAATGCTACAGACAGTTGGTATGGTGTGGAGCCCGATTGTTGCAAGTGCAGTTTCAATTGCACTTAAGGTTTTATTTAACTTTATCCTTATACCCAAAATAGGGGTAAATGGTGCGCAATTTGCAACAGTTCTTGCATTTATGCCTGCATTTTTAAGTAATACTTATATGCTACGCAAAATATCTTCTTTAAAGCGAGATTTTAAAGAGATATTTATAATTTTGTTATGCGGTGGAGTTTCTTGCACTGTGGCAAGGCTAGTATATAGCCTTTCGGGTGGACTTGGCATGCTTGTTATATCATTTGGGCTTGCAGCCATTTTTTACGCAGTATTAATTGTTTTGTCGGGTAGTATAAGAATAAATGATATTTTAAAAAAGGGTGAAACCAATGGAAAATGATTTTAATAGATTATGTGAAATAATTCATCAGCTCCGTTCTCCGGATGGGTGCCCCTGGGATAGGGAGCAAACCCATAAATCACTTTCAAAGCATCTGATAGAGGAATGCTACGAGGCCGTTGATGCCATAGAAGAGGGTGATTTTACAAAGGTTTCGGATGAGCTTGGTGATGTGCTTTTGCAAATTGTGATGCACGCGGAAATAGGAAGGGAAGAGGGTACATTTGCAATTTATGATGTAATAGATGGCATCTGCACAAAGATGATTGTGCGTCACCCTCACGTTTTCGGAAGCGCAAAAGCCGATACGCCCGAGGAAGTTCTTGATAATTGGGAAAAAATAAAAAGAAAACAGCGTGGCCAAAAAAAGACCTATGAATCAATTGATTCTATCACGCCTTCGCTTCCCGTTCTAATGAAATGCAGTAAAATTATCGGTAAAATCCAGTCGGCAGATTTGCCTTGTAAATGGAACAATATTGATGTTTCAGACGATATCGAGCTTGAAATCGGTGAAAAAATATTTAAAATTTGTGAAGAGGCACGTGCCAAAGGGATAGATCCGGAGGCTTCAATAGCCAAATATTTGAAAAAAATTACTAAAAACATAAAAAATATTGAAGAAAATGCTTGAATATGGCAATTTAATATGATATTATAGGAATTGGTCAGTAATGCGTTTAGCGCAATTACATTATATAAAGGAGGAAATGTTAATGAATAAGACAGAACTCGTTGCAGCAATTGCAGAAAAATCAGCTCTTTCTAAGAAGGACGCTGAGAAGGCTCTTAATGCTTTCATGGAATCAGTTGAAGGTGCTCTCAAAGCAGGCGAAAAAGTACAGCTTGTTGGCTTTGGTACTTTCGAAGTTAGAGAAAGAGCTTCTCGTACTTGCCTCAACCCTCAGACAAAAGAGAAAATCCAGGTTCCTGCTTCTAAAGTTCCTGCATTTAAGGTTGGCGCAGCTCTTAAGAATCTTGTTAAATAATAACAAAGATAATAAAAAGGATTGTTTAAAACGATGTACATTGTTTTAAACAATCCTTTTTTTGTCTTTATGAATGTAGCATGCAGGGATAAAGAAGAATAATATGAATATGAGGAATGTAAAAGAGGTAATGTATATGTATGAAGACAACTGCCTTAGCACACTTAATACAGGGCAGCAGGCAACCGTTACCAAAATAACAAGCAATGATGGTATACGCCGTAGGCTTCTCGACATCGGGCTTATTCCCGGAACGGTAGTCGAGTGTATCGGCAAATCGCCAATGGGTGACCCATCTGCATTTCTCATCCGTGGTGCAGTGATTGCACTGCGTAGGGAAGATTGTAAAGATATTTTGATAGATGCTGTAAGGGGGTAGTTTATGGGGCTTACCAAAAGCTCAACGGGGGCAAGTGTTAGAGACGCTGCCCTTGTTATAAAAAAGCAAACTCCAAACGATAAGGTTATTGCGCTAGCGGGTAATCCAAACGTTGGAAAAAGCACAGTTTTTAACGCTCTTACGGGGATGAATCAGCATACGGGTAATTGGCCCGGAAAAACGGTTGCTAATGCGCAGGGGTACACCACCACACATAGAAATTCCTATGTGCTTGTGGATATCCCCGGTACATATTCACTAATGGCGCATTCTGTCGAGGAGGAAATAGCAAGAAATTTCATCTGCTTCGGTACTTGTGATGCAGTAGTTATTGTATGCGATGCCACCTGCCTTGAAAGGAACTTAAATCTTGTTTTACAAACGCTTGAAACAAATAAGCGCGCTGTTATATGCCTGAATTTGATGGATGAGGCAAAGCGTAAGGGGATAAGGGTTAATACAAAGCTTTTAGAAAAAAAGCTGGGGGCACGTGTTGTATGCACAATTGCGCATAAGAAAAAAAGCCTTGACTCGCTTATGGATGCAGTGGACTGTGTAACAGAATCTGATGCTGTGTGCTATAAAGTAAAATATAGTGATGATATAGAAGAAGCAATAGAGTCTATAATCCCTTATGCAAAAAAAGTGGCAGGGGAAAGACTTGATGCAAGGTGGCTTAGTATAAAGCTGCTTGATATTAATGAATCACTAAAAAATGAAATAGAAAGCTTTTTAGGGAATAACCCATTTGAAGATGAAGCACTTAGGCTATCGGTTGAAAATGCAATTTCCGTGCTTAACCAAAAGGGATACGATAAAAACAAAATTAAAGATGATATAGCTATATCAACAGTAATCACTGCTGAAGCCATATCTATATCTGTTGTGACTGAAAATAAAGGCATGTATAACGGGCGTGACAGAAAAATTGACCGAATTCTTACAAGCAAAGCCTTTGGATATCCGCTGATGGTCTTACTTTTACTATTAACTTTTTGGATAACGCTTGAGGGTGCAAACTACCCTTCGCAGTTACTTAGTAAAGCATTTAATTATATTGAGATTAAGCTTTACGCTATTTTTGAATTTTTAAGCGCCCCAGAGTGGCTATCAGGTGCACTTATATCGGGAATGTACCGCGTTTTAGGGTGGGTTGTTTCGGTTATGCTTCCACCAATGGCTATATTTTTCCCGCTTTTCACTCTTTTGGAGGACTCGGGCTATTTACCCCGCATCGCATATAATCTTGATAAGCCCTTCAAAAAATGTAACGCCTGCGGAAAGCAAGCCCTAACCATGTGGTAATTTACTTATATGTGTGCCAAGCGCCACAAGTACATAGTAAGCTTATCTTCACATCCTACCAATAAGGTTTTGGACAAGATTTATTTATTATAAAGGAAAAAGGCAGCAGTGGCTGAAGTGAACCCAAAAGTTAGATGCTTTTGGAGGTACATATCAGCCACTGCTACTTTTATAAAACAATCTATTTCCCTGATCTTCCTGTGAGATATACCTCAACAGAGTCATACTTTTTCCCGAATACTTGTTTTTCGCTGATTGTTGTCGAGCCTGGTTTGATTCCGGAATCGTATTCGTCGAAATATCCCGTACCATAACCAACAACATTGTCTCCATTTTTAAATAATACTGTATATTTTACAAAATAGGCTAAATCATCACCATTATTTGTAACTTGAATTATAGCTTTTTCCGGCGTTGTAGTTACTTTAGTTTCCAGCATTGAAATACACTCACTAAAATCTTTCTCTTCGCTGGCAGATAAAATGTAATCAGCTGTTTCAAAATCCTCTTTACTGCTGAAAACAATTGCCATTTCACTTCCCGGACCAAAGGGATTTTCGGTTTTGTTATCAGTGCCAACTACGGTGCCATTTTTGTCTTTGTATGAAATCTGTACGCTTGGAGCAACAGACCACGGGGATTCGTTTCTCACAACTATAGCAACATAACTGGAGTAGTCTGTTTTCCATGTATATTCTTTTACAACTTTAATACCGTTTTTGACATTGGTACTATCAAAATCAGTAGTATTATTTTGTACCTTTTTATTTGATAAAACAACAGTATTTGTGCGATCATCCCAGTCTACATTTACGCCAACCGCGTCTGCTACGGCCCTAACAGGTAGATATGTTGTACCATCTATGGTAAATGGCTCTACATATTTGCCGTTTGCATCTTTAGGTGTAATTGTTTTATTATTAAGACTAATTTTAATGTTATTGTACTTCAGTTCCTTTAGGACTGACCCGTTAGATGCTAAAACCGCTGTTGTAGTAATAGTTAAGCCTATTGCCAAGCCAATAACCAAACCCTTGAGCTTCTCTTTCATTTTTTTCCCTCCTATAATTTTATATATTAATGTCATCTTATCTATATTATATTCATGTTTTTTCTTTATATATTATAAATATTCAATTGAATGTAAATATACATAATACTAATTTGCTTGACACCTTATATTAAAAATGTTATAATTCTCACTGTTGACTTTTCAACAATTGTGATGTTTTTACAAAACATATGGAGGTATAAGCGTAAATGGAAAATAAACAAATTGAGCTGATGGGAAAGGCACCAATCATTAAAGCAATACTTAAACTATCAATTCCCGTTGTATGCGGAATGATGGTGCAAGTGCTTTATAATTTGGTAGACACCTTCTTCATCGGTATGCTGCAAGACAAAAACCAGCTTGCTGCTGCAAGTATTACCACACCGGTTTTTATGATACAAATGGCCATAGCCACCATCGTTTCAACTGGTGCGGCATCATATATTTCACGATGTATAGGCAGAAAAGACAGTGATAGTGCAAACCGCACACTTACAACAGGCGTTATGATATGTACAATACTTGCAATTATTGTGATGATAGCGGGTATGGCAGTTATTAAGCCCCTTATTACAGGGCTTGGTGCATCATCAGATGTTTACCCTTATGCGTACAACTATGTTTCTATAATGCTTTTGGGATCTATCCCCGTTATGCTAAACTATGCAGGCGGTCAACTTCTTCGTGCAGAAGGTGCGATGATGCCATCGATTACCGGTATGCTGATTGGAACAGTTATTAATGTCGTATTAGACCCACTTTTTATCTTTACATTTGATATGGGTATTGGTGGTGCGGCGCTTGCTACTGTATTAGGTAATTTGGGGGCGCTTGTCTACTATGCTTACTACTATCTATCGGGTAAAGCACTTTTAAAGATAAAATTAAACTTCATCAGCAGAAATTCTACCATTTGGAAGGAAATTTTCACCATTGGTGTGCCTGCATGTATTAGCCAATTTTTACTTAGTGTTGCTATGATTATTCTTAATAATTTAGTCGGTGATAACGATGTATTAAAAGCAGGAATGGGCATCTCATCTAAGATGATGTTTATTGGCACTTTTGTGTTTATGGGATTTGCTGCGGGTTGTCAACCGCTGATTGGATACAACTACGGAGCCGGTAATTATAAGAGGGTGCGCTCCGTATTTAAAACCGGTATGATTATGACATTTTCAATAGGCGTTTTGCTAATGGCAATTTTTTGGGTGCTTGCGCCAAATTTTGTGGGCATCTTCACAAAGCTTCCCGACGTTATAGATGCCGGCAAGTTAGTTTTTCGCATAAGTATTTTCAGCTTTATTGTATTAGGTCCACAGATGCTTGCGACTACCGGTATTCAAGCCTTTGGCAAAGCAAAAGAAGCACTTGTACTATCCACCGCTAGACAAGGACTTTTCTATATTCCACTTTTATTCTTAATGAAGAAGCTGTCAGGATTTGAGGGCCTTATTTGGGCACAGCCTATATCAGATACAATCACACTCGCACTTGGCATTTTGTTTCTTGTGGTGATTTTAAAAAAGAGCATGGGTAAATCCGAGGAGAGTCAAGAACTAACTGACAATTAAGGTTAAATTAGCTTTGGTAAATATAATTTTGCATAAGAAAAGCACCTTTGATTTCTCAAAGGTGCTTGGTTTTTATTTTGTTATATCAATGCAAGTAATACAAAGTTAAGTATAAATAAACCGGAACAAACCCATAAAACAGGATTAATTTCTTTTATTTTACCTGTACATACCTTTGTAATTATATAGAATATGAAACCTGCTGCAATATCAACAAGCATATGCCTTGTGGTATAATCTCCTTGGTTTAATGGTTTTATGTCAATTCGATTATAACTAAAAAAGCGAACTTTTGCTACTGCAATCGTCCGCTTTTTTCTTTTCGAAACTTATTTTAGCTGCTATTTTGCTACAACCACTTTTTCGATACTTTATATGCCATGGTATTATAACACAATTTTCTCATATCAGCCATTGCCTTGACTAGATCCTTTGAAAGTGACATCAAATGTATTTTCACTTGTCTTATAGCCCTTAAACGCAGCTATCTCTCTGAATCTCTGACCGATGTTTACATTGTTCTCAGCCAGTGTTCTTTGTAGCCTCGTTACATCCAATTTGCGCGGAGACAGGTTATCCTTAATAGAAAGTGCAGCTGCTGTACCTGCCGCTTCTCCAAGAGCCATACAGCACATAACCAGTCTTGTGCCGGACTGTCCGGGCACATCAGATGAAATGTTTCTTCCTGCTGCCAAAACGTTTTCCAGTCTAATCGGAATCAAGGATCTGTATGGAATGTCATACCAGAATTCTCCATCAGGCGCAAGCTCCGCCATATTTATCCTTGGCAAATCATCATCCGGCGGAAGTTGCGTTCCCCATCCGGCGCGGTTGGCTATATAAGCCTCTCTGCCATCCGGCAGTTGTCCTTTAAACCATTTAAGATTGCCTCCGTGCAAATCAAAACCGTGCTGGCTTATTGCAATAACATCCTCCTGTTTCCTTGCATAAGCAATGTCCATACCGGTAAATGCATACTCTCCAACAATACGGCGACTCTCTCTTACACCTAACAAACTGCCCGTATAGCTAAGATACGCTTTTTCAAAGCCCGGTATATGATTGCGGATAAAATCTGTCATGATTGCCGCCTGTTCACGTCCCTCAATATACATACGGGTTAAATCATTATTATCGGTTGGATAGCAGCTCCTAGAATGCGCTATGCAAATACAAACCTCATCCATACCGCAATTCTCCGGACGTCCCGGAATATGCGTAATCCAGTTTACATGATTGTCTATCTCGTAGGGCAATTCTCCGCTTTTTAACGCATCGGAAATTGTCTTTATCCACTTGGGGTCATTATTTCTAATATCACTCTCCAGATACTTATCAAAATCCACACCGCCCATAACAAAATCCAATGAGCAGCCCATGGATATGCCATCTTCTGGACGTCCTGACTGTGTTTCTCCTCCGGCAAAAAATACCAAATCAGAATCACCGGAAGCATCTACAAAGCGCTTACCCATTATTGCTTTTTTGCCCTGCTTGGTGTGAATAACAATTCCCTTTACCGCGTTACCTTCAACAATAGTATCTATCAAAGGTGTAACAAGCAAGGTTTCCGCTCCGTACTTTTTCATCATACGGTCAAATATCAGCTTATGCTTTTCCGGATCGGTGTTTCTCTTTCTGATTCCGTCTACCTTTTTCATTTCGTCAAAAAATTCCTGTCCGAGACCGGAAACAAAGTCCAGAGGAATCGGCACCAAGCCAAAGGACGCAATACCACCAAGTCCTGAAGTGTTTTCAATCAAGATGGTTTTTGCACCGGCTTTTGACGCTGCCAGAGCTGCACCAACGCCTGCCATCCCTCCTCCTACAACTACAACATCATAGTCTCCGTATATTGGAATTAGTTCATCTTCTCTGATAATCGAATTTGCTTCCCGATTTAAAGTAATCATATTTATCCTCCTATTATTCTTCTACTTTGATTATTGCCTCAGCCTGACAGCTGTCACAGCACTTGCCACAACCCAAACAGCGTTCCTTGTCTATAATTGCCGAAATATTCTCTTTTACAGAAATTGCACCGACAGGACATTCATATACACATCCCAGACACAATACACAGCCACCACCAACTTTGTAATAGACCTTCATAAATCACATCCTCCTTTTCTCAAATTATACTATCAGATAAGTTAAAAGCAAATACATAAAAACAACAGATATTTAAACTATTCTAACATGTACTTGACGTTTGTTCCAAAAAATCGTATAATATAGTTGCAGTTAATTTCCTATATAAATGCAGGAGATGAATTACATATGAAAATTATTAAATTTCAGGATTTGCACAAAACTGATTTCGCACTGCATGGACTTACCGCTATATATCAAACTCCGTCCTACAGGAATATGACTGTAGAAAACCGAAATGTTAATGGTTTTTTACTGATTGATAAGGGCATAGGCAGATATAATTGGGAGGGTGGCAGTTTCGAGTTTGGTCCACACACACTTATATATCTTCCGCTGCACTCCAAGCATCATCTGACAGTCTCAACCGAAAGCTTCTCCTTTTTTCGTATAAGCTTTACTATTACAGATATGAATGATATGGAGCCCATATTATTTTCACGACTCCCCTTGCCTATTGCTGACAAAGTCGGCACTATATTTATGAAAGACGCAAAAAAACTATCCGACATTCTTTCTATCCCTGATGCCAGCTTCCATGCAATGGCTCTTTTTTACGATATGCTGGCAGAGCTTTATCAGCTTCTTAAATCAACCTCCGAAAATCGCATTATGCCCGCAATCGATTATATCAACAACCATTATACCGAAGATATATCCGCATTGGAGCTGGCAGAATTATGTTTTTTAAGCGAAACACATCTTTATCGGCTTTTTAAAAAAGAAACCGGCAAAACACCCATCTATTACCGCAACAGTCTGAGAATACAAAGGGCCTGCCTCCTGTTACGAGAGACAGACCGCTCTATTGGAGAAATCTCTTCTGAACTTGGATTTGATTCAATCTATTATTTCAGTCGTATATTTAAGCAGTATATTGGCAAGGCTCCATCAAAGTATGTGAGCAAACAATAGCACAAGCTGCGAAAATTTTTAATTAACAAATTTGTTTTATTTTACAGTACTTGCTGTAATTGGATAAAGCGTTTTATTATCGTCGTTTTAAAGTATATATTTCACTTTGGCGGCATTTGTCACATTGAGATTCAACTCACTTGCTTCGACAAGTTTACCCTTAGCAAGATTATCCAAAGCTATTTTTTTGCCATGTAAAAACCGGCCTCCCAATCGTAAGATTTTTGGTCTAACTTTTGGGGGTCGGTTCAGTTTCAAAGGTGCTTTTTTAAATTTTGTTATATTATTGCAAGTAATACAAAGTTAAGTATAAATAAACCGGAACAAACCCATAAAACAGGATTAATTTCTTTTATTTTACCTGTACATACCTTTGTAATTATATAGAATATGAAGCCTGCTGCAATACCATAAGAAATGCTGTAGCAAAGAGCCATAAATATGCCTGCAAAGAATGCCGGAATAGCTTCATTAAAGTCGCTCCAATCAATGCACTTGAATGAAGAAGTCATCATAATACCAACAGCGATTAAAGCAGGTGCTGTAGCAGCAAAAGGAACGGCACTTACGAATGTTGCTAAAAATGCTGACAATGCAAAGCAAATTGAAACAACAACTGATGTAAGTCCTGTACGACCACCTACGCCAATGCCTGCAGCACTTTCAACGAATGTGGTAGTGTTTGATGTGCCAAACAAAGCACCGATTGAAGTCGCTGTTGCATCGGCAAAGAGAGCCTTATCAAGCTTTGACTTAAAGCCGGATCCGCTTTCCATAAGTGACTCATCTTCTTCACTAAAGATACCTGTTTGACGGCCCGTTCCTATAAATGTTCCGATTGTATCAAACGTATCAGAAATACTAAACGCAAAAATTGTTAATAAAACAAGAGGAAGCTTGGTTAGGTCTGTAAACAAGCTTGTAATGCCACCTTCTTTAAAAATAGCAAAAAATGTTGTTGGTAGAACGCTGCATGCCTGTGTAAAGCTTGTTGTTTCTTGTAACTGAGTAACACCAAAAGGTATTCCAATAATAGTAGTTGCAATAATTGAAATTAATATTGCACCTTTTACATTAAGAACAAGCAAGACAAATGTAATTAACAAACCAATTAAAAATACCCAAAATACAGGCTGATTTAACACTGAAAGTGCAGGAACGCCTGAGCCAAAATTAATGATTCCAACATTTAAAAAACCAATGTATGCTACGAAAATACCTATTCCGCCACCAATTGCATTTTGAAGGCTTAGTGGAATTGATTTGATAATATACTTACGAATTTTTGTTACTGTGATAAAAATATTAATAAGTCCACAGATAAATACCATGGATAATGCTTGTTGCCATGTAAACTTTAGCGTAAAACAAACAGTAAAAACAAAAAATGCATTCAGACCCATGCCCGGGGCTTGTGCGTAAGGTACATTAGCTACAAGTCCCATAACTAACGTTCCTACGATTGATGAAATGATGGTTGCAAGAAATACTGCGCCCCATTCCATTCCAGACTGTGCCAAAATGCTTGGATTTACAATAATAATGTATGACATAGCGAAAAATGTTGTAAGGCCTGCGATAATTTCTGTTGAAATTGTTGTACCATTTTCCTTTAATTTAAACATAACACATCCCCTTATCTTTGATATATAATAAAACTACTTGAAGATGGTAACACAAATAAACTAAATTGTCAATTATTAGCGAATAAATTATATTTATCTCCATAAGTAGCAGATTTTATACCGGTTTTAAAAGGGAATTGGAAGCAAACAAAATAAGACGATTACAATCCCATGACCACAAAAGGCAGGTTACTAGGACACTGCTTTTTTATGTGGATGTGGGCTTGTAACCGTCTTTTTAAGAAAGTGAGTAGTATGAATTTTAGTGATATTCAGATCTTTTCGCATCTGCTTTTGAAGCTTGATACGTTCCACGCGGGTGATTAGGAGGGGCATAAAATGAAATTAATTTTAATGGGCGATTTCCTACATTTGTAATATTATGCCAGGTTCCCGCAGGAATATATATAGCATCGTCAACACTTATTTTTTTGCTATATGTGAATCTATCCTTACTATCACCGGTGCTAGCCATACCGCGTCCACCGGCAACCATAATACATTGATCTGTATTTGGATGCATTTCTACACCAATATCTCCACCGGGCCTAATACTCATTAAGGTTGTCTGAAGATATTCTCCTGTCCAAAGGGCAGCGCGAAAAGCAGTGTTAGACATTGCTTGATTTTTTATATTTGTAACATAAGGTTTTTTGCCCATGTCTATAATATTATTATTTTTGTTACATGGCACATGAATCATCTCCTCATTACAGTATATGATTCTAGTTTGACCGTGCTACTTTTCACTATTTCTTGACTTTTTGAGGGGCGCTAAAACCTAATTGTTTTTAATGGGATGATTTTCCCCGATATTATAGAAAATTCCTTGTTAACCCCATTAAAATTTACTCAAAAGTTTTTCAACGTCTTTGGCTTTAAGCACTTTACCCATCACGGCAACACTATCATTAACTACAATTGCAGGCATACTTGTTACGCCGTAGCTCATAACCTTTTCCATATCGGTTATATATTCTACTTCTATATTTAAACCAAGATTTTTCACCGCTTCTTTTACATTTTCAAACTGCTCATGACAGGATTTACACCCTGAACCAAGCACCTTAATACAGCAGATTCCATCTGTATTTTCGCCACAGCAAACATTTTCTGTGGGGGTAATACTCCCCTCACATTTACAGCTGCAGCAAGTCTCTTTTTTCTTTTTTTTAATAACATTAAATACTCCCATTTTAAAATCCTCCTATATCAAAATATTTTGAACCATATTAAATATATAGCCAACGATAATAATTCCTACGGTGCAGATTGCTACAAATATACCTAAAAGCTTTGGTTTAATTGCTTTTCTTAACATTATCATTGAAGGTAGCGAAAGTGTTGTTACACCCATCATAAATGAAAGTACAACTCCTAAACTAGCACCCTTTAAAAGTAGAGCTTCTGCGATAGGAATTGTGCCAAAAATATCTGCATACATTGGCACCCCTGCTATAGTTGCAATTATTACGCCGAACGGATTTCCGTTACCAAGTAGCTTTATAATGAAATCTTGTGGTATCCAGTTATGAATAAATGCCCCAATAAGCGTTCCCACAAGGACATAAGGAAACACCTTTTTTGCAGTTTCTATAACTTTTTCCCAAGCAAATTTTATCCTTTGTTTAAAGTTTAGCTCCTCCGCTTCGATTTCAAGCGCCCTTGCATTTTTAATATAATCTTCAACCTCATTTTCAAGATGCATTTTCTCAATCAAAGTTCCGCCGACAACTGCGATAACAAGCCCCAAAATAACATAAGAAATAGCAACTTTTGCACCGAATATACTCATCAAAAGCACAAGAGAGCCTAAGTCAACCATTGGTGAGGATATCAAAAAAGAAAAAGTTACACCAAGTGGAAGACCTGCGCTTGTAAATCCCATAAATAGGGGAATTGAAGAACATGAGCAAAACGGCGTTACCGTACCTAAAAGTGCTGCCAAGGTATTTGCGCCAACACCCTTAAATCTTCCCAATATCTTTTTTGTCCTCTCAGGTGGGAAATAGCTTTGAATGTATGAAATTATCAAAATCAAAATGCCTAGAAGCACCATAATCTTTATGGTATCATACAAGAAGAATTGTACACTTGCACCTATTTTGCTTTGAATATCAAGGCCAAACGATGAAAGCATATTCCCAATTAATCCGTTAAGCCACGCCATACCCAAAACCTGTGTTTGAATAATAGACCAAATAGCCATCTTACACCTCCGTTTTTGTAATATCAAAAAGCAGTTTTATGGCAAAATCCCTGCCTTCTTCTGAGATTTTATAATAAGTCCACTTTCCATCTTTTCTGCCTTCAACAACACCTGAATCACAAAGTATTTTCATATGGTGAGAAAGGTTTGGTTGAGTAATATTTAGCGCCTCGATTAGCTTACAACCGCACATTTCACCATTTTTTAAAAGAACAAGTATCTTCAATCTGTTTTCATCGCAAAAAGCCTTGAATATTGTAGCTTCCTTTGTATAACTTTCTTTCATAATATTCACCTCACATAAATAAACGTTTATGTATTATATTATATACAACATATAAACAAATGTCAATATGTTTATATAAAAAAAGTACCTCTATAAAAATTGAGCTGTACCAATTTGTGCTGTTTGCACAGATTGGCACAGCTCAGTTCAAACCTGAACATTTTGTCGCCTTAACTCATTATTTTACTATTTTCTTGTTTTGGTTTGTGTGAATTTACGGTACAAGAATTTTATTTCTTGAGTTCGTTTTTTCTATAATATACATAAGAATACACCACTGGAATGGCTACCAAAACAAATATTCCCCAAAAGACGATTTTTTCATAACCAAGCATACCGAATATAGTAAGGATAATACCGCCGATCACCCAAACTTTACCGCCTAATGCGTGGGTTTTATCCCAATTTTTTTCACTATGTAGTGTCCAAGGAAGCTTGATACCAACAGTGTAATTCTGTTTGCATTTTGGAAGGATTAAACCAACTACTATAAAGATAATACCCAAAAATGCAGTTGAAAGTGTGCCTACATTTATGTTAAATCCTAAAGCATCTTTGTATAAAAGCACACAACTAAAAATTGAGCTAATGGGTATTATTGTTAAAACTACGCCCAAAACCGTGTTACTGATATTCTTTCTCCTTGGGTCTGCCATTGTAAAAATAATACAAAACAAATTGCTTGCCACTAAAATTAACGGAAGTCCAACAACTCCAAAAAATTTGCTGCTATACCCTGTAACTTCGCCGTTAAATCCAAAGTTGGTTGGCATCTCTTCGGGGAGTTTATCCCAAAGTATAAGCCCCACCAGCATTGGAATTAAAGTCACCAGACATGAAATTATAGTCATTAAAACTACTTTCTTTTTCATAATAACGCCCTCTTATTATTAAATTTTTTAACACAAATATCAAGGAGATTCTTTTAATTAAAGCTGGTTTAACTTTTAAAATCTTACCCTCGGTGATATTTAAGTTGCTAGTTAATACAATATATTCTTAACCACAATGATTATACAGCGTAAGTTTCTTCATTTAATTTGTATCTATAAGCACCGCCCTACACGGCGCCCCGTCAAACCTCTTAAGGTTTAGTGGGGCAGCGCTTAATAAATATGCACCTTCAGAAACGTCTTTAAGCCTGATACCTTCAAGTAAAACAATGTTTTTAGAGAGTAGTGCTTTATGCACAGCCATTGGTGCGTCCTCCGGTCCTATCGTTTGCGACTCATTTCCTAAAAGAAGTATATTTGAGTTTGCAAAAAATTTTGCAGCCTCAAGCGTAACCACTGCTTTTCCTTTGATGAGAATTCTTTTTCCCGCGCCATCAAATGCCCGCGCTTTTTCAAGGATTAATTTAGCATCTTCTAATTTTACATATCCATCATGATATGCTACATATGCATTTCCAACAAAATGCTTAAGCGGGATTTTATCAACAGTATCCCCATCCTTTAAAAAGTGAAACGGCGCATCTACGTGGGTGCCATTATGTGCACACATACTAAATGAAGATAGATTATATAAAGCCCCATCTTCAATTCTTTTTATTGCTTTACCTTCAGGCTTTGGGTCCCCCTCAAAAACAACAGAAGAAAAAACCTCTTGAGAAATGTCATAAATTTTCGTAGTATCATCTTCATTTCTGTTTAGATTATTAATATAGCTTAAGAAGTAAATAAGTATACTAAATTTTACACAAGTTGTCCCGGTAGTTTAAGCTTTTCTTTATAAGGAAACTGCTTATCAAATTCATCCGCCGCATTATCGTCAACATATACTTCCATTGGTTGGCAAAATACCCCTTCGATACCTTTAAGATAACCTTTTTGCAGTTCTTTGCAAAGAAAGTACGGGACTTCGTTTTCCCGTGGCTCGCCATAGTAGTGAATGTTCATTGTGCTTGCCACAACAAAGCCACTTTTCCCGTAAAAGTCTATATTACCTTCAAAGCATACTGCACCATAGCCTAACTCTTTTGCTTTCTCCAACGAATAATCAAGTAATATTTTTCCATAACCCTTGCCCCTTAGCTGTGGAGTAATACAAATTGGCCCCATTGTAAGTACAGGGATAATTTTACCGTCATCAGCTTTGATTTGTGCTTTGGTAAAAACATTTTGTCCTATGATTTTACCGTCAAGCTCCATAACAAAATCCAGTTCTTTCACAAAGTCGCTTGAGCTTCTCATAATGTGTAGAGCATAATGTTCAATACAACCGGGGCGGTAAACATTCCAAAATGACTCACGCACCAAATTTAAAACCTCTTGATAATCCCGCGGTGTTTCGCGTCTTATAATATAGTTTTCCACTTAAAATTCTCCTTACTTTACAGGGACTTGGATTTCAGTTTCATAATCATCCTCACTATCCCTATCCCAACATCCGTGGATATAAACCTCACGAATTTTATCTGAAATTGTGTATCCTTTTTCTTTTACAAAGTTTACTGCATAAAGGTACGCCTCACTAAGCTTATCATATGGCCCCTTATGTGTAACAGAAATTGCCTTTATGGAGGGCACTGTTTTGAATTTGATGTTCTCGCTTTCTTTTCCAAATTCGGTTATCTGCTCCACATACTCAAGCTCCACATTTTGTTCTTGATACTGTGGCGCTTCATAGGTTATATAGCAGTAACCCTCACACTTAAGTGTAGGGTTGTTTTCGCTTACCTCTCTGCCTGCAGATAAAACAAAATCAACTAGCTTTGACATATTTTCAATTACGCCGTGCTTGTAATAAACCTTGATTTCAGGAACTATAATTTCCGATGCTTGATACTTTTCCATAATAGACTCTCCTTTTTCTATTTGAATTAAAATATTGTTTATAAGGGACAGGTCATTATGGCTTTTCTCGATTTCTTTTTTGAGTGAATCAGACCTATTTACAAGTGTGGTTTCAAGGTCATACCCTAGGAGTACATTTTTAATTTCACTTATTGACAGACCAATTTCCCTAAGCTCTAAAATCATTGTAAGCTTATTTAAGTCATCAATAGAATAATAACGATAACCGTTATCTTCTGTGTGGCTTGGCTTAAATAAATCAATTTCATCATAGAAGCGTAGTGTCTTGATTGTAGTCTTTGCCAACTTTGAAAATTCACCGATAGAAAACATAATTTCCACCTCCCAAAAAGATTTTAAGGCATACTCTAAGGGGAGAGTCAATAGTTATTTTAATACTTTTTTACACCAGGCTTTCTTCTGACAATGGGGGCATTTTAAATGCCTTGTTGTTCCCATATGCATAGCCCACAAAACGTCTTTATAAGCTGGAACAAATTTATGGTGACAGTTTTTGCATTCATAAAAACCGGCTTCTGTTTCAAGCTTTAAAGCTATAAAACAAGGGATCATAAATAAAATTACCGCCCCTATAACAAATAGAAGCTGTAGTGGCCCTTCGGGAACCAAAAATACTACTAGAAAGTTAACAGATAAAAGCGCTACTATGCTTACTGCCATAATCGTCCACATTGCAGTCATAAGTCTTTTGTTATGTTGTTCTTCTTTCTTTGCCATTTCAAGCAAAAGAACTTCTGATTTTTTATCGTAATTTTCCACTTCAATAACCTCCCCACTTAATAATTCGTTTACGCTAATACCAAGCTCACTGCAAAGGTTAAGCATAATGGATGAGTCAGGCATCCCTTTTCCTCTTTCCCATTTTGATACGGCCCTATCAGTTATATTTAGCTTTTCAGCCAAGCTTGCCTGCGTCATGTTTTTATATTTTCTGCGTTCAGCAATAAATTTGCCGATTTTTTCTTGATTCATCCTCCGCCTCCTTAATACCATTATAGATTACCTGTGCCAAAAGTAAACACACCAACCGTTTGGTGGGGACAAACGCTTGGTTGAGTTTTAGATTAAGGCTATTTAAGCAGTCTGTTTACGAAAAAAACTCTCTTTTTCTAAAGCCTGCGCTCATAAATCTTGTTAATGCTTTTCTGCCCGTTAACCAATTAAATTTGACGTTGTTTTTTGTGTTTTTATCAATTTTATCGGCCATAAATTCTGCCACGGTTTGCGGGTAATCACCAAGGGTATTATATACCTTTTTGGTTTTTTCGTTTAGTGTAATTGCGCCACTTTCACTGTTTGCAGTAGTCAAAAAGTTGGTATTCATAATTCCGGGTGATATTTTACCGATGCACACTTTTGAGTTAAGTAAATCCGCCTCTTTACTAAGCGCCTCGGTAAAATAGGTTACAGCCCTTTTTGATGTACCATAAAGTGACAACCCCATAATGATTGCATCGTTTGAGCCATGGCCTTCAACATTATATATTTGGCCACTGCCTTGTTTGTGCATATGCTTAAAGGCAACCTTGCTTCCGTAAATGGTGCCCTTTAAGTCTATATCAAGGAGGGTGTCAATCTCTTGACTTTCTAAATCCATAATTGCCACATCACGCTGATTGACGCCTGCGTTGTTTATCCAGATATCAACCTTTCCAAATATTTTCTCTGATGTTAGATACAGATTTTCAACATCATTTTGTTTTCTAACATCACAAACACAGGCATGTATTTCACCTTTGGAAGAAATACATGAAAGCTCCGCTAACGCTTTTTCTAATCTTTCGGCATTTGTGCCACTTATAACCACATTATAGTTTTTCTTTCGAAAGCATCTTGAAAGCTCGCGCCCAAACCCCCTCGTACTTCCGGTAATTACAACTGTTTTCATATACACACCCCGAAGCTGGTCTTATAATTTATACTCAATTAATCCATGCTGATTGCAGTATAAATAGAGTTTTCCTCTACTCATTCTTGGAAAACGCACAACCGCTTCTTGCTCGGGATACAGTCTAACAGTAAGCACCCTGTCAAATCCAACATATGCTGCAAAACCGATGTAGTGTGACTTAGTCATTTCGTGATTAAAGGTAATATAAAAATCATCTTCAACTATTTTAGAATCAATCTCGTGGTTTGTTGTATCTGTTTTTGGTACAAGTGCAGGAAGCTGATTGCCACAGCACGAAACCTCAAATTCGCCTGTGCCTTGCAGAATATTTCCACATTTGGGGCACACATAAAATTTTATATTTTTCATTATTCAAACATCCTTTTTGTTATTTAAGAAGCACTTAATATTTCTTTTCTTCAATTATATCACTTTATTTTGAAATTACAATCTATATATTTTTAAGTTAAACGTCACCTTTTTATATAGGGTGGGCTTCTTTTAAAAAGCTTTTGCTATTTAAAAAATCATGAATTAGTTGGTTGGACAAGCAAGAAATATAATCCTTACGCATAGGCTTATATAACAACAAATTTAGCACACAAAACCGATTTTGGGCACTAAATTTTGGGGGTAAGGGAGTGATTATATGACAAATGCAAAAAAACAAACCAAAGAAGTCTATGATATAAAGATACATTCAACATGTAAACGAGATATAAAAGAAATAATTAAAGAAATTTTATTAAGTAAGTCACGAAATGCTTGAAAGTAAGTTAAGGGGGCGGAAAGGGGGCTTTTGTGAATGCGAGCTTAACACATAATAAAGCGGTCAGGTTTTATGCCGCTTTATATATGCGTCTGTCACGAGAAGATGGTGAGTCAAGTGAGAGTGCATCTATAGATAATCAGCGAAAAATTTTAATAAACTATGCGAAAGACAATGGGCTTTTCGTTTATGACGAATATATTGACGATGGCTATACCGGCACCAATTTTGACAGACCTTCGTTTTTAAGAATGAAGCAGGATATTGTCCAAGGAAAGATTGGAGTAGTTCTTACCAAGGACTTTTCCCGTCTAGGGAGAAACACGGGCCAGGTAATGATGATGCTTGATGATTTCTTTGTAGAAAACGGTGTTAGGTACATATCCATTACAGAGGGCATTGACACCACGGCAAGTGATGCTTCCGAGATACTTGCGCCGATGCTTAGCTTCACCAATGAGCTTTATGCAGGGGATATTTCAAGGAAGATAAATTCCTCTTTTGCCGCAAAAATGAGAGAAGGTGAGTTTGTCGGTGCATTTGCCCCATATGGCTACCGAAAAGACCCCAAGAATAAAAATCATCTTCTGCCTGACGTAGAGTCCTCACAAGTGGTTATAAGGATATTCTTCCTTGCAAAAGAGGGGTACTCACCAAATCAGATTGCAAAGCAGCTAAATGATGATGGTATTATTACTCCGTCAAAGTATCGTTTTAAAGTTAACATTCATTTAGATGAGGAAAACTATGAAACATCTGACAAGTGGCAAACGGGTACGGTGAGTAAGCTACTTCGAAATGAGGTTTACTTGGGCCATACCCTGCAAGGTAAAACCCACAAGCCCAGCTTTAAATCAAAGCATATAGAAAACATTCCAAAGGACGAATGGATTCGTGTGGAAAATACACACGAAGCGCTGATTGAAAGCGATACTTGGGATATTGTCAGAAAAAAGATGCAAAGCCGAACCAAAGTAAGGGAAAAGGGCTTTGCTAATCTATTTTCCGGGGTTGCCAAATGTAGCGACTGCAAACGAAATATGTCAACCGTTGGCACAAATAAAAAGGGTGCAAAGGCAAATCTAAATTGTGGCGGCTACAAGCAGCTTGGACCAACTGCTTGCACTTCCCACTTTATAGACTATGATGTTTTATACAATATTGTTTTAGAAGCCCTACGTCAGCAGATAAGCTTTACCGAGGAGGAAAGGGAACGCTTACTTAATGAGATGCTTCAAAGCGGGGATGCTTACATATCGAAGCTTGACGATGCTAAAAGAAAGCTTTCGGGCATATCAAACAAGCTTGAGATGGTGTATGACAAAAGTTTTTCGGGAGATATTGACGATAAAACCTTTGAGAACTTAAGGGCAAAATATGAACTTGAAAAAGAGAGTTTGGAAAGCGTTATCGCTGAGAAAGAAAAGGCTATCTCCATAAAGGCTGATACAAAGGCGCTGACCAAAAGGCACGCCGTGTTTAAGAAGCTTATTGCAGATTATGAGAAGTTAAGCTATTTGGATAGTGAAATCATCTTTAAGCTTATTGATAGAATAGATGTGCATCAGGGTGAGTATGCTGAGAAGACAAAGCATCAAAGAATTGATATTTACTTTAAGTTTAATTGTGAGCCAAATGAAATTATTATTGAGGAACCAAAACCAAGGGGTTAGTGCGTTTTCGTTTTTCCACTTTTTACACAACTAAATAACCTACCATGTGCATGGGCTTTGGATGTAATGCGGCAGGGGTTATAGGGTGCAGAATAATAGACTCTCCAAGGGAGAGGCTGCTTGCAATAATTACAAACAACTTTGTCCCTTGCAACGGAAGATTCCCGGCATTGCTTGCGATTATAACAATGTTTTTTGCAGGTGTAGGCGGTATACTAAGCTCGGTAAAAAGTGCTGTAATACTGACGGGGGTTATACTTTTTGGTATAGGTATGACTTTTATTAGTACAAAGGTTTTGTCAGAGACTGTTTTAAAGGGGGAGCCATCGTCATTTGTTTTAGAGCTTCCGCCATACAGACGGCCTCAGATTATGAGGGTAATTATACGCTCTCTCTATGACAGAACATTTTTTGTACTTATTCGCGCTATAAAGGTTGCTGCACCTGCAGGACTTATTTTATGGATTTTGGCAAATGCTCAAATTGGTGGAGTTAGTCTACTTTTGCATATAAGTCAATTTCTTGACCCGTTTGCAAGGGCAATCGGCCTCGATGGGATAATTTTAACCGCGTTTATACTTGGATTTCCCGCAAATGAAATTGTAATTCCCATAATGATAATGGCATATACCGCGCAAGGCACTTTGATAGAAACGGGAAGCCTTATTCAAATGAGAGAAATTTTTGTTCAAAACGGGTGGAGGTTATCAACTGCACTTTGCACGATTGTGTTTTTCCTTATGCATTGGCCTTGCTCAACAACTTTGCTTACCATAAAAAAAGAAACGGGGAGTATGTTTTGGACAATGATTTCGTTTCTTTTGCCGACTTGTATTGGAATTTTGCTATGCTTTTTAATTAATTTAATTATTTAAAGGAAGTGAATTCACTTCCTTTTTTGTTTGACGTATGGTTTTTGGGCGAATAATCCCTATATTAAACTGCCTTTACTGCCATTTTTTATTATTTTTACATATGTTTTCTAAAAAAAGAGCACTGTCCACCTAATGCTACACTAAATTTGATATAATAATTATGAAGGTAGATGGAGATACTTATTTTTAATAAACAATCTATCAGATATGCAATGTTTTTAACCGGTATAGGTCATAAAAACAACTATGTATATAAATAAAGTAGATAATACAAAGTTTGTTATAGCTGAAATGTAATTTGGGGGGGATAGTATGAAGCTATCACATCAAAAACTTAAATTATTGTACTTACTGAAAATTCTTATGGAAAAGACGGATGAAGAGAATCCAATTACCATCCGACAAATAATTGGGGAACTAAATAAGGTTGGTATTTCTGCGGAGAGAAAAAGCATTTATGATGACCTTGAATATCTTCGGATTTTTGGGATTGATATATGTGTAAAAAGGACTAAAACTACGGGGTATTTCATAGCAAACCGTGATTTTGAACTGCCTGAACTGAAGCTTTTGGTTGATATTGTACAGGCATCAAAGTTTATCACAGAAAAAAAGAGTATTGAGCTAATCTCAAAAATTGGAAAGCTAACCAGTAGAGAAAATGCGAAGAAGCTTCAAAGGCAGGTTTTCGTTCTTGGAAGAGCGAAGACAATGAATGAGAATATCTACTATAATATTGACAGAATTCACGAGTCAATTGGAAAAAACAGACAAATTACTTTTAAGTATTTTGACCTTGATGTGAACAAGAAAAAGGTATATCGTAAGGAGGGAAACCTCTACACAGAGTCGCCTGTAACGCTTATGTGGAGTAATGAGAACTATTATCTTGTTACCTACAAGGAAAAGTACGAAAGCTATACCCATTACCGTGTTGACAGAATGGAGGGTATTGAACTGACAGAGGATGAGCGTGTGCTCTCTGACAAAAAGTTTGACATTACAAGCTATGCGAAGTCTACATTTCAGATGTTTGGCGGTGTTGAAAGGGATGTTTCCATCAAATTTGAAAACAGCCTTGCAGGCGTGGTTTATGACCACTTTGGCATAAATGTTCCAATTATTAAAGCGGATGAAAACCACTTTATATGTAATGTAAGGGTGGCGGTTAGCCCAATATTTCTTACATGGATTATCGGTTTTGGAAATCGTGCAAAAATTTTATCACCACCGGATGTTGTTGAGGCACTTTGTGACCTTATTGAAGATGTGCAAAAAGAATATAATTAATAGACCCGTCCTAAAACCATCTCGCGGCGGCGAAAGCGGTCTTTTTCCCGTCTCACTTCGTAAAAGAACCGTCGCAAATAAACCAATTATTTGCGAGAACCTTTTCCTTGCGTGGCGAAAAAAATTCTCGCTTATCCGCTCACAAAAGGTTTTAGGACAGGTCTAATAGTAAAAAAGGTGTTTTAGTTTTTGCCACAACCATATAAGGAAGCATTGGTTTTGAAGCCATATTTTCAGTTTACTACACACAAAAAGCCCATAAACCTGAGGTTTATGGGCTTTTTTATTAAAATGTGATTTCTATTTTGTTTGATGCTTTAAGCTTATCGAAGGTTATAGTTCCATTTTCAAATGCAAAGGGTATACTTTCTTTATCTGACGTAACAGCCTTTACGGTGTTTAAAAACGGAAGATTGATTTTTTCAAGTGTAAGTGCACCCTCAAAAATGTTAATAGTAAGCTTATCATCTGTCTTTTTAAAATCGCCCCAGCCTGTTCCAACAGACCAGAAGGAATTAAAATCACCCTTAGTTATGGGATTAAATCCGATTGTGTTGTGCGGAAGGTCAAATATAAAACCGCTGAAAATCGGTATAAGTGCAAAGCTTGCCATAGAGCGTGCGTAGTTACTGCCACATTCAAATTCATTCCAAGGGTTACGGTTATGACCGCTGAAACGGTCACGAACTGCTTTTGCCACCTTGGTGCCCTCTTTTACATATCCGCGTGTTGCAAGAATACCTGCAAAGCTATATTCAAAGCCAGTCATTGTTTCTTCACAATATGGGACAGGGATGAAGGGCTTATTGCTTCCTTCCGGATATACACAAATAACACTGCCTGCTTCATCATTAAGTGAGAATACACGCCACGGGTTTACGTGGTTACGCATTGTTTCCTTGAAGTTGTTCTTAAACATATTTTCAAGCGCGGTATTAACCTTTCCTTTATCAAATATATCACCAAGACCTGAAATATCTGCGTGCCACTGTGCACAAAGCTGGTCAATGGATGAACCTTCACCAATCTGGTATTTGATTTCACAAGCCTCTTCATTCCAATAGTTGGGGCAATTAAAGTGGTCAACAATTGATTTGTCCTTTAAATCAACCTTTTGAATAAAGTATTTACCGTTAAACAGGTTTTCGTTTGCCCACTTTTGGCCTTTTTCAAAGAGTGTGCAGCATTCTTTATAAAATTCCGAATCTCCAACAAACTTTGCCATTTCGGCTGCTGCCTTAAGTGCGGCAAGATAGAAACCCTCAAGCCAAGATGATGGACCGAAAAGCTCCATATCAAGAGTATGGTGCTGTCTGCCTTCAAGCACACCATCTTTGTTACGATCCCACTCGTCCGGATTTTTATCACTCCACGCATATGAAGCGATATTTTTAATATTTTGCCAATTGTCTTTTATCCACCGGTTGTCACCGGTGATGCGCCAATCACGATATATTTTAATTACAGTGCCCATCTGACCGTCAAGACAAGCACGAAACTTTTCCTGCTCACGGCCATAGGGAAGTGCCAGACGAAACTGCATTTCACCATCCTCTGAGGTGTTAAATTTTAATTCCATATCACGGATTGATTTCTCAAGCTCCGGAAAAAGGAAGCAAAGCGCATATGCATAGTTCCAAACGTGCTGACAAGTTCCCTCACAGCTACCCTCCTGTGGGTGCACACCCTCCCAACCATAGAAGGTGCCATCCTCAAGACGAAGCACTGTCGGACTTTTTAATACAGAAAGATTTGCAGCGGCGGCATCTATAACAGATTTATCAAGGGATGATGAGTACAGTGCTTTTCTGAATTTATCGGTACGATTATAAAGGTCATCCCAGTTTTCAAGACAATATTTTGCAGTTTCGTAGGAATTTTCAAACTTTGTTTTGTAGTAGTTTTTCCAGGTTTTATGACTGCCGTCTTCATTTTTACATTCGTTCCAATAGTTATAGTTGTTGGGTGCATTCCATGAAAGAATGAAACGCATTTTGTGTGTTTCACCACTTTTTATTGTGCGAGTGCCCATAACGGTTGCAGTATCCTTACCACCTGCCATGGAAGGCTCAATCTTTGATGTGGAATTCTCGTAATGACGCTCTGAAAGAGGATTTCCGGATGAAAATTCATTCCAAAAGGTGACGATGGGGTCCATCCATCCGCCACGGTACCAATATTCCTGAACGGTTGTGTTTTCACAATCACACATTGCAGTTAAATCAGAGTATGTAACACTTTCGCTATCTTCAAGACTTTCTAAAAATACGCCGAATGGTTTTTTTGTGTTTTTTCCTATTTTATTATGGTTGCACAGTGAAAGTGCTGCAGAAAACTCAAAATCCTCTTTAGTGTTATTTTTGTACTCTAACTCAAAAAATGCCGCAGGGATGCTTGAATTGTCAGCATCAAGCGGAATAAATGGGTTAAATGCACGAAGCGTAACATCAAGGGGGAAGTTATCGTCAGAAAAGTTTATTTCCGCAATGGGAAATTCACCATTAAATGTGATGCTTCTAAAATGGGGAAACCCACTCATAAGGCATTTTGAGGGACCGAAGCCAAAGCTTGAATAAAGAGACCCATTCAGAGAGCCCATAAGGCTTTGGGTAGTGTCTCCATTTAAGGCAAAGGCTTTAACGCTTCCATCTTTATCCTTGCATCTTATTGCAAAGTGAGAGTAGTCATTATCAGATCCTTTGCTTGGTCTGTTGAAAATTTCCCAATCTATGAGGTTGCCGTTTTCACTAAGACCAATCGAGCCTGTGCCGATGCCACCAAGTGGGAAAGATATTTCTTTTAATGAATTACCGGTATATATCATATAATCACTCCTTTGTTATAGTGCGCAATTAAAATTCTAATATATTAAAGTACTTATGTCAACAAATATTTTAAGCCAAAAATATAGCTATTATAAAGAAAATTATATAAAAACAAATAAAAAGGAATAAAATAATTGATTTTACTAAAAAATTCATATATAATATCATAAAGTATGAAATAGGAGTGATAATCATGAAGAAAATAATGGCGCTTACATTGGCATGCGTTTTAGCAGTTGCTTGCTTCGCAGGCTGTGCAAAAAATGCAGGAAACTACACAGGTGAAAACACAGAATTTATTATCGGTGCAACAGGCCCTCTTACAGGTGATGTATCTTCTTATGGTGTATCTGTTCAGGCGGGAGCCGCTCTTGCAATTGAAGAAATCAATGCAGCAGGCGGACTTAACGGATTTAAATTTAAGCTTGATATGAAAGATGACAAGGCTACTGCGGCTGATGCTGCAACAGGCTATGATACACTTTTTGAAAGTGGTATGCAGGCATCTATTGGCTCTGTAACAAGCGGTTCTGCTGATTCTTTTGCTTCAAAAGCTGTAGAGGATAACGTATTCTTCCTTACACCTTCTGCATCAGCGGCAAACGTAATCGAAAATCGTCCTAACGCATTTCGTATCTGTTTTGGTGACCCTGACCAGGGTATCCTTGCAGCAGGTGAGCTTACAAAGACATATAAGAACATCGGTGCTATTTATGATACAAGTGATCCTTATTCAGCAGGTATTTACAAAGCTTTCAAGGCTGAAATGAAAAAGCTTGGCGTTACGTTTAAGACACAGTCTTTTGATGCTGAAAACAAGAAAGACTTTTCAACTCAGGTAGAGGCACTTAAGGATTGTGATGTTATTTTCCTTCCCATCTACTACACAGAAGCAGGTCTTATAGCAAAGACTGCTACAGCAAAGGGCAGCCAGGCAGTACTCTTCGGCTGTGACGGACTTGATGGCGTTGCAGGTCAGGTTGATGCATCTGTTAAAAATGAAATTAAGTATATAACACCTTTCGATGCAAATAGCCATGAAGAAGTCCCGAAAAAGTTTGTTGAGGCTTACAAAGCAAAATACGACAAAGTTCCGGACCAGTTTGCAGCAGATGGTTATGATGCAATTATGACAATTTATGAAGCTATGAAAAAGGCTGACGTTAAAGATGTTACAATAAGCGCAACAGAGCTTTGTGACATTTTAGTTAAAACAATCACAGCAAAAGATTTCGAGCACAATGGTGCAACAGGCCTCATGACTTGGGATAAGTCCGGTGCTTGTACAAAGATTCCACAGATTGTAGTGCTTAAAAAATAATCTGTTTAAAATTGATTTGGTTGGGTGTATTTTTATACATCCAACCAAATATTCATTTATATCAAAGGGGTAAACTTTATGAGTACATTTATTGATGGTTTAAGCCTTGGCAGTATATATGCCTTGATTGCGCTTGGCTACACAATGGTATACGGAATTGCAAAAATGCTTAACTTTGCACATGGTGACATCATTATGGTTGGCGCATATGCTATACTTGTTGCACTTTCCGCGGGCGGACAACCACTGCTTGCTATACTTGTTGCAGTGATAGTCTGCGCACTGCTTGGCGTTCTTGCCGAAAAACTGGCGTACAAGCCACTTCGTGGGGCTTCTCCGCTTGCGGTACTTATAACTGCAATCGGCGTTAGTTATCTGTTGCAAAGTATTGCACAGCTTGCCTTCGGAGCGGAGTCAAAGCCTGTTACTTTAGGAAGCTTTAAGGCAATAAGCATAGGCTCATTAAAAATAAATGTTGCAACGATAATTACTCTTATCGTTGGGGGTGTCATAATGGTGGGACTAACCCTTTTTGTTTCTAAAACAAAGACAGGCCGTGCAATGCTTGCTGTATCAGAAGATAATGGCGCAGCACAGCTTATGGGCGTTGATGTAAATAAAATTATCACAATCACATTTGCAATCGGCTCTATACTTGCGGCTTTTGCAAGCACATTTTATCTTATGCAGATTCCATCTACATCACCTACGCTTGGCTCAATGCCCGGCATTAAAGCGTTTACCGCGGCAGTTATCGGTGGCATAGGTTCAATCCCAGGTGCGATGATTGGTGGCGTGCTTTTAGGTGTAATCGAAAAAATATCACTTAGTATTCCGGTGCTTGCACCATATACAACAGCTTTTGAATTTTCACTGCTTATTGTGATTTTGCTTGTAAGACCTACGGGACTTATGGGTAAGCAGAGAAGGGAGAAGGTTTGATTTATGGCTAATTATATTAAAAACATTAAAAAAGGCTTTAAATTTAAAAATTACGTTAATTATATTGGCGTAACCTTGTTTCTTATTATCACATCGGTGATGATGTTTACAGGATATCTTAATCGTTCAACTGCAAATCTTATTACACAGATTGCGTATTCTATTATTTTGGCAGTTTCATTAAATCTTGTTGTAGGCTTCTTGGGTGAGCTTAGCCTTGGACACGCCGGATTTATGTGCGTGGGTGCATACTTGGGTTGCTTTTTAGCAAATAAAATGCACGAGTTTATCGCATCTCCACTTTTGGTGCTTATTATTTCAATGCTTGTTGGTGGTATTGTAGCGGCAATTTTTGGCTTTATTATTGGGCTTCCCGCACTTAGGCTTAAGGGTGACTATCTTGCGATAGTGACGCTTGCCTTCGGTGAAATTGTTAGAACAATATTTAAAAATTTACAGACTTTTGGCGGCGCACTTGGACTTTCAACAACCAAGTTTGGGACAGAGCTTTTTATAGTTGCACTTATTGTTGTTATTATAATGCTTATTTTAGTGCAGAATCTTATAAAGAGTAAGCACGGAAGGGCAATTACAGCCATCCGTGATAATGAGATTGCCGCAAAGGCAATGGGTATAAATGTAACATTCTATAAACTTTTTGTTTTTGTTATTTCGGCATTTTTTGCAGGTATTGCAGGTGTTATTTATGGACATTATGCAACACCCGTTTTGTATTCGTTTTTCTCATATAACTATTCAATTGAAATTCTTGTAATGGTAGTGCTTGGTGGTATGGGCAGTATAAGTGGCTCAATACTTGCGGCAACACTTATTACTTATATAAATTTTTATCTTACAACAAATCTTTCCGGTGATTTGGCGGCACTTAAGTTTCTTATTTACGCAGTTGTGCTTATCACGCTTGTTATATTTAATAACGCACCGGCACTTGCACCGTTCAAGGAGAGGTTTAGTATAAAAAGACTTATAACGAAAATCCTCAAAAAAAATGTGGATGAAGAAAAAAATAAGTCAGAAATCCGTAACGATGCTGCGGAATGGCGCCATATACCCACAAAAATTGACATGGATGCACTTTTGTCAACAGACCCTACAACTGAAACATCAGTAAAAGATGGTGACAAAGGGGGTAATGAAAATGAGTGAGAATTATATGCTTGAAACAAAAAACTTGGGGATATCCTTTGGTGGACTTAAGGCCGCACAGGATATAAACCTAAAGATAAAAAAGAAAAACCTTTATGGACTTATTGGCCCAAATGGTGCAGGAAAAACAACTATATTTAACCTTCTTACGGGCGTTTATGCACCCACAACGGGGCAGTTTTTCCTTGATGGTGAAAACCTTACGGGAAAAACACAGGAAGCAATAAATCACAAGGGAATAGCAAGAACGTTTCAAAATATAAGACTTTTTAATAATATGAGCGTTATAAGAAACGTGCTTGTCGGACTTCATAATCAGCCGGAGTTTAGGGCAAATCCGTTTGATAGTATGCTAAGGCTTCCAAAATTTTTCGAGTCCGAAAATAAAATGAGAGAGCGTGCAAAAGAAATTCTGCGGATTTTTGATTTGGAGGATGAGCGCAATAACCTTGCCTGCAACCTCCCCTACGGAAAGCAAAGAAAGCTTGAAATTGCACGTGCACTTGCTACAAATCCGAAACTTCTTCTACTTGATGAACCGGCCGCAGGCATGAACCCCAACGAAACTAAAGAGCTTATGGCAACAATAAGGCATATCAGGGATGAGTTTGACTTGACGATTCTTCTTATTGAACATGACCTTAAGTTTGTTTCGGGACTTTGCGATGAAGTTACTGTACTAAACTTTGGTACAACACTTGTACAGGGACAAGTTAGCGATGCACTTAACGACCCTGAGGTTATTAAGGCATATATAGGAAAGTAGGTGAATGCTGTGGCAATGCTAGAAGTAAAGGACCTTGAGGTTTATTATGGAGTTATACAGGCAATTAAGGGTATTAGCTTTGAGGTAAACGAGGGTGAAATTGTAACGCTTATCGGCGCAAATGGTGCCGGTAAAACAACCACTATGCAAAGCATAATGGGGCTTATTCCTATTAAAAGTGGAAGCGTTACTTACCAGGAAAAGGATATAACAAAACTTCCTGCACATAAGATTGTGCATATGGGAATGACACAAGTGCCTGAAGGAAGGCGTGTTTTCCAGGAGCTTTCTGTTTGCGAAAACCTTCTTATGGGTGCATACATTGAAAATGACAGTAAAAAAATTAAAAAAGATATTGAGCTTATATACGAAAAATTCCCAAGACTTAAGGAACGTAAAAACCAAATTGCCGGAACGCTTTCGGGCGGTGAACAGCAGATGCTTGCAATGGGGCGTGCGCTGATGTCGCGTCCGAAGCTTTTGATGCTTGATGAGCCTTCGATGGGGCTTTCACCACTTTTGGTTGACCAGGTTTTTGATATAATTAAGGAAATTCATAAGGAAGGAACAACAATCCTTCTTGTTGAGCAAAATGCAGGTAAATCCCTTGAAATATCTGACAGGGCATATGTTTTGGAAAATGGTGAAATTGCATATTCCGGGACAGGGAAAGAACTTATAGAAAGTGATAATATAAAGAAAGCATACCTTGGCGGTTAATTTTAGGTATATTAAAATAAGAGTCTACAGATTTTCTGTAGACTCTTTTGTATACATAATGCACAAAGTCTTGGTGTGAATTTTGTGAAAAAAACCAATAGAATATTGGAGGAAAAAATTATATAATAAGTTAGATACATAAAACACACACATTTCTAAAAGGGGGAATAAAATTGAAAAGAATTTTATCATCTGTAGTTGTACTTGCTATGGTGCTTTCCACAGTAGGTGCACTTACGCTTACCTCTTATGCTGCAGACGCTATTACAATTGATGACATGCCGGGTAATACGTATTACACGCAAAACTTTGAGGGAGTAGAAGCAGGAACATTTTCAAAAAATTTAACAGGCTGGACCGCAAGCGACGGGTCTACCAACAGCTCACTTGTTGCATCTTTTAAAGTGGAGGAAAATACTGTTGGTGGAGCTAGTAACAAGGCATTGGCTGTAACAGGCAATGCGGGCAACTACTACCTTACCGAAGAGGAGTATACTGACATTACAAATAATGGCCAAGACCTTTCTTATAGCGGTGTAACCTACAGAGTTATTAAGAAAACATATGGTGGGGTAGAGTATTACATAGGCTTTAAAAAAGGAACTGACCGGAGTACACAAAAGCTTTGGTTTGCCGTTGACGACCCCCTGACAGCAGATGTTAATGAAACCACAACAAAGACAAACTCAAAAAACCAGTGGTTTAAGGCTGATGGCACGCCTTATGTATATAATGAAACCGGAAAGTCAACAGGTAGCAGTGCAGTTATTGTTAATGCATCAAACACAACATTCCCTGCACCGACACCTGTAAAGATTGGGGGCAATGTTGTAGGAAACTATACAATGAGCTATGATTTAACACAGTATGCAAACGGAAGCTACTGGAACGGAAATGACTATTTTACGATGCTTGTTGCAGCAAAGATTTACTATATAACCAAAAATGGTCTATTGCAGTATGTAAATGTTGATGCAAAGAAAACAGTTCTTTATATTAATGATGCTGCGGGAAACAACCTTTTGATTGATAACACAGCAACTATGCTTGGTGAAGCAGGCACAACACCAGGCATTGTGACAGATAAAACACAACTTACCGCATTTTCCACAAGAAACTCCGGGGAAACAAAAAATGTTATGGTAAACGTTAACTTCAATGAAAAGATAATTAACTTTTACTATGATGGAAAGCCCGTATATTGGAAGGCGACAGGTACGGAAATATATTCAAAAGACCTTGTTGACAGCACTATGCTTGTAAGTGACTTTCCAGGAATGGGGCTTTCCCCTGTAAGATACAACACATTTACCAGTAACCCAATAACAATTGATAACATTACATTAAAGTATAATTCGGAAACAATTGATTCTGCACTTGCGTGGGAAAACTTTTCAAATGGACAACTTGAATCAGACATTATCCGTGACATTAATTTAAAGACAAACATTACCGTTTTGGGCGTAAATTACCCTGTTGTATGGACATCAGATAATGCTGCCATAACAACAACGGGTAATGTGGTGCGCGGTGCAAAGGATACCGCAGTTACACTTACTGCCACTGCAGGTGGAAAAACAAAGACACATAATGTAACTGTAAGTGGTACAGATGGAACTTATGACATCAATTCACTTCCCGGTGAAATTACATATCAGCAGGATTTTGATGATATTTCAATTGTGCCCGGGGCGTCTGCATCTACAATTAGTGGCCTAAGTGTAGATGATGGTAATAAAACTGCAATGGCAAACACATATATAAAGGCTGTTACTGACACTGCATCAACTGCGCCTGAAACAAGCAACCGCGTGCTTGGTGGTAGCGGTAAATATATTCTTAAATATTTAACCGTAGAGGAATTTAAAGAAATTGAGAAAAACGGGAAAACTGTAACCTTTAACAGTGCAAGCTACATTGTTAAGGATTACGAAGGCTTTGAAGGATACTATATCGGATACAAGCAAAGCCTAGGCAGACAATCACCTGCATATTGGTTTAAAAAGGCGACTGATGGAACTGTTGATGCGCTTGGAACAAACTCAACAAACTATTGGTTTAATTATTCAGGCTCAAATAACGGAAAGCCAGTGGAGTATAATCAGACCGGAAAAACAAACTTAGTATCACCATTTAATGTGGAGGTAACTGCATCATCAGTAGCACTTCCTACACCTGTAAACAGTGAGGGACTTGTAAATGGTGAGTACTTTGTAAGCTTTGACTATGCTTTTCCCAATAACGAAAACGTCTATTATAACGAGGATTTGTATTGTTTCGTCGTTAACGGAAAGGAATTCTATATAAGAAAATCAGGATTCACAAACTTTGCATCTGCATACGTAAAGATTAATGATGATGGAACAACTGCAAAGGTGAATTCAGCCGCAACTGCATATATTGCAAAAGATAGCGCCACAACAGGCCTTGTTACAGACCTTAATCTTCTTAAAGTGGCAAGCTTCCATAATGATATGGAATACCACAATATTCTTATTAAGATGAATCTTACTGATAAGACATACCAGATTTGCTATGATGGAAGACCGATCTTCTTCCGTGGTGAAGGAGCAAGCATATATTCTTCAACACTTGTATTCCCCGCAAATGAGCTTACAGCTATGCCTAGTGTACAGTTAAGATATACAAGGCACAACACATTTGTAAACCATATGCCCGTAACAGATAATATTGTTATTAAGTATGCACCTGAAAATCTTTCAAATGAGGAAAAGGCACAGCTTGTTCTTAATGATATTACACTTCCTTACATTAAGGCGCCTGTTATGAATCAGGACATTATCTTTGACGAAAAGGAAAGTGAAAAGGTAAGCTGGAGCTTTGATAACAGTGGTATTTACACAATTGATTCAAGTAATCCATCTATAGCAAGGATTAACGCACCTGTTGGCTTTGGAACTTCAGATGTTGTTCTTACTGCAAGCGCAACTGTAGGGGGCGTTACAAAGACAAAGGATTTCACAATCAAGGTAAAAAATAACACACCTTACCTCATAAACAGTGTTGTTATGAAAAAGGATGGTCAAAGGGTTTATGTGCCAAGCGCCACCGCAGTGCTTGAAAAAATAAATGTTACAAAGTATGCTAACAAGGCAGCATCAGTTTATGTATCTATCTATGATAAGAATGATGAGCTTGTTAAGTCATATAAAAAGCCGGTTTCAGAAAGTGGCGATGTAGCAATAAACCACACCTTTAATGATGGAGAATCCTACAGAGTATTCGTATTTGACGGTACACTTCGTCCATGCAGCTACAAAGAAAACACGATGGAACCTGTTAAGGATAATGTTAAGATGTTTATGATTGGTGACTCAATCGCACAGACATATGGCCAGACGAGTAATCTTCGTGGTGTCGGTCAGATGCTTGGAGCAGAGTTTACAAGTAATGTAACATTTGATAACACCCAGTCAGTAGGCGGAAGAAGCTGTAAGTATTCACTTACAGAAAACAGGCTTAATTATGTTCTTGACAACGCTTCTAAGGGTAATTATCTTCTTATTCAGCTTGGACATAACGACGAAAAGACGAGTGAGTACTATGGCTCAACAACTGAAGAGTTTGAAATTCTTCTTCTTCAGATGGTTAATGCGGCCAAGGACAAGGGAATTATCCCTGTACTTCTTTCACCTGTTGTACGACCGTATTTCACAGGCGAATATAAGGATGGCAAGTACACCATAAATAACAGCTCGCACGCTGCATACACCGCAGTTATACAAAAGATTGCTAATGAACACGGAATTTCATACATTGATGCAAATAAGAAAACACAAGACGATATGGAAAAGTTAGGCCCAACATATCGTGATGTGTACTTTAACCCCGGTGACACACATCTTGTTGAAACAGGTGCAATCTGGGCAGCCGGACTTGTAGCAGATGGTCTTAAGGAGATTGGCCTCCCTGTTGGGAAATACGTAAAATAAACCGTATTGGGATTTAAAAAAGTGTAGACTAAAAAAACATGAATATTTTGTTTGGTTTATGCTTTAATCAAAGATTAATTAAGGAAGGAGAATTTGAGGTTTTCGAATTCTCCTTCCTTTTGTCATCTAATAAGCCCAACCGAAGAATTACCACATTAAGGTGACCAAAAAACTTTGGGTTTGCCCCTTCTAAGGTTTTTTTCTATCACCATAAAAGGACGATTTAACAGTTTGTTTTAATGCCTCCTTTTCCTTGACATAATACCTTTAAGCCTATATAATGTTTTGTGGAAAGAGGTGCTTTAATGTACGATTTGACAGACCCGAAGATAATTAAATACCTGTGCTCAAAGTACGGATTTGCTTTTTCAAAAAGTATGGGGCAAAATTTTATAACAGACCCTGAGGTGCCTTTTGTTATGGCGCAAACTGCAACGAAGGATGCAAACGGCGTTATAGAAATCGGCCCGGGCTTTGGCCCACTTACGGCGGTACTTGCAAATAATGCCGAGAAGGTTGTTTCGATTGAGCTTGATAAAAGGCTTGAAGGCGTTTTAACTGAAACACTTGCAGGCTTTGATAATGTATCATTTATATGGGATGACTGCCTTAAGATTGACCTTAATAAGCTTATAGAGGATGAGTTTAAGGGGATGGAGGTAAGCGTTGCGGCAAACCTGCCATACTATATAACAACACCCGTTGTTATGGCGCTTTTAGAGAGTAGAATTCCGTTTAAAAGAATTGTTATTATGATACAAAAAGAGGTTGCCGAAAGGCTTTGCGCAAAGCCCGGCAGCAAGGAATATGGCGCAATAACGGTTACAACAAGGTACTACACAACTCCTGAAATTATAAAAAATGTGCCTGCGAAGGCATTTATGCCTGCACCAAAGGTTGACAGTGCAGTGATTAACCTTGAAATTCTTGAAAAGCCTTCGGTTTCGCCCGTCAGTGAAGATTTATTCTTCAAGACTGTTAAGGCGGCATTTTCTCAAAGAAGAAAAACGCTTGTTAATGCGCTTAGCTCTGCAGGGTGCTTCGGCACAAAAGAAGAAATCATAAGCGCTATTGAAAAGATTGGGCTTGATAAAAACATCCGCGGGGAAAGGCTTTCACCCCAAGAGTTTTGCGCTTTATCAGACTTGTTTGTTAAATAAGAAAGGAGCTAATTATGAGTATTCCAAAAGCAGAAAAATATGTATTAGATTTTGAACAGCACGGTCTTGGTTTGTTTGTTCACTGGGGGCTTTACTCTCAGCTTGGTAAGGGTGAGTGGATTTTCCACGAAAGCGATATTGAGATGGACGAGTATAAAAAGCTAAAGGACTCATTTACCGCAGAGGATTTTGATGCGGAGAAATTGGTGCTTACAGCAAAAAATACCGGATGCAAGTATATAACGCTTACAACAAGGCATCACGAAGGTTTTTCACTTTATGACACCTGTGGCCTTAATGATTTTGATGCCCCTCACAGCCCGGCTAAAAGGGATTTAATTAAAGAATTTGTAGATGCCTGTAACAAGCACGGCATTGTTCCGTTTTTCTATCACACAACGCTTGACTGGTATAACAAGGACTTTGATGAAAACTTTGATGAGTACCTTGAGTATTTAAGAAAAAGCGTAGAAACACTTTGCAAGAACTATGGCAAAATCGGTGGACTTTGGTTTGACGGAAACTGGTCAAAGCCCAATTCTGATTGGAAGGAAACCGAGCTTTACAAGACCATAAGAAAATATCAGCCCGAAGCTATTATTGTTAATAATACAGGGCTTGAAAACCGTGGCAGGACGGGTAACCCAGAGATAGATTCTGTTACATATGAGCGTGGCAAGCCCATACCGATTAACCGTGAGGGCATGGAAAAGTACGTTGCCGGTGAAATGTGCGAAACAATTAACGACCACTGGGGCATTGGAAACTTTGACGTTAACTATAAATCGCCTGCAGAGCTTATTAAAACGCTTTGTGCCTGCAGAATGGTTGGCACAAACCTTCTTTTAAATATCGGGCCAACTGCACAAGGTGGAGTTGACCCCTATCAGGAGCAGTTACTTAATCTTATCGGCAGATGGATGGGCATTTTTGGCGAAGCAATCTATAACGGTAGACCTGTGGCGGCTAAAAGCACTTCTGACAATTTTGTGCTTAAGAGTGTAAACGGCGATGCGCTTTATATTTTTGCACACGACCTTGGTCAAAAGGGTAATATTAACGTTGTCACCGGCAAGGAAAACTCAGGTGTATTTGCCTTTAGTAATGTTAAAGACGAGATAAAGACCATAAAATGGATGGATAACGACGAGGAGCTTTCGTTTTCACAAAGTGGTGATGTTTTAAGCGTTAACCTTACTGCGCAAAACTATGGTGATTCCTTTGTTGTGAGGGTGGCTAAAGCAGAACTAAAGTAGGAGTTTCTATGGCAAAAGAGAGAAATTTTAGCACGGGGTCCCCATTTAAGTTAATACTTGGGTTTTCGATTCCATTCTTATTAATAAATGTTTTTAACCAGATATATAACCTAGCAGATTCACTCATCGTTGGAAGAACAATTGGAACAGATGCAATGGCTGCGGTAAGCTCCACGGGAAATCTTATGTGGCTTACATTTTCGGTGCCGTGCAGCCTTGGGCTGGGCTTTTCAATGCTTACGGCAAGGTATTTTGGTGCAAACGACACTCACGGCGTAAAAAAGAGCTTTGCAAATGCGCTTGTTATAACACTTATTCTCTGCTTTGTATTAACAGTTTTTTGTGTGGTATTTCTTAAAGAGATTCTTATGGTGTTTGGATTCCCGAAGGAGCTTTTTGATTATGCATACAGGTATCTGTTTTGGATAATGCTTGGCATTATTCCAAACACGCTTTATAACTTTAATGCCAATATGATGCGTGCGCTGGGTGAATCTAAAACACCGATGATATTTATGATTTTATCATGTGTGATAAATATTGTTTTAGATTATGTGTTTATTGTTTTTGGTGGTATGGGCACAGATGGTGCAGGCCTTGCAACATGTATTGCGCAGACTGTATCTTGTGTGCTTAGCTTTATTTTAATCAGAAAAAGCTTCCCGTCTCTACACGCCCAAAAAGAGCATTATAAGCTTGAAAAAGCAACAATAAAAGCACTTTTAAAGCTTGGTGTACCCATAGCGCTTTTCGATATGGTAAACTCATCAGGTGCGGCAATAAGCCAGTATGCAGTAAACTCCATGGGGGTAAATTTGGTTGCGGCAGTTGCGGGGGCATCAAAGTTATTTATGCTTTTGATGTCACCTATATTTGCAATCGGCTCGGCTGTGGGCGTATATGCCGCGCAAAACTATGGCGCCGGAAACATAGAAAGAATTAAAAGAGGCACTCGTGACAGCTGCATTATGGTTTCAATTTGGATTGCAGTTTCGATTGTTATTTCACTTTGGCTTGTTAAACCGGTTGTGCGCTTTATTGCAAACACCAATAATCCCACGGTGCTTAATGGGGCGTTTACATATATGGTATATATATGTGTGTTTTTTATTTTCCTTATGTTATTAAACGTTTACAGGACAGTTTTACAGGCTTGCGGTGATGGTTTTACGCCTGTTTTATCAAGCTTTATAGAGTTTGGTGCAAGAATTTTTTGTACCTTTGTACTGACACCGCTTTTAGGCTTCACAGGTGTTTGCCTTATTAGTCCTCTGGCTTGGGTTTTCAGTGGACTTGTAAACTGGATAGGATATATTAGATTTTGTAATAAATACAAAACTGAAAAGTATATTAAAGAATA
>CAZYYT010000001.1:50486-52367 GCA_964651775.1 uncultured Oscillospiraceae bacterium | reverse complement strand
ATGGGGAAGAGCGCTGGGCAAGCAGAATCGCAAAATTCATCGTAAACGAAAGAGAAAAAAAGAGAATCGAAACGACTTTCGATCTCGTTGATATAATTAAAGCGGCAGTGCCGCTATCAGCCCGAAAGGATGGTCCACACCCCGCAAAAAGAACCTTTCAGGCAATACGAATAGAGGTAAACGGAGAGCTAAAAATCCTTAAGCAAGCAGTTCTTGATGCAGTTAAGCTTCTTAAAAAGGGTGGAAGGATGAGTGTGATTACCTTCCATAGCCTTGAGGATAGGATCATAAAAACAACATTTGCCTCTCTTGAAAACGGATGCACATGCCCAAAGGATTTTCCGGTATGTGTATGTGGAAACGTAAAATCCGTAAAAAGTATTTCGCGCAAACCAATTTACCCAAGTGATGCGGAGCTTTTGGAGAATCCGCGTGCGAGGAGCAGCAAACTCAGGACAATAGAAAAAATAATCTAATCGGAGGAAGACATGTATACAGAAGGCTCAAATGCATTAAAAAGAGAATACTATACATATGATACCCCTCGTATATCTAAAAAGAGTGAAGAAAAGGCGAGGCAGTCAGTAAAAAGACATCAATCGTCAAGAATCCTTTTGAAAAAGAGAATAATTGCATCAGTAGCACTTGTTTCGGGCATGGCATTTATTATTCTTTTTAGGTGTGCGGCAATAGCTAGTGAATTTGATAAGCTCAGTGAGGCCCGCTCGGAATTGGCACTTATAAATGCACAGGTTGTAGAAACATGTGTAAAGGCTGAAGGCAATGTTGACCCCAAGAAGGTAGAACTTGAGGCACAGCGACTTAACCTTCAACAGCCTGCGAAAAGTCAGATTAAGTATATTTCCCTTGGAAATACTGATAACGGAGAAGTCCTTAAAGCTGAAAAAACAAATGGTTTCAGTGCATTTATTAACCGTGTATCGGTCATACTGGAATATTTATATTAGTATAATATAATGTTTACAAAAGGGGAGTGGCAACTATATTTAATATGCCATTGTCCTTTTTGCATTTTTTTAAATCTAATTAGGATTCACAGAAAGGTAGAAAGTATGAATAAGCCTGCTACAACAAAAAAGAGAATAAAAACCATGACGATGCTTTTCCTGTTGGCAGTAGCCGTAATCACACTTCGATTGATGTGGGTGCAGTTTGTCAGAGGAAACGAATACAAAACACGTGCGGCAGAGCAGCAAACACGTGATAGTGCTATCACAGCTAAAAGAGGTACAATTTACGACAGGAATATGAACGTTTTAGCACAGAGTGCTTCTGCAGAGCGTATTACAATAAATCCGCAGGAAATAGCGACTGTTAAAAACGAGGATGAAGTTACAGACGCACTTTCAAAAGTTTTAGGCCTTAAAAAGAAGGATATAAAGAAAAAAGTAGGTCAGACAAAACGCCAATCTGTAATAATTGCTAAGCAGGTTGAACAAAGTAAGGCCGACAGGCTTCGTGCTATGGGGCTTACGGGTGTTCACTTTGAGGAGGATACAAAAAGATACTACCCATATGGGACGCTTGCATCACATGTTATAGGCTTTACAGGAAGTGACAGCCAGGGCCTTGAAGGCCTTGAGAAGGTTCTTGATGAAGACCTAAGTGGTGTAGATGGCAGAATTGTTGCTGCGAAGGACGTTACAAATAACGAGATGCCATATAAGTACGAAAAATATATAGAAGCACAGGACGGAAAAGGTGTTGTGCTTACTATTGATGAAACTATTCAGCACTATACAGAAAAGCATCTTCAGCAAGCCTATGAGGAAAACAATCTGAATAACGGTGGCGCCGCAATTGTAATGAACCCCAAGACCGGTGAAATCCTTGCAATGGCAGTTGTGCCAAGCTACGATC
>CAZYYT010000001.1:45895-50476 GCA_964651775.1 uncultured Oscillospiraceae bacterium | reverse complement strand
CTTAATGAGCCGAGAGTTATAAAAGACCAGCTTATGCTCGATAGACTTAATGAAAAAGAGCTTGAGGATGAAGAATACGACAAGGCATACGGTGCCTCAATAACAAAAATGTGGCGTAACAAGGCTGTGGTAGACTCCTACGAGCCCGGTTCTACATTTAAGACGATAGTTGCCGCATCAGCACTTGAGGAGGGTGTCGCAAAATTATCCGACCATTTCACCTGCACAGGTGTACGCCATGTTGCTAACCGAAATATCCATTGCTGGAAAACGACTGGCCACGGGGAAGAAAGCTTTGAGCAGGCTGTTATGAACTCTTGCAACCCTATGTTTATGGAGCTTGGTGCAAGGCTTGGCGCAAATAACTTCCAAAAGTATTTTAAGGCGTTTGGCCTTACGGAAAAGACGGGGTTTAAAATCCCCGGGGAATCATCGGGTACATTCCACCCGACAATGACTTCAGTTGACCTTGCAACATCATCCTTTGGTCAGACATTTACGGTAACACCCCTTCAGCTTATAAGTGCGGTTTCAGCCGTTGTAAATGGCGGAAATCTTATGAAGCCACAGATTATAAAGGGCTATACAGACCCTAACGGAAAAATAACAAAAACTGTTGAGCCTGAGCTTGTCAGAAACGTAATATCTGAAAAGACAAGTGAAATAATGCGTACTATACTTGAGCAGGTTGTTGCTAATGGTACCGGTAAGGGCGCACGCATAAGCGGATTTAGAATTGGTGGTAAAACAGGAACAAGTGAAAAGCTTCCTCGTAACAGTGGTAAGTATATCGCATCGTTTGTTGGATTTGCGCCTGCTGATGACCCACAGGTTGTTTGCCTGCTTCTTCTTGATGAGCCTACCGCAGGGGCAACAGGCGGTGGCGCTATTGCTGCACCGGCAGTTGGAAAGATTATGCAGGATGTACTTCCATATCTTGGTTACGAAGCGCAGTACACAGAGGAAAATGCAGAAAATATATCTGTAAGTGTTCCAAATATTGAAGGATGCACAATTGAAGAAGCAAAACAAAAACTCACCAAGGTTGGTCTTAATATCAGCATTAAAGGTGGGGGAGAAAACGTAATAATGCAGATTCCCAAGGCAGGTGCCAAGCTTCATAAAAATTCAATGGTACTTGCACACACAGAAAAAAACACAAGCACACCCACTTCAGTTGTGCCTGATGTTGTGGGGATGACATATGAGAATGCAAAAAGGGCAATTGAAAGCGCAAACCTATACATTGCTCTTGATGGGGGCACAAACGCCTCCATACTAACACAGGACTATGTAGCAGTTGCACAAAGCCCCGATTCAAAAACGGAGGTAGCAGAAAAAACGAAAATATTCGTTAAATTTGTGCAAAGGACATCTGATTGAGGGAGGTGTGATAATGAAGCTTAAAACAATTATCGAAGAAATAAACTGCACCATAAAAGGCAGTGAAGATATCGAAATAACAGGCATTGCTTATGATTCAAGAAAGGTAAAGCCGGGCTATCTATTTGTGGCTGTAAAGGGCTTTGAAACAGATGGTCACAAGTATATAGAAATGGCAATAAAAAATGGCGCCGTAGCAGTTATAGGCGAGGAGGACATTACATGCGACTGCGTTTACGTAAAGGTGGAAAACTCCCGCCGAGTGCTAAATCAAGTGGCAGCAGCCTTTTTTGGCCATCCGGAAAGAAAGCTTAAAATCATAGGCATCACAGGCACAAATGGGAAAACAACCACGACATATATAATACGTCATATTCTTTCACTTGTGGGGGTTCGTTGTGACCTTATAGGTACAAATCAAACCATAATTGGGGAAGAGGTAGTGGAAAGTAGCCGAACAACACCGGAATCACTCGACCTATTTGAAATTTTTTCAAAAATGGTAAGCACCGGCGGAAGGTATGTTGTTATGGAGGTTTCAAGCCATTCCCTTGCACTTGACAGGGTGTATGGAATTGAGTTTGAAACGGCAGTTATCACTAATATTACACAGGAACATCTTGATTTTCATAAAACACTTGAAAATTATGCTGAGGCAAAGGCAATTCTCTTTACGATGAGTAAATCTGCCGCAGTGAATGTTGATTCTGATTTCAAGGATGTTATTCTTAAAAAAGTAAAGGGAAAGCTTCTTACCTATGGTATAGATAATGAGGCTATGATAAAGGCAGAAAACTTAAGGATGAGTGAGCGTGGCGTTATATTTGATATAAATGAAGAAAACGTCTCTCACCAGATGCGCCTTGGAATCCCGGGAAAGTTTTCTGTTTATAATGCGCTTGCCGCAATTTGCGCGTGCAAAAATATCGGCATAAGTGACACAGACATTAGAAAAGGTCTTGCACTTGCAAGACCAGTTGTGGGAAGGATTGAGGTTGTTCACTTAAACACCCCTTATACCATAATTATTGACTACGCACATACCCCGGACGGAATGGAAAATATTATTTCGGCAGTTCGTGGATTTGCAAAAAAACGTGTTATCACACTTTTCGGCTGTGGTGGAAACAGAGATTCGATTAAAAGACCTAAAATGGGTGAGATTGCAGAAAATATGTCTGACCTTGTTATTGTTACAAGTGATAATCCACGTTGTGAAAATCCCGCAGATATAATAAAAGATATCCTTGCGGGTATGAAAAAGGACAATCACGTATCTATAGAAAACAGGTACGATGCAATTAAGTATGCAATGTCTGTTGCCGAGGAGGGTGATATAATCATTCTTGCAGGTAAAGGACACGAAACATATCAAGAAATAAAACACGTTAAGCATGATTTTGATGAGCGTGAAATAATAAAACGTATTCTTGAAGAAACTAAAACTAAGGGATGAGAAACATGTGGGTAAAGGCCTGTATTATCAGCTTTATTTTAACAACTATATTAGAGCCTATATTGATACCTTTCCTTCGTAGATTAAAGTTTAGTCAAACAATACTTGAGGATGGCCCGTCTTGGCATAAAAGCAAACAAGGTATACCGACAATGGGTGGTATTGCATTTATATTATCAACGGTTGTTGCCACCATTTTATTTATTAGAGGCTCAAAAAGCGGTGCAGTTTTATTATGTGGTGTGCTTTTCGGTTTAATTGGTTTTATTGATGACTACATCAAGGTTATAAAAAAGCACAACAAGGGGCTTAGTGCAAAGCAAAAGTTTTCACTGCAGACAATTGTAAGCCTTTTGTATGCGGTATATCTTTATTTTGGTGTGGGTCAAACACAAACTCTTATCCCGTTTATGGGTAAGTACATAGACCTTGGAGTTTTGTATATACCATTTGTAATGTTGGTGCTACTTTCAACAACCAACAGTTCTAACCTAACTGATGGTCTTGATGGCCTAGCTTCAAGCGTTGGGGCTGTAGTGTCACTGTTTTTTACAATTGCTTGCCTTGTAACAGAGGGAAATGGCGATGGGGCAGTAATATCTGCGGCACTTACAGGTGGTCTTTTAGGATTTTTGATATATAATGCATATCCGGCAAAGGTGTTTATGGGGGACACAGGTAGTCTTTTCATAGGTGGTATGATTGCTGCTGTTGCCATAAGCGCAGGGCTTGAGCTATTTATAATAATCAGTGCATTTGTGTTCCTCTTCGAGGCGTTAAGCGTGATTATTCAAGTTGCAGTTTATAAAAAAACAAAAAAAAGGGTGTTTAGAATGGCACCCGTGCACCATCATTTTGAAATGTGTGGCTGGCGTGAAACAAAGGTAGTTTGGGTATTCAGTGCAATAACAGTGCTACTTTGTGTGATTAGTTATTTGGCTTTATAAGGAGTGAGAAACAAATGGCAGGCGAAACCGAAACAAACAAAAGAACGGGAAAAGTTGATTTCGTTTTACTTATGACAATAGTAACGCTTCTACTTTTTGGACTCATAATGCTTTTTTCGGCAAGCTCGCCACGTGCGCTTAAAGAAGGAAACATATACTCAATAATAACAAAACAGCTTTCAGTTTCTCTTATAGGTGTGGCCGGAATGATAATTACTTCAAAAATTGACTACCATAATTTCAAAAAGTGGTCGTGGTTTATTTTGCTTTTGGTAGGTGCGCTTATGATTCTTGTGCCTTTGATAGGCTTTGCTTCACACGGCGCAAGAAGACAGATTTCCGTTGGATCCATCAGTTTTCAGCCTTCAGAGCTTGCTAAATTTGCACTTATAATTTACTACTCGGCAAGGTTTTCCGATAAGAGAACAGCTAATATATCAACAGACTTAAAAAACTTAGGAAGATCACTAATACCCTTAGGTATATATCTTGCGGCTTGTCTTTTGCAAAGTCACCTTTCTGCAACCGTTGTTCTTGCAGGTATAAGTGTTTTGATTATGCTTGCAGCAGGCCTTCCGATTAAATACCTTATATGGGTTGGTTTGACAGGTGTAGCAGGATTTTCATTCTTCGCATTTGGAGAAAACTATCGACTTGATAGGTTTAAAGCTCTTTTTAATCCGGATGCATATAGTCGCGGAATTGGTTGGCAGATACTTCAGTCTCTTTACGCGGTTGGTTCCGGTGGGCTTTTTGGTCTTGGACTTGGTCAATCAAGACAAAAGTATTTGTATC
>CAZYYT010000001.1:39981-45885 GCA_964651775.1 uncultured Oscillospiraceae bacterium | reverse complement strand
CACATAATGACTATATATATGCTATTGTGTGTGAAGAACTTGGCTTTATAGGTGGTTTTTTGGTTATTGCACTTTTTGTTTTGTTTGTTTGGCGCGGGATGTCAATTAGTCTTAATGCACGTGATAAATTCGGTATGCTTACAGCTTTCGGCATAACAACACTTATCGGTATGCAGATGCTTATAAATATGGGAGTTGTGCTTTCAATCCTTCCTTCAACAGGAATGCAGCTTCCGTTTTTCAGTGCAGGGGGTACTTCGCTTATAGTAATGCTTTCTGGTGTTGGAATACTTCTAAATATTTCAAGAACAAGTAAAATCAAAAAATTATAACAAGGAGTTATCCTTATGCGAGTATTGTTAACAGGTGGTGGCACGGCAGGGCATATAAATCCTGCGGTCGCCATTGCAAACTATATAAAAGAAAAAGATGAAAACAGCTCCTTTTTATTTGTTGGAACATCGCGCGGGCTTGAAAAAACCCTTGTTCCAAAGTGTGGGTATAATATTGAGTTTATAGAGGTTTATGGGCTTAAGAGAAGCCTTTCGGTAGAAAATTTTAAGGTGCTTGTAAAATATATTAAAAGTACATATAATGCAAAAAAAATTATTAAAAAGTTTAAGCCTGATGTGGTTATAGGTACAGGCGGATACGTTTGTGCACCTGTTATAAAAGCCGCAGCAGCACTTAAAATACCAACACTTATCCACGAGCAAAACGTTTTCCCGGGGCTTGCAATTAAGATGCTTTCACAAAAGGCGGATGTAACTGCAATCAGCTTTAAGGAAACAAAAAATTTGATGAAGGCAAAAAATATGATTCTTACAGGAAATCCTTTAAGACCCAATCTTTTTGCCAATGTAAACAAAGAGGAAATCAGCGAAAGCCTTGGCTTTGATAATAAACCACTTGTGCTTATGTTTGGTGGCTCACTTGGTGCAGAAAAGCTTGATGATGCCTTGGTAAAACTTTGTATAAAAGGAATTGAGGGTTTTAACCTTATCGCATCCACGGGAGAAAGGCTTTATAATAAGGTTGTAGCGGATCTTAAAGATAATGGTATAGATATAAATAATATTAGAAACGGAAAAATCTTACCGTATATATACAATATGGAAAATATCTTCGGTGCGGCTGACCTTATAATTGGTAGAGCGGGTGCAATAACAATAAGTGAAATAACTGCACTTGGTAAGGCGGCAATCCTTATACCAAGCCCGTATGTTGCGCATCACCATCAGGAATATAATGCAAAATATCTTGAGGACAATGGTGCTGCAGTTGTTGTAACGGAAGAGGAGCTTTGCGGGGAAAAATTAAACGCTGAAATTGATTCGATATTAAATAACAAGGATAAACTTAGAAAAATGAGGGAATGCTCAAAAAAAATAGGAATAGTTGATGCCTGCGAAACAATATACAAAGAGGTTAAAAAGCTTGTAAACAAATAATTCACCGTAGCATCTGCAAAAGCATAATATGGTAATATAATCTTATAGTGCTTTTGGAGGTGCAGTATTGGATAAATACTTGATAACTGGCGGCAAAAAACTACATGGTGAGGCATATGTTCATGGCTCAAAAAATGCAGTATTGCCGATAATGGCAGCTGCAGTACTTTCTGGCGAAGCTTGCGAAATATATGATTGTCCAACGCTAAGTGATGTTACACATACAATTAATATTTTAAATAAGCTTGGTTGTGATGCCACGCTTAATGGGGATACACTTAAAATTGATTCCTCAAATATGAATAGCTGGCAAATACCCGAGGATCTTATGCGAGAGATGCGAAGCTCGATAATATTTTTAGGTGCTCTTGCAACTAAAATGGGAAGAGCAAGCCTTTGTGCTCCTGGGGGATGTGAACTTGGAAATAGGCCGATTGACCTACATATAAAGTCTCTTAAAGAGCTTGGTATGATAATACACGATGAAAACGGATTTCTTGAAGCAGATGCAAGTAAAATGCACCCCGGAGATATCCATTTAAGATTTCCAAGCGTAGGTGCAACGGAAAACATTATACTTTCGAGTGTTAAACTAAGGGGAGAAACCACCATATCTAACGCAGCAAAAGAGCCTGAAATAGTGGATATGTGTGAATTTCTAAATAAGATGGGCGCAAATATAGAGGGCGCAGGTACGGAAAATATAGTTATAAGGGGTGTGGCGCATCTTCGTGGTGCAAAGCATCGTGTTATTCCTGACAGAATAGTAACCGCAACGCTTATGTGTGCAGTTATGTCTGCAGGAGGTGAAATTGAACTCTTAAATGTTAGAAACGACCATATTGGGGCGGTTGTATCTGTGCTTCGTGAATGTGGTGCTAAAATTGAGGTTTTCAAAAATAAAATGTATATAAAGGCACCACAAAAGCTATTGCCTGCAGATATAATTAAAACGCAGGTTTATCCCGGATTTCCTACTGATGCACAATCTATTATGATGGCAGTGCTTACTAAGGCTGAGGGCACAAGTGTTATAGTCGAAAATTTATTTGATAATAGATTTAAAATTATTCCGGAGCTTACACTTATGGGTGCAAATATACTCCAGGATGGAAGGGTTGCAGTAATAAAGAAGGGCAATCTTTCAGGTGCACACGTACGTGCAATGGATTTACGCGGAGGTGCTGCACTTACGCTTGCGGCAATCGGAGCAGAGGGTGAAAGCACTATAGAGGGTGTACACTATATCGAACGCGGATATATGGATTTAGATAAGATTTTAGCATCACTTGGTGCAGAAATTAAAAAGGTGTGAAAGAATGAAAAAAGTCCGTAAGATAAAACTTAAACGTAAACAAAAAGAACAAATTACGCTTTTAACATTTATAATATTGATTGCCTCAATAGCCTCTATTCTACTTATGACACCTGCCTTTAATATAAAAGAAATCAAGGTGCATGGAAATTCCGTTGTAAAAACAGATGATGTAATAAAAACATCGGGTATTGTAGAAAACGTCAATATCTTTGAGGTAAGCTTAAGGTCTGCCAAGAAGAACATAGGTGAAATGGGCTATATTGAAGATGTTAAAATAAGAAGAAGCCTGCCTTCAACAATTGTAATTGACATTGTTGAAGCGGCAGGTGTGGCGTATATTCCTGTAAAAAATGGGAATGCTATAATAACTGCTGACGGAAGATGCCTTGACATTTTAAAGGTGAAGGACGAAACACCCAAGCTTGTGAAAATCAAGGGTCTTGGAGATGTGAATGCGAAGGTTGGGAAAATAGTAGAAACGGATAGTAAAATTAAACTTGAAGAACTTATTATTTGCCTTAAAGCATTTTCAAAAAAAGAGTATGTTTTCAAAATGCAGGAGCTTGACATATCAAACATCTCGGATATTAAATTTATGTATGATAATAAAAAGCTTAATGTAAGGGTTGGAAGCACCGAAAAAATAGATTATAAAATGGAAATTTTCGGACCTATTTTAAAAGAAATAGGCGAAGATGCAGAGGGATTTATTGACCTTGAAAGAAAGATTTATAGAAAAAAACAAGAATAATTTGAAAACATTAAAAATTTATCTTGAATCCCTACACGATTCGGTGTATTATATATAGTATAAAAACGTATGCAAAAACAAAAGTACATATAGGAGGAATTCCGATGAGAATGGAATATGCTGATGAGCTGGCAGCAGTTCAGAAAATTAAAGTTGTAGGTGTTGGCGGCGGCGGTAACAACGCTGTTAACAGAATGATTGATGCAGGTGTTAAGGGCGTTGAATTTATCGCTATAAATACAGATAAGCAGGCTCTTACAAAAAGTCAGGCAAGCCAGAAAATTCAGATTGGTGACAAAATAACCAAAGGTCAGGGTGCAGGCGGCAAGGCTGAAATCGGCAGAAAATCTGCAGAAGAAAGCAGAAGCGAAATTGAGCAGGTGCTTAAGGACGCTGATATGGTATTTGTTACTGCAGGTATGGGCGGTGGCACAGGTACAGGTGCAGCTCCCATTGTTGCAGGCATTGCAAAGACACTTGGAGTGCTTACAGTTTCTATCGTTACAAAACCCTTTGGTTTTGAGGGTAGACGTCGTATGATACAGGCAGAAGAGGGTATTGAGCAGCTTAGGGGTAATGTAGATACACTTGTTGTTATTCCTAACGACAGACTTCTTGATATAAGCAATAACAAGACAAGTCTTATTGATGCATTTAAAGATGCTGATGAAGTACTTCGTCAGGGCGTGCAGGGTATATCAGACCTTATTGTTGGGGCCGGGCTTATTAACCTTGACTTTGCTGATGTTACTACAGTTATGAAGGACGCAGGCCTTGCACATATGGGTATCGGTCGTGCAAGTGGTGAAAATCGTGCGGAGGTTGCTGCTAAAATGGCAATCGAAAGTGCACTTTTGGAAACAACTATTGATGGCGCAGCAGGTGTTTTAATAAACATTATTGGCGGAACAAATCTTAACCTTCATGAAATTAATGCAGCATCACAGCTTATCGGCGATTGTGTAGATGAAGATGCTAATGTTATTTTCGGTGCGGCTATTGATGATGCTCTTGAAGATGATATCATTATTACAGTTATTGCAACAGGCCTTGACGGAAAATCAAAAGATAAAAATGATGGCTTCTTTGCACCCTTGGGTGAGGATGCATCTGATTTAGAAATTCCCAGTTTCCTTCAGAAGAACAACTTTGATTGATTGGACTGAAGGTCATAATAAGGAGAGTTGAAAATGGATTATCTTGAAAAAATAAAAAGCTTTGCAATAGGTGCAGCAGATACTATCGGACAAAAAAGTAAAGAGGTATATGGTGTTGCTAAATTAAAGCTTGAAATTACAGATAAGCAGGGTAAAGTTAAAGATCTCTATAAGCAGATTGGCTATGATGCTTACAAGGCATACAGAGGTAAGGCTGATATATTAGAACAAATCAGTCCCATGTTTTCACAAATAGATGCGTTTGAAGAGGAAATTGTTTCTCTCAGAAAAAAGGTCGAAGATATAAAAGGCAATTCTGATGATGAAGAGGGCTCTGAAGCAATAGATGCAGAAATTGTTTCAGACGAGCAAGCAGAATATGATGAGGCTGAAACAGAGCCCGTTGATTTTGAATAATTAAATAAAAGGGCTGCAACAAAGCAATTTGTCCGCAGCCTTTTTGATTGAGGTGGTTAAAATAAAAAAACTTGTTAAGTTTGTGTATGATGTAGTTAAGGGTGTTTTGCAAGATAACATTTGGGAATATTCTGCACAGGCAGCGTTTTTTATGACCATATCGTTTATCCCACTTATAATGCTTTTAATCAGTATAATAGGGTATTTGCCCTTCACTGCAGAAGAACTTGTATCCCAGATTGTATCAGTTTTTCCTGAATCCACAAGGGAACTTGTAGCCTCTTTTGTTGATGAGGTGTATAACAAAGGTGACATTGCAGTGATTTCCGTAACAGCGGTATCAACGCTTTGGGCAGCGTCAATGGGTGTATATGCATTTACAAAGGGTTTAAATAGAGTATATACTGCAAATGAAACAAGAAATTTTATAGTAGTAAGAATAATGAGTATTGTTCATACCCTCATAATTTTAGTGCTTTTTGTTTTATGTTTAATAACGTTCGTTTTTGGCAATACTATTACTGAGACACTTGGAAAAAACCTCCCCCAGTTTTTTGGGACTGCACTTATAGTGATGAGCCTAAGACAAATTGCAGGTGCAACAGTTTTAAGCGGAGCATTTCTTATGATGTTTATGGTTATCCCTAACAGAAAACTTCGTCTTGCGGCAGAAGTCCCCGGTGCAGTTTTAAGTGCAATATGTTGGATTGGATTTTCGTATGTTTTTTCTTACTATGCAGAAAACCTCTCCGACTACTCATATGTATACGGAAGTTTGTCGGCACTTATTTTCTTTATGCTTTGGCTATT
>CAZYYT010000001.1:9513-39971 GCA_964651775.1 uncultured Oscillospiraceae bacterium | reverse complement strand
ATGTATATATATATTGCTTATCGGGGCAGAGGTTAACAGGTGCTTAGAAGATAGACTGGAACGTGCCTCAATAATGAAGTAGAAAAGAATGCTTTGACATAACACGGAAAAAGTGCTATAATATAGGAAGTAGTCAAAGAATAAAATATACTTTGGCACAAATCGGAGGATTGTTAATGTACAACATAGGTGACTGCGTAGTATATCCAATGCATGGCGCGGGAGTAATAGAAGACATTGAAATTAAAGAGGTTTTGGGAATAAGCCAATCATATTATGTTTTGCGCATGCCAATAAACGATATGAGGGTAATGATTCCGCAGAAAAACGCGCAAGAAGTAGGCATTCGTGATGTTATCGAAAAAGAGGTAGCAGAGGAAGTTTTAACATCCTTCCGCAGTGCTGAAATGGATATAATCCAGAATTGGAGCAAGCGCTTCCGAGATAATATGGAAAGAATTAAAAGTGGCAATATTTTCGAGGTTGCCGGGGTTGTTAAAAGTCTTATGCTTCGCGATAAACAAAAGGGGCTTTCTTCGGGAGAACATAAAATGCTTAGCAATGCAAAGCAAATTATGATATCTGAGATTGTTGTTGCAACGGGTGATAACCGAGAAGATATTGAAAACAAGCTCTGTAATATGATAACGCAAGAGCTTGAGGTTACAACAGAAGAACAGTAAATAAAATGCAGAAACACAGTTTGTAGCTTGTTCTCTGCATTTTTTGTTAGAAGGTGTTTTGTATGGAACGTATAAATTATGCGGCAATAATTGTTGCGGCAGGTAGCTCAACGCGTATGGGATTCGATAAAATGACAGCTAAAATCCTTGGCAAAAGTGTTATTGAGAGAACTGTCTGTGCTTTTTTAGAATGCACATTTATTGATGAGATAATAGTTGTATGTTCAAAAGAAAACAAAGAGGCATTCGGGATGCTTTTTAAAACCTATGGCAAAAACATAGAAATTGTTTGCGGTGGAGATACCAGGGGCGAAAGCGTACAAAAAGGGCTTTTTGCAACTAGTGCAAAATACGTGCTTATCCATGATGGAGCACGCCCATTTATAACAAAGGAAATTATAAAAAATGTATTAGATGATGCTGAAAATTTTGGTGCATCGGTATGTGGTGTAAAGTGCAAGGATAGCGTTAAACAAGTCTCTTCGGATGGGTTTATTAATAAAACTATTGAAAGAAAAAACGTTATGCTTATGCAAACACCGCAGTGCTTTGAAAGAGAAAGACTTATAGAAGCGTATAAAAATAGTGATGGCACCGAAACCGATGATTGCGAGGTTTTAGAAAAGAGTGGTGAAAGAATTAAAATAACAGAGGGTAGTTACGAAAATATTAAGCTTACCACAACAGATGATATGATTACTGCAGAGGCAATAGCTAAAAAAAGAGAACAGGTGATAAAAATGCGTATCGGCACTGGGTTTGACAGTCACAGACTAGCAGAAAATAGGCCACTTATAATAGGCGGTGTGACAATTCCATACGAAAAAGGCCTTTTAGGGCATAGTGACGCCGATCTGCTTATTCACGCTATAATAGATGCCCTGTTTGGTGCGGCGGCAATTGGCGATATCGGCACACATTTTCCGGACAGTGATGAAAAATATAAAGATATTTCAAGTATGATTCTTCTTAAGGAAGCGGCAAGGCTTATAAAAAAAGAAGGCTATGAAATAAAAAACCTTGATGCAACTCTTATTATTGAGGCGCCTAAAATGGCACCTTACATAACAAAAATGCGAGAAAATATTTCAAATGCACTTGGTATTTGGATTTCACAGGTAAGCGTTAAGGCAAAAACAAATGAGAAGATGGGCTTTGTGGGTAATGGTGAAGGTGTTGAAGCAAGGGCAACAGTTCTTATTTACTAGTATAAAAACACTCCTTAAGGAAAAAATATATTTCCAAAGGGGTGTTTTTTCATGAGAGGAGTTATTAAAAAAACAGGTATAATCCTGCTTTCGGTTGTGGCGGTGCTTTCCGTAGTTATTGCGACTGCGGGGATATTCTCAAATAGTGGCAAGGATAAATTAAAAAACAATGGTTTAAAGCTTAATACAAAGGTGGAGGATACAGTCCCCAGCCAAACAAAGCCGTCAAATAGGGTGAATATGCTAGAGCATGCCCTTTCGTCGGTTGTGGGGATTTCAAGTGCTGAAACCACATCCCTATCGGGGGAAAGTGCGTGGTATATGGGAAGCGGTGTTATCGCCTCTTCGGATGGGTATATAATTACAAACCATCACGTTATTGGAGCAAGGCCCCAAAGAATTGTTGTAACACTTAAAAATGGGGAGATAATCGAGGGAAAAACTATATGGAGCGATAGTGCCCTTGACCTTGCGGTCGTAAAGATTCAAGGAGAAAATTATCCTACATTACCGCTTGGTGATGCTAAAAAACTTCGTGTAGGGGAAGAAATTATTGCGATAGGAAATCCTTTAAGCATGCAGTTTGAAAGAACTGTCACTGCAGGGATTGTAAGTGCACTTGGAAGAAGCATAAATATAGAGACAGATAGAGGGATGGCATATATGGAGGATTTAATTCAAACTGATGCCTCCATAAACCCCGGAAACAGTGGTGGCCCACTTATAAATGAAAGTGGCGAGGTAATAGGCATTAATACAATAAAAGTAAGCACTGCCGAGGGGATGGGCTTTGCAGTACCGATAAACGTTTGTGTGCCAATTATAAATAGGCTAAAAAGCGTTGGTGAATTTAAAACACCCTATCTTGGACTTTATGCTTACACCCCGGCCGCGGCAAGGTACAATGGCCACGATATAAGCTTTGATAACGGTCTATATATTGCACGTGTTGATGTAGAGGGACCGGCCTTTGCCGCAGGTTTAAGGGAGGGTGACGTTATAAAGAGCATAAATGGAGAAGAAGTAAGCACAATGCTTGAGCTTCGTGAACAGCTTTTTAAAAGGCAGGGAGGGGAAACGACTCAAATAGAATTTGTGCGTGAAAATTCCACAAGAAGGGTAAGCGTAATGCTTGCCGAAGCCTGAATTTAAAAAGAGGTGTTAAACCTCAATTGGTTTAAACGGGATAATCCTCCTCGATACAGTAAAAAATTCCTTATTAGTTTAAAGCCAAGAAGCACAAAACCTTCTTGGCTTTATTTATATCTGTAGCTTAGTAGCCCCTCTGTAAATATAAAAGTTTTAGGCTACATAAAATACTGCATCCTTAAAAATACACTTTAGTACTAAATATGAGTTTAGGACTTTCTCATTTATAAAAAAATTGTTACAATTATTGCATAAAAGTTATTAAATATAAATAAAATCATACAGGAAGATGCAAACACAAAAAAACCCATAAAGCCGAATATATAGGGGAATTTGTCGAATCATAAAATGTAATAATTAAGAAAATGTTACAGAGTTTTAACAAAAAAGAGCAAAAAAGCTTGACAAAAGCATTAAGAATGTTTATAATAGGGAACATTGAAGGAAGTGTTAAAATGATATTTAATAAAAAGATTAAGACAATTATTGCGGCTTGTTCGGCGTCTGCAATCTTTATTGTAAATAATTCAGCAGCTATTGCAATGCCATATTCAGGGGCTTCTGTAGAAAACGTAAGAATGAAAGCACTTAGTGAATATTTTTCAGGTAGTGCATATGTGATTGCATCAGTAGATGTCCCCGAGGAAAGCGTTCTTGCTAATGAGAATTCTATTGGTAGCAAGCTTGTTGCTTACAATAACATCAAAGAAACAGAGGAAATTGCATATAACACAGTTAAAAAGCTTAACTACAGTCTTCCGGCCGGTGAAACAGTAACTGTACGTGAGGGCGTGGTTGGTGAATCTGTTTGCGATATTAAGGTAAAGCTCGTAGGTGGGCAGGAGGTTTCACGTGAGGTTATAAGTGAAACTGTTACAAAACAGCCCATTGATAAAATTGTAGAGTATGGTTCTTCAGATAAGGCCGTTAAACCTGCAACAGCAAATGGCCTCGACTATAAGTACGTTTTGGTTTGTAAGGCAACAGCTTACGATATGTCACCTGCGGAAAATGGTGGCTACGGTGGTACGACCGCTACGGGCGTTCCGCTCGATAAGGGTGTTATTGCAGTTGATCCACGTGTTATTCCGCTTGGTTCAAGAGTTTATATTGAAGCACTTGATGGTAGCTGGAGCTATGGGTATGCAGTTGCTGCAGACACAGGCGGAGCTATCAAGGGTAAAAGGGTTGACCTTTGCTACACTACAAGGTCAGAGTGCATTCAGTTCGGTAGAAGAGATTGCCGTGTATATGTTCTTAGCTAAATAATAAAATAAGGATGAATCATACAGATTCATCCTTATTTTTTATTATAGAAAAAGACCATCTTAAATCAGAACGTGTTACCGAATTAAATATGTAAAGAAGTGAGATATATATCAAAACATAACAAGCCATACGTATAATAGCTATATTAGACATTATTATTGATAGTGGAAACGCAAAAAACGAACACAAAAGTACAGTAATATGCATTGGAATGTCAGGCCCCAGTTTAGTTATTTTTTGTAGCCTTAGATAGCTTAAAACTGTATTGAAGATTTCTTTTACATACACTGTTATAATATAACCCATGATTGCATATCGCGGTAAAAGAATAAGCAGAAGTACAATGTTAATCACAGCCTCAATAATATTTAAAATCATGCAATATAGCTGCTGGCCAAGTCCCTTAAGGCACCCATCCGTAACACTGTCGCAGTACATAACGGGGATAAGTGGTGCAAAAACCTTTATGTACAGCGCCGCCTCTGTGCTTTTGCAAAGCTGACCAAGAATATTTGGGAAGAAAAACATAATGCCAAATATTAAAATACTGAAAATATAACCAAGCCTGTTTGCACGACTTGTCATATAGCTTATCGAGGTGTATCTTCGGTTAACCTGTGCCTCCGTAAGCCTTGGGACAAGAATTTCGCCAAGAGCCACAAGTAGGGAGGCAGGAAACATTATTATCGGAAAGGCCATTTGCGTGATTATACCATATGTTATAAATGCCCCAGAGCTTCCCATACCTGCTTTTCTAAAGCCAAAGGGTATAATAACGTGCCCAAGAGAGGATAGCCCAGTTCTCATATATGCACTTACTGCAAGTGGAACAGCAACGTAAATAAGCCTTGTAAAAACGTTGCCTAAGTATTTTTTTTCTTTATGCCGACGGGAGTTAAGCATATAAAGAATAAAGGAAAAAAGTGCAAAGAAAACCTCCCCAAGAAGTGTTGAAAAAGCCAAAACATCGCATGGGTGTGCCTGCGCTGATGGGAATGTGCTTAGTATATAGACTGTTGAAAAAATCCTTATAACTTGATTAAGAAGCTGAAGTAAAACAAGCCTGGATATTTTTTGCTTTGCAGTAAAATACCCCTCAAAAACTGCACCCGTACCTACAAATGGAAGTGATACCGAAAGAAGTTTAAGCGGAAGCACTGCATAAGTGTGGAATATCCACTTTTCTGCAATCACACCCGAAAACAAAAATAGTACCAAAAAAGAAATTGACCCAAAAAATAGCGCATAGAAAAATGCATAGCGCACTATTTTATGCGGGTGCTCATTGCCATAACCGATTTCCTCTGCAGTAAGCCTTGTAACTGCAAATCGAATTCCTGATACTGATATTGTCGCAAATACGATGTATACAGATGTGATAAGTCCGTAAATGCCTAGCCCCTCTGCACCTACCTTTGCGGCAAGATACATCTGAAAGCATAGACCAACTGCACGAAGAAGCACACTTCCACCTGCAAGCATAAGCGTATTTTTCAACAACAAGCGGCTGCTTCGCATACAAAAACCCCCACATATATTCTTAATTGATTATATGAAGGGGTGATTATTTTTATGTTATTCTATAAGCGCATCTAACAGCTCTCTGCGCTCATTTTTTATTTTGCCCTCACTAACTAAAACAAAAAGCCTTTCGAGTGCATCTCCAACTTCTTTTCCGCGAAGGTGTGTTTGCTTTATAATATCATTTCCGTTTATCGAAAGCTCGGAAATACAAAGACAAGGCTTATCTTTTTTTATAATGTTTAAATGCGCTTCATAGCTTTCAAATTCTTCACCGCACGCTTTTTTAAACAAAAGTAACTTTTCTGCCTGGGGAAGGCCCATTTCTCCGACAAAACTAATAAATTCCGGCTTGTCTTTGGGGGTGTAATCTCTGTTTTTTATTAAGGTGCAGACGCTTTTTTTAAACTCGTTACTGCATTTAAGGGCACTTAAAATCCCGTCAGGGTTATCAAAACCATTTAATAAAAGCGCAAAGCGTATGTCTAATAAATTTGGTGCATCAGAAAGGTTTAAAATAACCTCTCCTTTATCAGTTAAATCAAGCGCCACAAAAATAATGCTACGATATTTACATAAAACTTCATCTGCAAAATCACCACATATAAGCCTTGAAAGCTCCTCAAAAATCCTTTCACGGGAAATTTTTTTGAGAAGATTTTGCATTTTTATCGAAGCTAAGGAGGTTTCGCTTTCAAGTGTAAAACCTAAAACAGAGGCAAATCTTACTGCACGGAGTATGCGAAGAGCATCCTCCTCAAATCTTTTTTCCGGGTTTCCAACTGCACGGATAGTCTTATTTTTGATATCCTTTATTCCTCCGAATAAATCAATAACACCTTCTTTATTGTTATAGCAAAGTGCATTCATTGTAAAGTCACGACGGGACAAGTCCTCCTCCAATTTATCGGTAAAAAACACACCTTTGGGGTGTCGGTTGTCCTCATATTCACCATCCGTACGGAAGGTGGTCACCTCAATATTACCTTCATTTGTAACAACAGTAACAGTGCCATGCTTAATACCCGTTTCTATGATTTTCATTGGCGAAAGTATTTCTATAACCTCACTTGGGGTGGCACTTGTGGTGATGTCAAAGTCAGAAACTATGCGGTTAAGCAGTGCATCGCGAACACACCCCCCAACAGCATAAGCATATCTTTGGTGAGAGTGCAGTATATCTATTACACTTTGAACATAATCGGGAATTAAAATCATTTGAATTACCACCTTTGTGTATTCCATTTTTTTTCATTAAAAAGTTGACAAAATAACGGGTTTAGGGTAGAATAATAGGGTATTTACTTTTTACTTTGTAAGAAAAGAGGATTTAAAATGAGAGCACTTATTCTTCCGGAAGGATACTCTACATGCCTTTCACTTCGTGAAACGCAACGTGCAATAAAGATTGTTAAAGATAATTTTCAGAAAATGCTTGCATCTGAGCTTAATCTTGACAGAGTTACTGCCCCTGTTATTGTTACAAAATCAAGCGGAATAAATGATGACCTTAGCGGCGTTGAGCGTAAGGTTGAATTTGATATGAAAGAAACAGATGGGATTGCCGAAATCGTGCAGTCACTTGCTAAATGGAAAAGAATGGCGCTTTATCGCTATGGATATGGTGCGGATGAAGGCATCTACACTGATATGAACGCTGTTCGTCGCGATGATGATTTAGATAACATCCACTCACTTTTTGTTGACCAGTGGGATTGGGAGAGGGTTGTTACACCCGAGGAAAGAAACGTTGATTTTCTGAAAAAGGTTGTAACAAAAATTGTTAAGGCAATGGCAGATGCACAAAGTGCACTTAACCAAACATTTCCAATGCTTGGCAAAAAAATTGAACGTGAGGTGTTTTTCATTACCTCTCAGGAGCTTGAGGATATGTATCCTAATCTTACCGCAAAGCAAAGGGAGGATGAAATAGTTCGTGAGCATAAGACTGTTTTCATTATGCAAATCGGTAATATATTAAAAAGCGGTAAAAAGCACGATGACCGTGCCCCTGATTATGATGATTGGGCACTTAATGGTGATATTTTGGTATGGAACAATGTACTTAATCGTGCGATTGAGCTTTCTTCTATGGGAATTCGTGTTGATGCACAATCTCTTAAAGCACAGCTTGAAAAAACAAACTCACTTGACAGAATGCAGTTTGATTATCACAAAATGATTGCTGAAGGTACACTTCCGCTCACAATCGGCGGTGGTATCGGTCAGTCAAGACTTTGTATGCAGCTTCTTGAAAAGGCACACATCGGTGAGGTGCAGGTATCCGTTTGGCCTGAGGAGATGCGTGAAACCTGTATGAAGCACGGAATTTTCTTACTATAATTAATTATAACAAAAATGAGGTGGATGTCCACCTCATTTTTTATTTTATTTTATTAATATTTAAAAGTCTTAAGATTAATGGACTTAATACAATGTTTGTTGCCATTTCAAACAGAAAGTTCATGCCTACAAGCCCAACAATCATATAAAGTGCCACATTTGATCCAAAGCCTTTGCCAACAGCCCACGTTGAAATTGCTTCCATAAAGAAAAGCTTGCAGCCAATTAAAAATACACCGGTGTTTACAATGGGGCAAACAATTGCAGCTAAAATAATTGCAAGGTATTTAGATTTTTTCTCGAGTGCATCATATACAAGTCCTGCACTTATTCCGCACAAAATGCCCTTTAAAAGAACTGTTATTATTGTGCCCCATAAGCTTGTGGCAAGAAAAATTGAATCACCTATAGTTGGTGTCTTTATCATACCAATTAGAACGCAACTGCCAAAAACTAAGCCGAACCACCAACCAAAGTGTTTGCCACAAAAACTGACGCCGATTACAATTGGAACCAAAACAAGTGAAATTGAAAATGGCCCCAGTGGAATTGGGGGAAACACTAATTGTAAGATAACAATCAAAGCCGAGATGATTGCCGCCATTACAATTGTTTGTGTTTTACCTTTGCTACTCATAAAAAAACTCCTTCCGCAATGCGAATGCACCGCACGGCTACCATTCTTAAAAGATACAGCGCCGCATATATTTTAAATTAGTGTATACTAATTTAATTCTGAGTATTCTTTTTGTATAAGATATACAAACCCTTCAAAATAAGGTGTTCATCCATTATTATATTGTGATGACAGTGCGGGATAATCACCCCTGAAAGTCCACCGGTTGCAACAAGCGTTGCTTCCTCACCGATTTCTTCAAAGATTCTGTCAATCATACCATCTATAAGAGAAGCATTGCCAAAAATAATTCCCGAGCGCATACACTCCTCCGTGTTTTTTCCGATTATCTTTTGTGGTGCGTCAAGCCCTATATGCGGAAGCTGTGCGGCACTGCCTGCAAGCGCCTTGATTGAAATTTCTACACCGGGGATGAATGACACACCCCTAAAGGCAGCGTTTTCGTCCACAACCAGCATCTTTGTGGCTGTGCCCATATCTGTAATAAGCACAGGTGGTTTGTAAAGATTATATGCCGCTACGCATGCACAAATAAGGTCAGCCCCTACCTGCGCAGGGTTATCAACCAATAAGTTTATACCTGTTTTTATACCCGGCCCTACAATAAGAGGGATAGTTTTATATATTATTTTGATAGCATTTTTCATATTGAGTGTAAGCTGTGGTACAACAGAGGAAATAATAGCACCGCTTATGCATTGCCAATCAATTTCTTTAAGCACCATAATCTCACGAATCTTTACGGCGTATTCAAATTCGGTTTTTCTGGTGTCGGTAGCCATGCGGGCAATAAACTCAAGTTTTTCACCGATAAAACCTCCAAGCACTATGTTGGTGTTACCAATATCTATTGTCAAAACCATGTAATACGCCTCCTTGGTAAATATATTAGCACATGTGGATATAAATGTCAAATTAAACCTAGACAGATTTCAAAACACTGCATAAAATCTATAAAATAATACGACAAAGTTCGAGTTCTTTGTGCAAAGTGACGAAAAAAAGGCGAAAAGATTGTGTAAATTGCAGATTTATCTTTAAAAAACTTTGTAGTATAATTAAATTGCGGAGAAAAATCATATAAATATATGATGCCGTAGTATATGAACGGAGGACAGAAGAGATGAACGTATTTAATGGCGAAAGTATCAGAAACATTGCAGTACTTGGACATGGTGGGGCAGGAAAGACATCGCTTATAGAGGCGATTCTACATAAAGCCGGTGCTTCAGAAAGATTTGGTAAAATTTCAGAGGGAACAACAGTATGTGATTACGATGCTGAGGAATTAAAAAGAAAAATATCGGTTAATCTTTCCGTTGCCCCGTGCGTATGGCATACGCCAAAAATCAGTGATTCAAAAATAAACCTTATCGACACACCCGGTTACTTTGACTTTGTGGGTGATGTTAAGTGTGCAGTTCGTGGCGCAGACAGTGTATTAATAGTTGTTAACGGTAAAAGTGGTGTGCAGGTTGGCACAGAAAATGCTTGGAAATATGCAACCGATAGCGGTAAAGCAAAGATGATTTTCGTAAACTTTATGGATGATGAAAATGCAGATTTTGATTCAGTTGTTCTTCAAATTCAAGAGAAGTTTGGCTCAAGTGCCGCTGTTTTCAGAATCCCGATTAAAGAAGGAAAGGAAATTAAAGGCTATGTAAACGTTGTAAGCGGTAAGGCATATAGTGTATCTAACGATGTTGAAACTGAAATTCCGATCCCCGAAAAAATGAAGGCCCATTATGATAAATATCATGATGCACTTGTTGAGGCTGTTGCACTTACAAGTGATGAGCTGTTAGAGAGATATTTTGCAGGTGAAACCATTTCTGACGATGAGATGCGTGCAGTGCTTAAGGGTAGCGTAAAGAAGGGGCTTGTTGTCCCGGTATATGGTGGCTTTTGTACAGGTAATACCTTTGCAGTCAGTTCACTTATGGATGCAATGCTTAAGTACCTTCCTTCTCCTACAGAGGCTGAAACAGAGCCTGCTTGTGATGAGAGTGCACCACTCTCTGCATTAGTTTTTAAAACACTTGCAGACTCCTACGGAAAGATTTCCGTTGTCCGTGTTATGTCAGGCACGTTAAAGGCTGATTCTACAGTGCAAAACACTACAAGAGATGCAAGTGAAAGAATAGGAAAGGTATACCTTCTTCGTGGTAAAAAGCAGATAGAAGTGCCACAGCTTAAGGCAGGCGATATAGGTGCCGTTACAAAGCTTGCAGTAACACTTACAGGTGACACGCTTGGGGCAAGTGGCTCGAAGGAAATGCTTGATCCTATCGAATTTAGCCCACCTGCACTTTCAATGGCTATAGTTCCGCAGGCAAAGGGTGATGAAGAAAAAATAAGTACAGGCCTCTCTAAGCTTCATGAGGAGGACCCCTCATTTAAGGTTATAAACAACAGTGAAACAAAGCAGATGATTATTTCCGGCGCGGGTGAGCTTCATCTTGATGTTATTTCAAGTAAGCTTAAAAATAAATTTGGTGTAACGGTTGACTTGTCTGTGCCCAGGGTTGCCTTTCGTGAAGCAATTAGAAAGCCTGTTAAGGTGCAGGGCAGACATAAAAAGCAGTCTGGCGGCCATGGCCAGTTTGGTGATGTTTGGATTGAATTTAGCCCGCATGATGGTGAAGAGCTTATCTTTGAGGAAAAGGTATTTGGCGGTGCGGTTCCAAGAAACTATTTCCCTGCAGTAGAGAAGGGGCTTCGTGAATGTAGTGTAAAGGGTGTTTTGGCAGGTTATCCGGTTGTTGGTCTTAAGGCTGTTTTAGTCGACGGCTCTTACCATCCTGTGGACTCTTCCGAAATGGCATTTAAGCTTGCTGCTTCTATTGCATATAAAGAAGGTCTTCCTAAGGCAAACCCCGTTCTTTTGGAGCCTGTTGGCCATCTTGAGGTTATTATGCCAGAAAGTGAAATGGGAGATATCGTAGGTGATATCAACAAGCGTAGGGGTAGAATCCTAGGAATGACACCAAGTGGTGGTGGCATGGGTGAGGTTATTGCTGAGGTTCCTATGGCAGAAATGTTTAAATATGCTACTGACCTTAGAAGTATGACACAGGCGCGTGGCTCTTTCACACTTAAGTTTGAAAGATATGAGCAGGCACCTGAAAACATTGCGCAAAAGGTAATAGCTGAGGCTAACAAAGAATAATAATAGTCTAAAGGGTGAATGTAAAGAAATTTACATTCACCCTTTTAAATATTTAACAAAAATGTAAAATCCTTAACATTTTTGGGTAAAATATGCTTGCAATTACACCTAAAGGTGGTATAATGTATAACGTATAAATATGAATATGAGGTGAATCTGATGACAATGAATAAGAAGACAATTGAGGACATTGAAGTTAAGGGAAAAAAAGTTCTTGTACGCTGTGACTTTAATGTTCCGCTTGATGGCGATGGAAACATCACTGATGAAAACAGAATTGTAGGCGCAATACCCACAATTAAATATCTTTCAGATAAAGGCGCAAAGGTTATTCTTTGCTCACATATGGGTAAACCCAAGGGCGAACCGAAGCCGGAGTTCTCACTTGCACCTGTTTGTAAGAGACTTTCAGAAAAGCTTGGTAAGGAAGTTGTTTTTGCTGCTGACACTAATGTTGTTGGGGAAAACGCAAAGAAGGCAGTTAGTGAGATGAAGGACGGTGACATTGTTCTTCTTGAAAACACACGCTACAGATCAGAAGAAACAAAAAATGTTGATACCTTCAGCAAGGAGCTTGCTTCACTTGCAGATATATTCGTTAACGACGCTTTCGGTACAGCTCACAGAGCACACTGCTCAACTGTTGGTGTCACAGATTATCTTCCCGCAGTATGCGGATATCTAATCCAAAAGGAAATTAACTTCCTTGGTAATGCAGTTAACAACCCTGTTCGTCCTCTCGTTGCGATTTTGGGTGGCAGCAAGGTTTCAAGTAAAATCAGCGTAATCGACAACCTTCTTGACAAGGTTGATAAGCTTATCATCGGTGGTGGTATGGCTTATACATTCATGGCTGCAATGGGTTATGAGGTTGGTGATTCTCTTCTTGAAGCAGATTACATTGACTATGCAAAGAAAATGATGGAAAAAGCAGGCGATAAGCTTCTTCTTCCCATTGACACAGTAGTTGCACAGGAATTTAAAAACGATTCACCCAGCAAGGTTGTAGGCGAAGGCGGGATTGAAAAGGGCTGGGAAGGTCTTGATATCGGACCTAAGACAATTGAGCTTTTCAAGAGTGCAATTAAAGATGCAAAGACAGTTGTATGGAACGGACCTATGGGCGTTTTCGAAATGGAAAACTTCGCAAAGGGTACAAATGCAATTGCACAGGTACTTTCTGAAATTGACGCTACAACAGTAATCGGTGGTGGTGACAGCGTTGCTGCAGTAAACCAGGCAGGTCTTGGTGACAAGATGACACACATTTCAACAGGCGGAGGCGCAAGCCTTGAATTCCTTGAAGGTAAAGAGCTTCCCGGTATCGCTGCACTTCAGGACAAATAATTGAAAGGACACGATTTCTATGAGAAAAATACTTGCCGCAGGCAACTGGAAAATGAATAACACCCCCCAACAGGCGGAGGTTATGATAAACGAACTTAAGGAAAAAGTTAAGGCTTGTAAGAACGATGTTCTTATCTGCCCCACATTTGTATGCCTCCCGGCAGCAATCAAGGCAGCTGAGGGGACAAACATTGCAATCGGTGCACAGAATATGCACTTTGAAGAAAAGGGTGCATATACAGGTGAGGTTAGTGCGCAGATGCTTAAAGAAATTGGAGTAAACTATGTTATTATTGGGCATAGCGAAAGACGAGAATACTTTGCTGAAACAGATGATACTGTAAACGCAAAGGTTATTCAGGCGCTTAAATATGATTTAGTACCCGTGCTTTGCTGTGGAGAATCCCTTAAGCAGCGTGAAGATAAAATCACCTTCGATTTCATCCGCAGCCAGATTAAGATTGCATTCCGTGGTATATCAAAGGAAGATGCAGTAAAGGTTGTTGTTGCGTATGAGCCTATCTGGGCAATTGGCACAGGCAAGGTTGCAACTAGTGAGCAGGCTAATGAGGTTTGCGGTGACATTCGTAAATGCCTTGAAGGTATATACGATTCAGAGACTGCAGCAAACATTAGAATTCTTTACGGTGGCAGTGTAAATAAAGACTGCGCGGCAGAGCTTTTTGAAATGTCTGACATTGATGGTGGTCTTGTCGGCGGTGCAAGCCTTAAACCCGAAGATTTCTCAATCATCTGCAATGCATAAATGTTTATAAGGAAGAGTCGGGGAGTAAGCCACCGCCACAACTTTTGTGTGGTGGTGGCTTAATGACTCTTTTCGTGTTTAGAAAGGACGAAAAAAATTATGGATAAAAAGCTTATAATGCTTATGATACTTGACGGCTACGGATACAATCCCGAAATTGAAGGAAACGCTATTTACGCTGCAAAAACACCTGTAATGGATAAGCTTTTATGTGAATGTCCCAGCACACTAATAAGTGCAAGCGGGCTTAATGTCGGCCTTCCGGATGGGCAGATGGGTAACAGTGAAGTTGGCCACACAAACATTGGTGCAGGCAGGATCGTTTATCAGGAGCTTACAAGAATTACAAAGTCTATCGAGGATGGTGAATTCTTTAAAAATGAAGCACTTTTAAAGGCAATAGAAAATTGCAAAACAAATGGTAGCGCACTTCACCTTATGGGCCTTTTATCAGATGGTGGTGTGCACAGCCATATCAATCACCTTTTTGCTGCGCTTGAGCTTGCAAAAAAGGAAGGTCTTACAGAGGTTTATGTTCACGGGTTTATGGATGGACGTGACGTTTCGCCGACAAGTGGCATTGACTATGTTAAGGCACTTGAAGAAAAAATGGCTGAAATTGGTGTCGGTAAAATCGGTGTGCTTTCAGGCAGATACTACGCTATGGACAGAGATAACAGGTGGGATAGAGTGGAAAAGGCCTACAGCGCCCTTGTTTATGGTGAGGGTGTTGTAAACGAAAGTGCAACAAATGTTATGCAAAAGTCTTACGATGCAGGCGTAACAGATGAGTTTATCGTTCCTTCCATCATCACAAAGGGTGCTACAATTAAAGCTAACGATAGTGTTATCTGCTTTAATTTCCGCCCCGACAGAGCGCGTGAAATCACACGTACCTTAGTTGATAATGATTTTGAAGGCTTTGAAAGAAATAATGGGTTTTTCCCGCTTTACTATGTTTGTATGACACAGTACGATGTAAAGATGCCCAATGTGAATGTTGCGTTTAAGCCCCAAAGCCTTACAAATACTTTTGGTGAATATATATCACAAAAAGGACTTAATCAGCTTCGAATTGCTGAAACAGAAAAATATGCACACGTAACCTTCTTCTTTAATGGCGGGGTTGAAGTACCCTACGAAAATGAAGACCGTGCGCTTATTCCTTCACCTAAGGTGGCAACTTACGACCTTCAGCCTGAGATGAGTGCTTATGAGGTTACGGATGAGGTGCTTTCCAGAATTGAAAGCGGTAAATATGATGTTATCATTCTGAACTTTGCAAACTGTGATATGGTTGGTCACACTGGTATGTTTGATTGTGCAGTTAAGGCAGTAGAAACAGTTGACGAATGCGTTGGCAAGGTTGTAGATGCAGTTCGTCTACGTGATGGAGTTGTTTGTATCACTGCAGACCACGGTAACGCAGACCAAATGATTGACCCCGAAACAAAAGAGGTGTTTACCGCACATACAACGAATCAGGTTCCCTTTATTGTTGCAGGGCTTGATTGCACGCTTCGTGGGGGCGGGCGTTTAGCGGATATTGCACCCACTCTACTTGATATAATGGGTATAGGAAAGCCCACGGAAATGTCAGGCGAAAGCCTTATTAAAAAATAAAAGGACTGAGCTATATGGACAATCGCCCTATCGGTGTGTTTGACAGTGGTTTAGGCGGACTTACAGCCGTAAGACAAATAATAGAGGCAATGCCCTGTGAAGATATCATCTATTTTGGTGACACCGGGCGTGTCCCCTACGGCAACCGTAGCCGCGAAACAATTATTCGTTACACAAAAGACGATATTGAATTCTTGCTCAAATATAATACAAAAATGGTAATTGCAGCCTGTGGAACAGCAAGCAGTGTTGCGCTACCAACACTTGAAAGTAAATACGATATAAAAATAATGGGGGTTTTGGATAATGCCTGTAGAGATGCCATTTCGGCAACAAAGAATAACCGCATTGGTATTATTGGTACCCAAGGTACAATAAAAAGTGATAAGTATGCCGAAATTATCCATCAGATAAACCCTGAAATAGAAGTGTTTTCAACTGCTTGCCCAATGTTTGTTCCTCTTGTTGAAAACGGATACGCACAAAGTGAGGCGGCATACCTCATTGCCAAGGATTACCTTGTACCCCTTAAAAATCAAAAAGTGGATACACTTGTTTTAGGATGCACACATTACCCCTTGCTTGAAGGCGTAATATCCGATATAATGGGTGATAGAGTGACGCTAATAAACTCCGGTGCGGCTGTGGCAAAGGGCGCACGCAAGTATCTTGAGGAAAATAATGCACTATCAAAAAAAGATAGTGTAGGCACCTGTGAGTTTTACGTGTCAGATTCTGTAGAAAACTTTACTGTGCTTGGAAGTACATTTTTAGGCATGCCCATAAAAACGCATGTGCACAGAACGGAGGCGTTTTGCGAATGAAAAAGGACGTATACATATCAATAAAGGGCATGCAGGAGTACGCAGATGATAAAGACAGCATGGAAATGACAACTGCGGGAAGATTTTATGATAAAGACGGAAAGTTTTATATTAGCTATACGGAAGGCGAAATGTCGGGCATGGAAAAGTGTAATACAACGCTTAAAATATCACCCGATGGTACAGTTACAATGATTCGCCGCGGCGCTACAAATACACATATGATTTTTGAAAAAGACCGTTGTCATATCGGCCACTATGAAACGCAATTTGGTGATTTTACCATAAGCGTTACAACAAATAAGGTGCATGTAGATCTTGACGAAAACGGTGGAAATATAGATATTGACTACATTATGGATATAAACAACGTAGCACGCTCACACAATGGATTATCCCTTAAAGTGAGGGCTTGAAAGGAATGAAATACATGGCAAATACATTTTCCATGAAAAAAACACAGATTTATGATGCTGTAAAGGATGCCGCAAAAAAGGCATATACAGATATTGATATTCCCGATTTTGTAATTGAGGAGCCGAAGGATAAAGCAAATGGTGACTTTGCAGTCAACCTTGCAATGATGCTTGCAAAGGCTGCACACTGTGCCCCCCGTCAGATTGCTGAAATTATTGTCAGTGGTATAGATTCTATAAAAATTGGTGCAGAAAAAATTGAAATTGCAGGCCCCGGGTTTATTAATTTTTACCTTGATAAAAGCTATCTTCACAATGTGCTTTTGGAAATAGAAGAAGCCGGCGAAAACTACGGTAGCATTGATGCTGCAAACGGGAAAAGCGTTGTTGTTGAGTTTGTAAGTGCAAACCCCACAGGCCCAATGCACATGGGTAATGCGCGTGGTGGTGCTTTGGGTGATACACTTTCAAATGTACTTAAAAAAGCCGGATGGAAGGTAACCAAGGAATTTTATATAAACGATGCAGGCGCACAGATTCAAAAATTTGGTAAAAGCCTTTCTGCGCGTTACATGCAGATTTTTCTTGGTGAAGAAAATGTAGAATTTCCCGAGGATGGATATCAGGGGGAGGATATTAAAATCCATGCACAAAACTATATAAACGAGGGTAATGAAAGCCTTATTGATAAATCAGCCGAAGAGCGGCGGCGCTTGTAAGCTATGCACTTCCGCTTAATATTACGGCGCTGAAGAAAACACTTTCTGACTATGGAATCAATTACGATGTTTGGTTTAGTGAAAGCACACTTCACGATGATAACAGCGTTACTGAAACTATAGAAAAGCTTAAAGCAAACAAAATTACATATGAAAACGAAGGTGCGCTTTGGATTAAATCAACCGATTTTGGTTCAGAAAAGGATGATGTTCTTGTTCGTGCAAACGGAATCCCCACTTATTTTGCTGCAGATATTGCATACCACAGAAATAAGCTTGAGGAGAGAGGCTTTGACCTTGCAATAAATATCTGGGGTGCTGATCACCACGGACATATCGCAAGAATGAAGGGCGCAATGGAATCTGTTGGCATAAGTGGTGATAGGCTTAATGTGCTTGTAATTCAGCTTGTTCGTCTTATGCGTAATGGAGAGGTTGCAAGGATGAGTAAGCGTACAGGGAAGATGATTACCCTCGCTGACCTTATTGAGGAAATTGGTGTAGATGCCGCAAGATTCTTTTTCAATATGCGTGCGGCAGGTAGCCATATGGATTTTGACCTTGACCTTGCAGTAAGCCAGACAAACGAAAACCCCGTATTTTATGTTCAGTATGCGCACGCACGCATTTGTTCTATTATAAGAATCCTTCGAGAAGAAGGTGTAAATGTTAAAATGGTAGGAGAGCTTGACCTTTCCCTTCTTAATAAACCGGAGGAGATTTCTCTTCTTGAGGTGCTTTCAAAGCTTCCCCAGGAAATTCAGTATGCAGCAGAGAATTTTGAGCCGAGTAACCTTACTCACTATCTTATTTCCGTTGCATCACAATTCCACTCCTTCTACAACGCTTGTCGCGTCCGTGATGAAGAGGAAAACCTTATGAATGCACGACTTAAGCTTATCGAAAGCACAAGGATTGTAATTAAAAATGTGCTTGATATTTTAGGTGTGAGTGCACCTGAAAAAATGTAAAAACTAATTACGTCGATTTCTTTCGGCAGATTGGAGAGTAGTATGAAATTAAAAAGACTTGCATCACTGTTATTGGCAGCTTTATTGCTTGTAAGCTCTATCCCGGCAATTGCTGAGGAGGGTATTAAATCGCCTATAGAGCAGGAGCAGTATGTAGAAGAATACTCAAACTATATGATCAAAAGTATGATAAGGGCGTATTCTCATACTATTGCCGAAAACTACTATTATGGAGTGGATGATGAAGAGCTTCTTTTCTCCGTAATATGCCAAGGTATTGATAACGGGAAAATAGATGTAAACACTGCCTTAAAGGGTATGATTAGCACCCTTAAGGACGAGCATTCGGAGTATTACTCCCCAGAAGAATACAAGGCAACCTATGAAGAGGTTTCCGGTGAATTTTCAGGAATCGGTGTTACAATTCTTTCAAATAGTAAAGGTGTTGTGGTAACATCTGTTATTAACAATTCCCCTGCGCTTAAAGCAGGTATTATGGCAGGTGACTACATAGTTTCTATTGATGGAAAATCTACAGAAGGGCTTAATGCAACACAGGTGAGAACACTTGTTGTTGGATTAAATGCAACCGAGGTTAAGGTGGGCATAAAGCGTGGTGAAAGCTTATTAGAGTTTTCCTGCGCACGTGCAAAGGTTGAGGTTCCGCAGACAGAGTCGAGAATGCTAACTGACGATATTGCGTATTTAAAGCTTGCACAGTTTACAAGTGGCGCCGCAGACGAGGTTAAAGAATATGTTGATGAGCTTAAGCAAAATAATATAGAGAAGCTTGTTTTAGATGTTCGTAATAATCCAGGTGGGGAACTTGAGTCAGCAATAAAAATCGGAGAAATTTTTATTGGTGCAGGCAAAATTGGAGAAATAAGATATAAGGACAAAACAAAAAATGAAGTAATCTACTCTAAAAACTATCATAAGCCCGACCTTGATATTGTGCTTTTGGTTAACGAAAGAAGTGCATCTGCATCGGAATTTTTATCAGCAGCATTTCAGGGCAGAAAAGCTGCAACACTTATAGGTGAAAAAACCTACGGTAAGGGCAGTATGCAGGCTTTAATGAAGGCACCGACAGGTGCAGGAATGAAGTATACAATTGGGGAATTCTTTGACTATAAGGGAAAGAGAGTTCATACTGTTGGCATCACTCCTGATATCGTGGTGGAAAATATAAAAAAGAAGGTTGACGAGTCAAAGTTTGAGGAAATAGACATTAACAAAACCCCGGAAGGCGGCAAAGACGGAAGCATGAATCTTGCGCTTGAACAAAGGCTTTCTGCACTTGGATACCTAATTGGGAAACCTGATTCTACCTATGATAAAGAAACCACAGAGGCAGTTTGTGAGCTTCAGAATACACTTGGCTACGAAAGCACCGGTGTTCCGGGATTTTATGAATATTTGTATTTAAAAGACTATAACTATGATTTTGAAACCGTAGAAGATAAACAGCTTGAGGAGGCTGTAAATTATCTTAAAAGGCAGTAATTGGGAGGTGGCGGCTTTTGAAGATTGAAAAGCTTAATTTCAACAAAATAAAGATTATTATTAATAACGATGACCTTGTTTATTGGGGAGTAAGTGCCGATGCAGTTGCCAACAACAGCCCGGAGGTTAAGGAAATGCTTCTTTCACTTCTTAAACAGGCAGAGCGTGAGATTGGTTTTCAGTGTAATAACTCACGCTTTGTGGTGGAGGCTAAGGTATCAGACCAAGATGATGATTTGACGCTTTATGTTACAAGGGTTTCAAATGACGAGGAAAAGGCAGTCTTTGATAAAATATCTTCACTTGCAAGAACTGAAAAACTTAAAGAGCCCAGCACAGATAAAAAGGTAATCTTTGAATTCTTTGATTTTGAGGAAGTAATTGAAGTGTGCTACGCAATTAATACATATTTTGGTGGAAGCCTGTATGAATATCAGGATAAATACTATATAATATGTGACTATTATACTGGTGCAAGGGTGTCTGAGTTCGGAACAAAATGTAAAAGCGAAATGCTTTCAATTATTGAGGAGCATGCTACCGCGATATGTGATAAAAATGCGTTTTCAATAATAAGATGTAGATTTAAAAAATAATGGCCAAAATATTAACCGCTGCGGACACTTCCGCAGCGGTTTTTTATTGACAAAAAACATTAATTGGTGTAAAATGAAAAGTGGACGTGCCTGTCCTTTCTATATAAGAGTAGGGGTAAAAACATGGAACGAATGACGAAAGCATTTATTGTTTTATTATTTTTGTTGATAGTCCCAGTTGTTTCACTTGCCGCAGAAGAACTCTATGTGTCTTCAGCTTCGGGAAGTGTTTCGATAAGATTACAACCTGATGAGAATAGCCCGGAAATATTAAAAATTCCTTCGTGCTCACAGGTTGAACTTTTGGAAACTAAAAACACGTGGGGCAAGGTAGTATTTAGAAAAAAATGTGGTTGGTTAAACCTTAGCTACACGGAAAAAGATTATACAGAGGCGGCAAACTCCACAGGAAATGACTTTTACGAAAATTTTAAGGTTGATTCCAAGAGTGGTGTGGCGTCCCTTTACAGTAAGCCAACAAAAAGTTATGTTTTGGGAAGCGTTGTTAAGTACACTGTGCCAAACGAAACTATATTAAATGTAGTAAAAACCACGCCAAACGGTTGGGGACTTGTCTCAATGAATGGAAAGTTTGCCTGGGTTGAGATGAAAAATACAACAAAGTATGAAAGCTTTGCTAAAGAAGAGGTAAATAGCTACGGAATATACTATGTTTATGTTGCTTCAGCAGATGGGGGTGGCATCCCACTTCGAAGCAGGAAGGGTGGCGGAAACGCTTCTGTGACGATTCCCGATTGTATAAAGCTTACAGTGCGTGAAAAAAGTGGAAAATACGGCTACGTTTCCTATGACGGATTTAACGGGTGGATTGAGCTTAAGTATACCGAAACCTCGCTTTCAAATGCGCAAATGGCCGCAGGAAAGCCCGTAAATAAAGAGATGAGGGTTGTTGTCAAAGATGGTGCAGATGTATTTGCACTGCCAACTAACCACGATGGTGTAGGTAATACGGCCGTTGGTAAGGTGAAAAATAATACCACTGTTTTTGTGCAAAGGCTAACAAAAGACGGGTGGAGTTTTGTTAATGTTGGTGGTATAAAGGGTTGGATTGCACCTAATATGCTTGGTGAGGCAGAAAAAATTCAAATAGAGAAAATTGATCTAATAAAGCCCTATATCGTATTTGCAGCTGCAAATGATAAGGGCCTTCCGATTTATGATGATATGGGTGAAAATAAAACAGTTATCGCCTACGCGCCAATAGGCCTTGAGATGAAGGTAATCACAAAAAAGGGCGACTACGGCTACGTAATAAGTGATTATGCGGCAGGATGGGCAGATTTATCAAAAACAAAAAAAACCTTTGATAAAGCATTAGAAACACTTAAGAAAATGGAGTTTAATCTTTATCGAGTAACAAAAGATACAGAATACAGAAAAATCCCGACATACTCAGAGTTTTGTGGAAACAATATATTAGCACCGGCAAAAGTTGATGACGAAATGATTGTTTATGAAAAGGTTAAAACAGGTGAAAGAAAGTGGGGCCTTGTAAAATATGGTGGTGGCTTTGCTTGGATAAACCTTAACCATGCAAAAGAAATTATCTCTTTTTGGGGTTGGATTGGGGTTATCCTAGGAATAGTAATCCTTATCATTGCAATAGTAGTTATAATTTTTTATACATACAATAGGAGGAAAAGAAATGAAAAGCAGTTACACAATGGAGATTGCAGGTCTTAAAAGAGATCTCCCGCTTTTTAGTGTTAACGATCATATGCAGATAGCTGCATTTATCCTTTTTGGAGATGTTGAGCTTACGGTTAATTGCGCCAGGGAGCTTCTCAAGGTTTCACCCAAGCACGATATTATAATTACAGCCGAAGCAAAAAGTATATCTCTTATTCATGAGATGGCACGTCAATCGGGCCAAAATAACTATATAATCGCAAGAAAAGGGCCAAAGGTCTATATGCGTGATATAATAGATGTGTCGGTTAAGTCAATTACCACACAGGGCGAGCAGCATCTTTACCTTGGAGGTGATGATGCGAAGCTTATGAAGGGGAAAAGGGTTTTAATCGTGGATGATGTAATAAGCACCGGGGAATCACTTTCAGCCCTTGAAAAATTGGTAGAAACAGCAGGTGGCCAAATCGTTGGAAGAGTTGCTGTTTTAGCCGAAGGTGATGCCGTTGAACGTGATGATATAACCGTCCTAAGTCCGCTTCCTCTTTTTGATAAAGATGGAAATATTTTAAAGTAAAGAAGGAGAAAAATATGAGAAAAGTATTATCAACATTAATTGTACTTACAATGGTTTTCAGCCTTTTTATAGGTACAGCTACTATGGAGACTGCAAATGCAGCGGAAGAATCAGTTAAAACAATAAATATTAATTTTGATGATTATGAAACAGATGTTAACCTTGCAGACGATGGGGTTAACAAAACAGGTGCAATAATTTCAGCACCAAAAACGGATGCTGTAATTAACGTAACAAAGAACTCGTATCAGGTTCAATCCTCAAAGCTTATTATTAAGGAAAATGGTACACTTCAAAGTGGTGCTCCCAATAAGGTTATGCAGTTCGTTCCCTTTGTTTCAAAGGCGTATGTAACTGAAGAAGAAAAGGCACTTATGACCAAAGAGGTTGAACTAGCCGCAGGTGGAACTATTATGGCTTTTGAGTCTACGTGTTATGGTGCTGATGGTTTAACTACTTACGTTACGTATAACAAAAGTAACAATGTTAAAATGTGGTACGAAAAGGACCCCACTACAGGAAAGGCTGTTGTTGCAAGAAAAGATGCCTGGGGTGCTGACACAACATATTGGTTTACTCCTGATGGCATTCCTGCTTTAACAGGTGGTAGCGCAAGTAACATTACGCTTCCAAATGAGTCAGGTGCAGTTGATGCAGAAGGCAATTATATAGGTACATACTCTGCATCATATAAGCTTTACAGACCGCGTACAGAAGCTGAAGCAGGTGATAACGGACATAATCTTATTTTAAATAATTGCTTTGGTACAAAGTACTATCAGGTTTATATAGGAAAGAACAAAATTTGGGGTAATGGTACCACCACAAATGAAGACGTGCGCGTTTACACAAATCCGGATGATAAAAGCGTGTATTCGACATTATTTGGAGTTACTGCAAGCTATGTTGGTAAAACTGAAGAGACAACAGGTATTTTCACAAACAAGGATAACCTTATATCAATCGGCTCTACAAGTGGTGCTTGGCATGAAATTAAGGTAACCTTCTTCTTTGATGAAAATGTTATCAGAATGTACTATGATGGAAAGCCCCTTTTCTTCCAGGTAGCAAATAAGGAGCTTTACTCAAGTGAAATCTATTATGCACAAAATGGTGCTTCTTTCCCTACGGTAAGAATTAATGAGTCAAGACTAAACTATTATGCAGGCAATAACACAATGATTGATGACATAAAGATTACTTATGATACATCAAGACTTGAGAATGCACTCTCTTGGGAAGATATCTCAAACGGACAGAGTGAGGCAGGCGTTTATACCGACCTTAATTTAGTAAATAGCATAACATATAAGGGAGAAAACTATCCTGTTACTTGGACATCAAGTAACACCGAAGCCATCTCCAGTGCAGGTAAGGTGGTACGCGCTGAAGACCATACTACAGCTATTTTAACAGCCGCATTTGGTGGAGTAGAGGTTAAGTTTAATGTTACTGTAGCAGGAACAAACGGGAAGCGTACAATCTATCTTGCAGGTGACTCACTTGTATGCGAATATCCCGATGCTTCTTGGCCACAGCAGGGCTGGGGACATTATCTTAAAGAGTATTTTAACGACGACGTAAGCGTTGTTAACGTTGCACAAGGTGGTAGAAGTGCGAAGAGCTTTTATCGTCTCCTTTTCGAGAATAAAATAGAAAGTAAGCTTGTTCCCGGTGACTATGTATTTATATCCTTCGCAACAAACGACGATATCCGTACAAATACATATGAGTATATTGATGAAAATGGTGTTAAACAGACCGATATTGAAGGCTCATCAATCCCCGAATTTGCAGAGTTTCTTCAAAAATATGTAGATGATATTAGGGCAAAGGGCGCAATCCCGGTATTTGTAACATCTGCAAACCACGGCAGCACCCTTTATACACATGAAACGTATGTTCAAAAGATGCGTGATGTTGCAAATGCTAACAACGCACCTATAATTGACCTTTCAAAAATTCAAAATGATTATATTAAGACAATTAAGGCACTTCCCTCAACGCCTGAGGCTGAAAGAACCGGAAATGGCGTTCCCGAAAGTGTTAAGGTTGACCTTCATATGTACAAGTACAGAATATTGGGGAATGACAGATGAGCAGATAATAAATCACCCAATCGATGTAATCAGAAAAGAATCAAATGATACAGTTCACTTCAACCTTCGTGGTGCTCAGAAGCTCACAAAATGGATTGCTAAGGATATCTACAATTCAGAATATAGTGGACTTAAAGCCCTCGCAGAAAACATTAATCCTAATACACTTAACCCATCAGTATTCGTGCTTGGCGACTCACTTGCAAACACATACGATGCTCTGTGGGCACCTCAGCAGGGTTGGGGCGCATACATTGGTAACTACTTTGATACTGCAAATGTAGTAAACTTCTCAAAGGCAGGGGCTTCTACAAATAGCTACTACAACGAGCTTGACTGCTTTAGAGCGCTTCAGAATGAGCTTCGTGGAGACGACTATATGCTTATTTCACTTGGTATGAATGATATGCTCTTTAGTGGTAAGAGTGATACTGTATTAGGTGGCTATGCGCAGTCTCCCGTAAAGATTGGTACTACGGTAGAAGAATATAAAGCAAACCTCAAGAATTTTATCGCGTACGCAAAGAGTGTTTTGGTTAAGCCTGTTTTGGTTACACCTGCAGACTTTGGCGGTAAATACAATAACGCGTCTGAATATATTGAAGCTATGAAATCTGTCGGAGTAGAGGAAAACGTTCCTGTAATTGACCTTAGAAGCGAAAACCTTAAGTATATTGATTCTGTAGAAAATGGCCTTTCTAACGGTGATGTTATCTCCGAAGCAGTGCTTTCAAAGATGTATATGACAAAGGCGGCACTTAAGGATGACTTTGGTCTTACAGATGAATTCATTTCAGCGCATCCAAATAACTCTATAAACACTGGCATTGGTGATACAACAAGCTTTAACATTAATGGCGCAAAGATGGCGGCAAAATGGGTTGCAGAATTAATTATGAATTCTGACTATGAGCTTTCCGAACACATCTTCGAGAACGAATTTAATAAGATAGATGAGGATGTAGCAATTGCAAGTGCAGAAGCTAACTCCACATCAACAGGCGTGGTTGTTTCAGGTGCAGTAACAAAGAACGAATGGAAAAAGGTATCTAATGTTTTGGTTGCAGCGATAGCATATAACGGAAAAACATTTGTTAAATCAGGTGTTGATGCTGTAACGCTTGATGAAAACGGAACTGCAAATTTTGAATGCGAAATAAATGGGACGCTTCCTTTAGGCTCAAGCTACAAGCTTTATGCTTGGGATGCAAACACCTTTAAACCACTTATGCTTCCCAAAGAAATGCAAAATATTAATTTCCACGTAGAATCTAAGGCAAATGGCGTGGTAGTTTCTTGGGATGCTGTAGACGGTGCTAGCGATTACACTATCTATCGTGATGGAATTAAGCTTGCATCTTTAAGAGATACAGCCTACACAGATAAGTACTTTTCGACAATAGAACAGCTTGAAGAAAATAAGGCTGCTTATGATGCTGACCACAGCTACAGCATAACAACAGGTAACCTTGTAAGTGGGACTGTTTTAGAAAGTGCAGATACATCACTAATAAAGTATATTACATTTGATGGACTTGGCACAGGAAAGATCACAAAAACAGATGTTATCAATGCTAACGCACATGGTATCAAGCTTAACCCCATGGTTGGCACTTCCCCTGCAATAGAGCAAAGTACCCCATATTACTTTGTAAGCGGAACAATGAAGCTTTTCACAAGCTTTTATGGCACATCTGCTGCAAATAACAGCTACTACGTAGATGGTGAAGAGGGTCTTCGTCTTATAAGCGTTGCACGTGACTTAAAGCTTGACTTGGTAAACAGTGCAGTAGCGGCAGGAAATGGTCTTAGCGCTGAAACCCCAATTGAAGGTGCAACGATCAGTGATACTGAGCCATTTGCAGTTGTTGATAGCTTTGGCGATACTTCACTTAGTGAGTACAGCGTTATGTTGAGCGCTAATATGAAAACGCCAAATAAATCAAGAATATTCACTATTTTGACCAATGTGCCTGTAAATGAAGGTAACAACGAAACAGATAGTTCTTATAACTCATGTGCAGGCTTCGTTTACGGAAGTGATATGACAATTAAGTCTTACACAACCGATGGTAAGCCCGTTGGCACAATCCTAAACCCCGGTGATGGTGGCTTTAAGGTGCCGAGTCAGTATCTTAATGATTACTACACATATGTATTTGATATAAAGGCTTGCATCTCTGATAAGATGGCAAATAACTTTGTAAAAAGTATCTGGATGAGTGCATCAAAGGTGTATGATTCAAAATATGATGCAAACTTCAGATTCTTAGGAGATAACGCTACTGGTGAAACTGCAGCGGTTAAGAGCTTTGGTTTGATAAAAGCAGCAGACTTTATTAAATAAAAGAAAATAGTCAAAATCGCTTCTTCTTATGCGTCAAAATTGAGTTTATTGTGATTCATAACAGTATTGACAAAGACAAAAATGGCGTAATACTTTTTGTATTACGCCATTTTTTGATGCAGTCTTAACTTTAAAAATCAATCCAAAACCGATTTTCCCCTATGTGAAGGTGACTAATGCCCTCCTTTTTATTATTTATTAAACTATAATTCTCTTCGCTACTCTGTACAAGTGTCCTGGTTTTTCACCCTTTTTAAGACCGATGGTATTAAAAATAAGCTCCATTAAAACAATTTCAACAATCGGTGCATAGGCGGGGTCCTCACAATTAATATGATAAACCATAACATTTTCACTGGATTTATATTCCTTGTTATTGGTTATCATAAGCACCTTACCACCATATGTAACAACACTGTCGCGAATTATTTCCATCTTTTCGTAGTATCCCTTTTGTGTGTTAAACAAAAGTGCATTAAAACCTTTTTTTATAAGCTCAATCGGGCCATGAATAAACTGTGAAGGGGTGTAGCGTGTGCCATAAATCTTGGCAGTTTCTTCACCAATAAGCTCCATATGTGCGGCAGATGTGTACGAATAGCTTCCACCAACATAACAAAGTGATTCAGTGTCCATTAAAAACTTAGCAAAAGTGTTTGCATCACCTGCATCTTCAAAAATTCGCTCTGTTTCTTTTGCACACGCCTCAAGCTTATAACAAATTTCGTTAGCTACATTTTCATCTTTATTTACTATAACCTCGGCAAAAGCAATTAACGAAGCGAGAGTGTTTGTAAAGCTTTTTGAAGACGAATAATTCTCTCTTCCGCAAAGAATGGGAACAACTACTGCACCACAGTTGTAAACAGTGCTCTTAGGATAATTTACAAAAACGACAAGATTCTCCTTGTTTTCAATTTTACCTGTAAGCTCAATAACTTCAGGGCTTTCACCTGATTGTGAAACTGCAATCACAAGGGTGTTTTCGTCAATAAGTCCCATCGCAGATTCAAGCACTGCTTGTGAATCCATTGCGGTGCAAAAGATACCATTTTTTTTAAATATTTCTGCCGCAGTGTAGCAAGCAAAAAGCGAGCTTCCCATACCTGTCAATAAAACTTTATTAAAAGCAATGTTCTTTGCCTTTTCCACCCAATGGGGGTTTGTTTTAAGGTGTGCAGTAAAATCACGAAGTGCAGATGGCTGTGATTTTATTTCATTTATCCATTCCATATTATATCTCCTTCAAGTATACTTCTACCATTTCTTTTGTGGGGCTTTCTCCACAAGATACAAATACTCCCGATGTGCCCATTGCAAAATCAAGATTATCTTCAATGCTCATATTATTTATAAGCCCATAGCTAAAACCTGCGTTAAAGTGGTCACCGCCACCTGTACTTATCTTCGGCTTTTGTACAAGCTTGCCTTCTCTTAAAACACTGTAATCCCCGTTTGAAAGTGCTGACCAATTCTTTGCGTGAATTACAATCTCACAGCCCGCCTTTTGTGATAGCTCTTTTGTAAACTGGGCCCTGTCGTCTATCCTTGTAAGTGAAAATGTGTTTGAGAGTATGTTAGCCTCATTTTCGTTAAGGCCAACGATAATTCTTATTTTGTTATTCACGCTTTTGATTAAATTAAAAAGTGCAAAAACGCTTTCCTCAGGTTTTTTTGAAAAATCGGCAAGGTCAAAAAATACTGTTTCTATCTTACTTTCACTCTTTAAAATATCGGCATAAAGGGGTAAAATGTTTTCCATCTGTGTCCAGTTGCAAAGGCCGATAAAATCAGATGTGGTAAACACTTCAATAACTTTATCGTAAAGACCAATTTTCTTTAAATAATCAATACTGATGTCATTTAAAATGCTGCACTCACCAAACATAACCTTACCATCATCGAACTCAAGATTAAGTGACGGCGCAGGCTCTCCAAGGTCAAAAAGCGTGCATTTTAAATCCTTAAAGGCATCTTTTTTGCCGGTCGGTGCAACCAGGGTTACGCTTTCGCCAAGCGATGCGAGTGCGTGTGCCATAATTGGGGCATTTCCCCCAAATCGTTCATCAAGCTTAACTACTTCAATATCACCACTTAAGCCTGCCATGGATTTCACCTTATAGGAAAAGTCTGTTATATCATTAAAAAAAGTGCAGTTTTCTGCGCTTTCCCTTGTTTTAACCACCTTTACAAGCTTATCGATATACGCATCAAAACCTATTGTGCATTTCATAAAAAAACCCCTTATAAATACATCTTTATCAATTATATGATAATTCGCATCCTTAGTCAATGAATAAAACAAAGAATCTATGCTAAAAATTAATGCTAAGTTAGAAAATGATAAATAAAAATAAAAAAGTGTTGACAAACGGTGGATAGCTTGATATAATACTTTAGGTAACGAAGTAGAAGTTCCCACTTCTCACCTCACGACAAAGTCAGTGTGGTTAATAATGAGCATATGTTGTTTTTGTGTGTTTATTGTAGCGGTGGGTTTCTCCTGCCGCTTTTATTATTTAAAATTTTTGGAGGTGTTTTCTATTAGCAAAGAAATGATGATTAACGACGAAATTAGGGATAAAGAGGTTCGAGTTATTGATAGTGACGGTAGCCAGCTCGGTATTATGGCGGGTAAAGACGCTAAGGAGCTTGCTTTTGGTAAAAATCTTGACCTTGTAAAGATATCCCCGCAGGCAAATCCACCGGTTTGCAAAATTATGGACTATGGTAAATATCGTTTTGAAATTGCTAAAAAGGAAAAAGAAAACCGAAAAAATCAGAAGATTGTAAGTTTAAAGGAAGTAAGGCTTTCACCTTCTATTGATATTCATGATTTCGAAACAAAGCTTAAAAATGCTTGCAAATTCCTTAAAGCTGGTGACAAGGTTAAGGTTTCCGTTCGCTTTCGCGGTCGTGAAATCCACCATACATCACTTGGAGAGGAGCTTATTGAGCGCTTCTTAAAGGGTGTTGAAGAATTCGGTGCTGCCGATAAAAAGGCAAAGCTAGAAGGTAAATTTATGGCGATTACAATT
>CAZYYT010000001.1:3261-9503 GCA_964651775.1 uncultured Oscillospiraceae bacterium | reverse complement strand
TTTCGCCGAAGAGCTGATTATCAAGCTCAAAAGAGTTTAGATATATACATTTGAGAGGAGAGATATTTTATGCCTAAAATAAAGACACTAAGAGCCGCTGCAAAGCGTTTCAGTCTTACTAAGTCAGGTAAGGTAAAAAGATCAAAAGCATTCAGAAGTCATATTCTCACAAAGAAAGACACAAAGAGAAAGAGAAGACTAAGAAAAGGTGCTTTCGCAGACGTTACAAACGTAAAGGTTATTAAGAAACTTATACCTTATAAATAAAAATTTGAGGAGGACTAAAAAATGGCTCGAGTTAAGGGTGCATTAAGCGCCAGAAAAAGACATAAAAAAATATTAAAGCTTGCAAAAGGATATAGAGGCGGAAAGTCAAAACTTTTCAGAGTTGCTAATCAGGCAGTTATGAAGTCACTTTCATACGCTTATGTTGGTAGAAAACTTAAGAAAAGAGATTTCCGTTCACTTTGGATTACAAGAATCAGCGCAGCATGCAAGATGAATGATATCAACTATTCAAGATTTATGAATGGTCTTAAAAAGGCTAATGTTGAAATCAACAGAAAGATGCTTTCAGAAATCGCTATCAGCGATCCTCAGGCATTTACACAGCTTGTTGAAACTGCAAAGAGCAATCTTTAAGATTCAAAAAACCGTTTTCACACGCGTGTGAAAACGGTTTTTAATCGTAAAAATTTAAAGGATTTGAAGCTATGATTATTACAAGCCGTGAAAACAGAATTTTTCGACTTATAAATACACTTAAAACAAAACGTGGTCGTGATGAAAATTCTCTTTTTATAATAGAGGGTATTCGTAACGTTTCCGACGCTTTAAAAAAAGGTGTTAAGCTTAAAATGGTTGCAATAGAGGATGGATTTTGCATAAATGAGGGGCTTGATTGCCCCGTATATTCCTTTGCACCAAGGCTTTTTAAAGAGCTTTCTGATACTATAACACCGCAAGGCATTATTGCGGTATGTGAAATGATAAAGCAAAGTGGCGATATCAAGGAAAGTGAAAACAGCTGTATTGTTATGTGCGAAAATGTTCAAGATCCAGGAAATATCGGCACAATTGTACGTACTGCACACGCTGCCTTTTGCGATGGTGTTGTGCTTACAAAGGGTTGCTGTGATTTATATAATCCTAAAATCATTCGTGCTACTATGACGGGGATTTTCTCTGTTCCAATTATAAGTAATGCAGATTGTGCAAATACTATTGCATATTATAAAAACAAGGGGTATAAAATTGTTGCAGGAGCACTACATAGTGACTCCAAACAGCTTTATAAAACAGACCTTACAGGAAAGGCGCTTATAATAATAGGAAACGAAGGAAATGGTGTTGAAAAGGAAACACTTAAGCTTTGTGATAGCATCGTTGAAATTCCGATGAAAAGTGATGCAGAAAGCCTAAATGCGGCAGTTGCAAGCGCAGTTATTGTGTATGAGCATTTAAGGCAGAATTTATAAAATAAAAATTTTTCTTTACAAAGTTCTAATTTTAGTGTAACTTTATATAGTAAGTATTTAGAATAAAAGTTGGTGGTTTGATGGATAAGCGGCATATCTGGATGATTAAATCGGCTGAGGTTGGCTCTAGCCGGAAAAAGCTCGAGGAGCTTTTGAGGGACGATACCCTTTATGATGAAAGCACCATCAATCATAAATCAGAGCACTATGTAAATGTTATGCGCAACCTTGAAATAGCGGAAAAGTCAGGGGTAAGCATTGTAACATACATTGATAAGTATTATCCGGACTCTCTTAAAACTATCCCAAATCCACCACCAACCATTTTCGTAAGAGGAAGCGTTAGGGCGCTTAATCACGGACTTTTTGCAGGGATTGTAGGAAGCCGCGCGTGTGACGAATATGGCCTTAGAATTGCAAACTCACTTGCGTTTGATATAGCACAAACAGGTGTTGGAATAATTTCAGGTGGTGCAAAAGGCATAGATGCGGCCGCGCATACGGGTGCACTGAGAAGCAAAGCGGTTACGATTGCGGTGCTTGGTTGTGGACTTGATGTTATATATCCAAAGGTTAATGAACAACTGTTTGAGGAAATATCAGCAAATGGCGGCGCAGTAATATCAGAGTTTGGGTTTGGTGAACCGCCAAACAAAATAAACTTTCCGCACAGAAACAGGATAATAGCCGCGCTTAGTGAGGCTGTTGTTGTGGTGAGGGCCGCTTTAAAAAGTGGCGCACTTATAACTGCGGATAAGGCAGATAGCTTTGGAAAAGCAGTTTTTTCTGTGCCCGGAAATATTGATAATTCACTAAGTGGTGGAACAAACGCGCTTATACGCGATGGTATCGCGCCATGCCTTAGTGCAATGGATGTAATTGATGAGCTTATTTTAAGAAACCCCGACTTCTTTACAAAAGAGGAAGAATTAATGGTTTCAGAGGAATTTACAGAAATTAATAGAGTAGAAAATCCGAAGGAAACGCCGAAGGAAACGCCGAAGGAAACGCCGAAGGAAACGCAAAAACCGGTAATTATGGAAAATATAAACCTTTCGCCTATGGAGGCAGAGGTTGTAAAGCTTCTTAATAATAATTCACATACAACAGATGAACTTGAAGAAAAGATATCTTTTGATGGCTCAAAGCTTACTGCAATCTTAGGTATGCTTGAGCTTCGCGGAATTATTAAGAAGGAATTCGATAAAAAATACAAACTTATGTAATAGGAGGGGATGTTAATGGCAAACAACCTGGTTATAGTTGAGTCACCCGCTAAAGCAAAAACCATTAACAAATATCTTGGAAAGAATTATACGGTTATAGCATCCATGGGACATGTCCGTGATTTACCCAAAAGTCAGCTTGGTATAGATATTGAGGATGACTATACACCTAAATATATTACTATCAGGGGAAAGGGAGACCTTCTTTCAAAGCTTAAGAAGGCTGCAAAAAATGCAGATAAGGTTTATCTTGCAACTGACCCTGACCGAGAGGGAGAGGCAATCAGCTGGCATCTTAGTGAGGTGCTTAATATTGATAAAAATAAAAATTGCAGAATCAGTTTTAACGAGGTAACGAAAACTGCAGTTACAAATGCACTTAAATCTGCGCGCCCCATTGATGTGCGCCTTGTTGACGCACAGCAGGCACGCCGGGTGCTTGACAGAATTGTGGGCTATCAGATTAGTCCGCTTCTTTGGAAAAAGGTTAAGAAGGGCCTTAGTGCAGGCCGTGTGCAGTCCGTTGCAACAAAGCTTGTAGTAGATAGAGAACGCGAGATTAATGCTTTTGAGCCAAAGGAATATTGGTCACTTACAGCACTTCTTACAGAGCCGGTTGTAAAGAAAAACTTTCAGGCAAGATACTTTGGTATCGGCGGAAAAAAGAAAGAGCTTAAAAGTGAAGAAGAAACCGTTAAAATTAAGAATAGCATAAAGAATGCGGATTTTGTTGTAACAAGTGCAGTCTACAGTGAAAAGACAAAATCACCTGCACCGCCATTTACAACAAGTACGCTTCAGCAGGAAGCAAGCAGAAAGCTTGGGTTTACATCAAGACGCACAATGGCGGCTGCACAGCAACTTTATGAGGGTGTTGAATTAAAGGGAAGAGGCTCTGTAGGTCTTATCACATATATGCGTACCGACTCACTTCGTATCACGCCCGAGGCAATGGATAAAGCAAAAGAAATAATAAACGAAAAATTTGGGGGGCAGTATGTTCCAAGTAAGCCCCGTTTATATAAAACAGGTAAAAATGCACAGGATGCGCACGAAGCAATTCGTCCGTCAATGCCTGAAATCAAACCGGAAGAAATTAAGGACGCTGTGCCCGCTGACCTTTATAAGCTTTACAAGCTTATATGGGAGCGTTTTATTGCAAGCCAGATGGCAAACGCAGTGTATGACACGCTTTCAGCCGAACTTGATGCAGAGGGCGTAACCTTTAAATTAACAGGAAGTGCAATCACCTTCCCCGGTTATCGTGCAGTTTATATCGAAGGCAGTGATGAAGAGGAAGAAAAAGATTCAAAGCGCCTTATAAAAATAGAAAAGGGACTTATACTTAAAGCGGTGGAGCTTTCTGACGAGCAGCATTTTACAGAGCCACCCGCAAGATATACCGAGGCATCGCTTATCAAGACTATGGAGGAAAATGGTATCGGCAGACCAAGTACCTATGCTCCTACAATAAGCACAATTTTGGGAAGAGATTATGTAACCCGTGAAAGAAAGATGCTTAAGCCAACAGAACTTGGAACAATAGTTACAGATATAATGACAGAAAACTTTAATGATATCGTAAATGTTGACTTTACTGCTAATATGGAGCAGAAGCTTGATGATATTGAAGAAGGCGACCTTAAGTGGCAAGACGTAATTGATGAGTTTTATAAGCCATTTTCTCTTGAGGTTAAAAAGGCAGAGGAATCTGTTGCGAAGGTAGAGATTAAAGAAGAAGTTAGTGACGAAATCTGCGATAAATGCGGAAGAAATATGGTAATCAAGCTTGGTAGATTTGGTAAATTCCTTGCTTGCCCCGGATTTCCTGAATGTAGAAATGCAAAGCCGATTCTTCAAGATACCGGTGTTAAGTGCCCCAAATGCGGGGGAAGAATTGTTGCAAGAAAAAGTCAGCGTGGCAAAAAATATTTCTCCTGCGAAAACGCACCAAAATGCGACTTTATCTTGTGGGATGAGCCGATTAGTACCCCTTGCCCAAAATGCGGAAGCATTATGACAAGAAAGTATCTCAAGCGAGGAAGCATAACAATCTGCTCAAATAGTGAGTGCGAAACAAATAAAAAGGATAAGAAGTAATATGCAGCTTAAAGTAATAGGTGGCGGTCTTTCCGGCTGTGAAGCGGCATGGCAAGCGGCTGAAAGGGGAATAAAAGTTAAGCTTTATGAAATGAAGCCCATTAAATTTTCCCCTGCACATATGGATAAAAACCTTTGTGAGCTTGTTTGCTCAAACTCACTTAAAGGTAATGGCCTTGATAATGCCTGTGGACTTTTAAAAGAGGAAATGCGAAGGCTAAACAGCGTTGTAATAGCGTGCGCGGATAAAACATCAGTCCCTGCAGGTGGTGCACTTGCAGTTGATAGGGAACGTTTTGCCGCACTTGTTACAGATACTATAAAAAATCATCCTAATATTAAAATCGTAAATGAGCTTGTTAATGATGTTTATGAGGAAGAGTACACAATTATCGCAACAGGGCCGCTTAGTGACGAATCACTAAATGGTGCAATCGCAAGGCTTACGGGTGAAGAAAAGCTGTTTTTCTTTGATGCGGCAGCACCGGTTGTTACCGCAGAAAGTATTGATATGGATAAGGCATACCTTGCTGCAAGATATAATAAGGGTACGCCTGACTATATAAATTGCCCCATGGAAAAGGAAGAATATGATGCCTTTTATGATGCGCTTATAAATGCGGAGCGTGCCGAAATGCACGAAGGTGTTGAAAACATAAAGGTTTTTGAGGGGTGTATGCCGGTGGAGATAATGGCAGGGCGTGGACACGACACGCTTTGCTTTGGCCCACTTAAGCCAAAAGGCCTCCCCAATCCCAAAACAGGGAGGGAGCCTTATGCAGTGCTTCAGCTTCGTCGTGATAACACGGAAGGTACGCTCTACAACCTTGTAGGCTTCCAGACAAACCTTAAGTTTGGTGAACAAAAAAGAGTGTTTTCTATGATACCCGGGCTTCATGATGCAGAATTTGTGCGCTATGGTGTTATGCACAGAAACACCTATATAAATTCTCCAAAAGTTTTAAATGTTGATTATAGTCTTATAAAATACCCCAAAGTATTTTTTGCGGGGCAGATAACAGGTGTTGAGGGTTATGTTGAATCTGCATCATCTGGGCTTGTTGCAGGAATAAACGCCGCAAGAAAAATACTTGGTAAGGACACAGTTAAGTTTCCACCGCAGACCTGCACAGGGGCGCTTATTTCTTATATAACTGACAGATATAACACACGCTTTCAGCCGATGAATGCTAATTTTGGCATAATAGAGTGGGAGCGAGTTAAAATCAAAAACAAAAAAGAAAGGTATGAGTATATCTCATCCCTTTCGCTAAAAGAACTTGAAAATATTGATGTAAAATAAACTAATCCCCTATATTCTTATAGTAAAAATATAGGGGATTAGTTTATTGCTTTTTCCTTATATAGTAATAGTTTTTTCCGTCAATGTCTTCAATTTCGGCGTATAATGGGGTGTCCTTTTCATACACCTGGTAAA
>CAZYYT010000001.1:0-3161 GCA_964651775.1 uncultured Oscillospiraceae bacterium | reverse complement strand
ATTGGTAGCAGTACCCTAAAAAAAAACTTTTCCATTTTCAGTTCTCCTTTCTAAAACCATTATCATCTAAACTTCTTAATTGATTTTTTGCGTCTTCATATTGCAGTTGTGATAATTTTTTTAACTCAATTCTATAAGTGCGATTACTTGTTTGTTTACTTTCCCAAAATCCGTTACTATAGTATTTTTCCAAAACTTCGGGGGCTATTTTTTTTATATCATCATTTTTTGTTGTAATTCCTATAATCCTACCCTGAATGTTGTTTAGTAAATCACAAGCTTCATCAGCAGCTGCACTGCCTCTGAATTCAATATATTTAAAATCCTCCGGAGTATATTTATCACCAATAGCTATAGGATTTTCCTCATGGGCAAAGCCCACTTCCCTTGCAACATTTATTCCATATCTTTTAGTAATGGTTGCCTGCCATAAAACATGACGAAATGCGTTCGTTTGCCTGCTAATGTTACTACTTTTAGTGCTTAGACTCTCAAAAATTCTCGTAGCAAATCTGTCTGAATTAGAACTTATGTTTTTTAAGTGCTTGTTGATATAGCCTATTTCCATAGCTGCGCTGGGGTTAGATGCACCAAATTCTATCGACCTTTGAAGAGAACTTTCCTTTGTATTTAAATTTGATATCCAGTTATTGAAGGACTTATTGTCAAAATACTTTTTCCCATTTGTTAATATTTGAAAACCTTCTTTTTTTGCTTTCAGTTCTAAATCATATCTTCCTATAAGCTTTGAAAAATATTGCTTAAATAAAGATACAAAAAATGCGTTAGCATTTTCTTTTGTTAAATCTAATGTGCTGTTTTTTAACATTTTACCGGCTTTTTCAATGCTGGTATTGAAAGCAGTCCTATAATCTTCGCTAAAATTGTCCGCCGCACTATCTATTCCTAAGATTTCAGCACATCTCCAACCATAGTCATCGTTTGGATTAGATAGTTTTCTATTACATCTTTTACATCTGTTTTCCATATTTCCTCCTAAATTTTTTGTTCATATATAGCATATTTATTGATGCGTCTAGAACATATGTTCGTAATTATTATAACACTCTGTATGACGAAAATCAAGTCCTTAAATGAAATTTTTTATTATTCTTGCTTAAAAATAAGAATTTTACAAGGAACTAAAAACATAAAATCCCCCATATTCTTATAGCAGAATATGGGGGATTAGTTTTAATCTTCTCTTTTTAAATCGATTGCTCTATTTACCAAGGTATCTAAATAGTAATGCAATATACCAATGATTTCGCCTGAAATTAAAACAAAAATATCTATAGTAATTCCACCAATCCCTAAAATCAGTAAATATCTAAGAGATAGCACATTTTTTAGCAATATTAAGAGGAAGCAAATAAAAATAAGAAAAGCGTAAGATAGATATCTATATAGATTCATAAGAACTCCTTTATGCTTTAAAATAAGTAAATTATAACACATAAGTATTCGAATGTCAACATATGTATTCATAGAGCATAAAAATATAAGATATACTATTTTTGAGGTGAGAATATGTATGTAAGCACACTTGACTCAAAAAAGGTTGGAGAAACTGTTTTATTTTTTAGAAAGCAAAAAGGAATTTCACAAGAAGTGCTTAGTGGCTTGGCTGATATAGGGAGAAGTCATTTAAGTGCCATAGAGCGTGGTGAACGCAAACCCACATTAGAAACTCTTTATAGAATTTGTAACGCTTTAGATATTAAAATGAGTGCTTTTATAATTAAGTTAGAAGAAATTTTATAAAATCGTCCCAAGACTTTCTTTATATAACAAATGAATTTAGAGAATGTTATAGAGAATTTTAATAAAGATTATCAGGTGGCTTTTATGAATAGTGTGACAAAAACAGAAAATATGTTAAAGAATAGCAATACACATTTAAGTGAAGATAATTTAAAAGCCTTATATATATCTTTTTTAAAACAAAACTTTTCGAATAGTATAGGAAGATATGATTTAGAGAAAGAAGCAAGAAGAGAAGGTATTCAGATATTAATAAATGGGAAACATGTTAATTTTGATTCGCTTGAAAAATGGTTTTCAAATATAATTCAAAATCAAGATAACATTTCCCCTAAAAATGGAAACAAAAGTTCAAAAGAACGTACCATTGAATTTGCCACAGCACACCCTGTTATTGCACTTGAAATAGGTGCTTATAAGATAGGGGCAACAAACATAACTACAAATTCAATAAGATTTGCTACAAACGAGTTAGGGTTAAATGAAAACGAAGAAAAAGAGGGGAGTCAAGTAAATGCTTTTAGACATGTTTTATGGCAAGCAACTATTACAAAAAGATATGGGATAGATATAGCAAGAAAAGTCGGATTCGCTCATGAAGAAAATCCGAATGCCCTTGGAAATAAATATTCTCCTGAGGATCTCAAGAATATAAAGTTTTCAAGCTCTATTGTAGCTGATCAGACTTGTGATTTGATTTATTAAATAACATACAAGGAAGAATCGTAGGAATAACCACAAATAGTAAAGGTATGAATAAAATTGCATTAGATGTTCTTGAAAAATTTTATGAGGATGGATTTTGGATAAGTGAAAAAATGCCATACTCACAGTATAAAACCGCAAAACAAAGATTAAAGCTTTTGGACAAAGATGGTTATGAAACGAAGTAATAAGAAAGGATGTTAAAGTATGAAAAAACTGTGTTTATACTTGTTATTCGCATTAATCATTATTTTAACTGGTTTGTTTTGTTTCAAGGCTTACAAACAAAGGAGAATAGAAGCTTATCGTGAATCGCTTAAATCAATTGCACAGAATGAGGAATTTTATCTTTCGGAAGCTACAGATTTTGAGTGGGAAAGGGCAGTTGCCTTTGAATTTCCGGTAGATAAAGAAGTTTTGGATAAAGTTGCAGGAATTGAGATCAAGTTTGATTTAGATTTAATTAATGGGATAATATTTATTAATAACGGGAAAATAGTTTTTCAAGACATTAACGATGGAAATCCTGAAAACCCACCACATTTAATTTATGAACTTAATTCAAATCATTATAATTTGTATGAAAAAAATACGCTTCTTTATGCTGATATAAAACCCGGTTATGACGAACCTTTCTTCACAATTATAAAAAAGTAAGAAAACCTTAACAGCTTGGATAGTTTGTGAACGAG